>CAZEBA010000012.1:0-1258 GCA_964510615.1 uncultured Gemmatimonadota bacterium
AACCCGTTCTGGTCGAACATCGACTTCAAGCTCATGCAGGACTTCAAGTTCGGCAATCCGGGCTCGGAGAGCACGATCCGGCTCAACTTCGACATCCTGAACCTGGGGAATCTGATCAGCTCCGATTGGGGGGTCCGGCAGGTGGCCAACCCGGCGGCGACGAATCCGTTAGCGCTGACCCGGTTCGAGGCGGACGGTACGCCCGTATTCACCTTCAACATGATCGACCACACCTTCGATCCCGATCTGAGCGAGCAGTCGCGGTGGCGCATGCAGATCGGGATACAGTACATGTTCAACTAGAGCGCGACCCCCGACCGCGCTCGAGCCCCGGCCGCCTCGGCGGCCGGGGCTTCTCGTCGTGAGAAAGGTCCGCCTCATGTCGCCATACTCCGCCCTGGTGCTCCTGCTGGCGCACGGCCCGTTGGCTGGCTCGCCAATCCCGCCGCCGCCCGCGCCGGCGGCCACGCCCGCCGACTCCGTCGTGATCACGGAGTGGCTCGTTCCCTGGGAGGAGAGCCGGCCTCGCGATCCCTTCGTCGCCCCCGACGGTCGCGTATGGTTCGTCGGACAGCGAAGCCACTACGCGGCGGTGTTCGATCCGGAGACGGGCGAGTTCGAGCGCTTCGATCTCCCGGCCGGAAGCGGTCCCCACAACCTGATCGTGGATGCGGATGGCATCGTCTGGTACGCCGGCAACCTCGCGGCGTACGTCGGCCGACTCGATCCGGCGAGCGGAGAGATCACCCGGATTGCCACGCCCGACCCGCCGGCTCGTGACCCGCACACCCTCGTGTTCGCGCCCGATGGGACGATCTGGTTCACCGTCCAGGGCGGAAACGTGGTCGGACACCTGGACACGGCCACGGACCGGATCCGCCTTGCCGACGTACCGACGCCGAGCGCCCGCCCGTACGGGATCGTCGTGGCGGCGGACGGACGGCCGTGGATCGCACTCTTCGGCACCAACAAGCTGGCCACCATCGATCCGGAGACGATGGCACTGGAGGAGGTCGAACTGCCTCGTGACGAGGCGCGCCCCCGCCGGCTGGTTCTCACCTCGGACGGGGCTGTCTGGTACGTCGATTACGCTGCGGGCTATCTGGGTCGTTACAGCCCTGGCACGGGCGGGTTCGAGGAGTGGGAGATGCCGAGCGGAGCCTCGTCACGGCCATACGCGATGGCCGTGGATGAGAACGACCGGATCTGGGCGGTGGAGACCGGGCCGAGCCCGAACCGATTCGTCGGCTTCGATCCG
>CAZEBA010000012.1:1358-26365 GCA_964510615.1 uncultured Gemmatimonadota bacterium
AGCGCGGGCGGTCAGTCCCGCGGCTCGAGGATCTCCTCGATCCGGGCCAGCACGTCCTGCAGGTGGAGCGCCGTCTCCTGATCCAGGCCGCGCGACAGCGCGGCTCGGGCCTGCCGCTGCAGCGTTTCGAGCTCGCCGCGCAGGTGCGGTCGGATGTCGGACTGCGAGACGTTCACCGGCGTGAGGAAGGACGACGCTCCGGGCGAGCTCGTGGTCTCCGCGCCCTCGCTGCTCATGAGCCTGGCCACCAGATCGAGATAGCCGCGCTGGAAGTTCCGACGGTAGAGGCCGATGGGCTCGGCGCCGCCAAGCTCTCCCCAGACGTCCCGGCGCAGATGCGCCAGCAGCTCGCCGAGCCCGTAGGCGTCCGATCCCAAGCGGGACTCCGCCTCGATCAGCCGCTGCATTCGTCCCGCTTGCATCAGCTGGGCGAGAGTCTGCACCTGGAGCATGCGGATGCGCTCCACCGCGCCGACGTTTTCGATCCGGCTCACGATCGCCTCAGGGACGAGCCAGACAGGCGGATCGAAGGCCTGGCGGGCGAGAAACTCCATCGCCCGTCGCTGAGTTTCCGCCGGAACGAACTCGAAGACCGGTCCCTCCTGGTCGTACGTCTTTCGGGTCTCGACCGCCCCGCCCACGTTCGCCGCCACGTGGCCCATGTAAAGGTTCCACTGGTCGAGCACTTCCCCATAGAGTTCCTCGAGCTCGGCGTACTCCTCTCCTTCCTCGTACGTCCACTCGATGAGGTGCTCGACGATCCGCTCCAGGTTGGCGATCCCGTAGTCGCTCGCGCGCATGGCGTCGTCGCCGATCGCCTCCCACATCGAGGTGGGGTCGACCAGGCTCGGATCGCCGAACCGGTACATCGGGTCATCCGCGTGCTCGAGAATCCACCGGTTCAGAATCGGTTTCTCCTCATCCGGGGTGGCGGCCTTGAGGATCGGGCGGTAGCCCCAGCGGATCGCGTACTCGTCGTAGGGGCCGATGTCGGGCATGAAGCAGACGCCCTCATCCTCCGGCTGGGCGACGTAGTTGAAGCGGGCATAGTCCATGATCGACGGCGCTGTGCCCATGCGGCAGGTGAAACTGGCCGATCGCAGGGAATCCACGGGGTAGGCCGAGCTCGCCTTCATGTTGTGCGGGAAGCCGAGCGTATGACCCACTTCGTGGGCGGCCACGAACCGCATCAGCTGTCCCATCACTTCGTCATCGAACTGCACCTTGCGGGCGTCCGGGTTGGCCGCTGCCGTCTGCACGAAGAACCAGTTCCGCACCAGGTTGACGACGTTGTGATACCAGCCGATGTCGGATTCGAGGATCTCGCCGCTCCGCGGATCGTGCACGTGGGGGCCGAACGCGTTCCGGGTCTCCGACGGAAACCAGCGGATCACCGAGTAGCGGACGTCCTCCGGGCTGAACTCGGGATCCTCCTCCGCCGTCGGGGGATCCCTGGCGAGGATCGCGTTCTTGAAGCCGGCCGCCTCGAAGGCGACCTGCCAGTCCTCCACGCCCTGCTTCAGGTACGGCCTCCACTTCTCGGGTGTGGCCGGGTCGATGTAGTACACGATCGGCTTCACCGGCTCGACGAGCTCGCCCCTTCGGAAGGCGGTCGTGTCGCTCGGGTCGAGGCGCCAGCGGGTGATGTAGCGTCGGGTCACGGTCTTCTGGTCGCTGAGCCCGTAATCCACCTGTGAGACACGGAAGAAACCGACCCGCTCGTCCCACAGCCGCGGCCGCATCGGCTCCTCCGGCAGGAGGATCATCGAGTGGTTCATCTCCAGCGAGATCGTCTCGGTCGACGCGTTGGTCGGCGGCTCCGAGGCGGAGTAGGTGAGGACGACCCGAACCTCGATGTTGCGCGGAAAGCTCTTGGCCCAGTCGATGTAGCTCCGGCTCTCGTCCAGGGCGCCGATCTTGAACCTCTCCCGAAGCGGCTGGCTGAGACCGAGCAGCTTCACGTCCCCGGCGTAAAGCTTGGTGACGTCGATCACCACGGCCGTCGAATCCTCGTTCACGGCCTCGATGTCGAACGCCTTGATGATGGGCTCGAAGCTGGCGTTGACCACGGCCTCGTAGATGGGCAGCGAGTCCGCCGCCACCAGCTCGTGGGAGCTCACCCGGAGCAGGATGCGATCGGCCTGCCGTTGCCAGCGGAGCGTCTGGGTGTTGTTCTTCATGCCGCCGAAGCCGAGCCGCTCGGCCGTCTTGGCACGCCGTGACACGAGCAGCAGTTCACGCCCCAGCATCGAGTCCGGGATCTCGTACAGAAGCTTGTCGCCGATCCGATGCAGCACGAACAGCCCGGAGTCGGTGACCGCCTCCTTCGTGACCACGCTCCGGTACGGCTTCATCTCTTCCTGCTTCCCGTCCGGCGCCTCCTCGCCGGCGCTCCCGGTCGTACCTGCCGGCCCGCCGGTGCGAAAGCCCACCGAGCAGCCGGCGAGCGTCAGGAGCGCGGCCAGGATCGTCACGACCCGGCTGGCCGACGCTCGGCCGGCAGTGGTCGACGCACGCTGGGCTCGCATCGAGCGCGCCGTTGCCGATGTCGAAGCCATCACGGCCCCTTGCTGAGGGTCGCCACCATCATCCACTCCGTTCCTTCTCCGCGCCTACCGGAGGGCCGTCGAGCCGCTTCTCCGGGGATCGGCAGCCAGCGAGAACGAGCCGTCCGGGTCGAGCCGAACGGCCGCCACGCCGCCGAAGTACATCGATCGCTCGAAGCGGCGTTGCGGGACGTCGAGGCGGTCGACCGGGAGTCCGTCCTCGAAGTCGACACGAAGCCCGTCGTCCTCGACCACCACGTGCAATCTCGGACTGTCTACCGCTTCCTGCAGGGGCAGATCCATTCGAAGGTCGTAGAGCAGGGTGAGCAACACGGCGGTGGGGATCCGGCTCGCCCCCGGCGATCCGATCGCCAGCACCGCTCCGTCCTCACGCCGAGCGATGGTGGGAGCCATGTTCGAGTGGAGGCGACTGCCTGGCTCAAGGGCATGGTAGCCTTCCGGGCTGAGCTCGATCTCGCCCAGGCAGTTGTTCATCCAGATCCCCGTGCCCCCCGGCATGGCGCCGGAGCCGTATCCGGCCGAGATCGTCACCGAGCAGGCGAGACCCTCCGAGTCGATCGCCGACGTATGGACTGTGGAGTTACTCTCGAGGGCCGCCCGCAAAGCACCATGTGCAGCGCCGAGGAGCTCGCGCGCCCTCACCTCCCGGTCCGAAAAGCCCCGCACGAGCTCCGTCTCGTGACGGAAGACGACCTCCTGTGCCCGGATGAGGCGGTGGAGCTCGGTCTCGTCCCACTCGCGCTTGGGATGGCCCTCGAGGAGGATCAGGAGCGCCGCCAGCACGGCGCCGCCCCGAGATGGCATGGGGGTCGTGGCGATATCCCAGCCGTCCACCCTCACATGCAGTGGTGGACGAACCACGGCTTCGTACGCCTCCAGGTCGGCCGTCGTGAGCACGCCGCCCCCCACCGCCAAGCCATCGACGATCCGTTGTCCCAGGCTTCCCCCGTACAGGGCCGACGGTCCTTCCTCCGCGACGGTGCGGAGGCTCTCGGCCAGGCCGCCGATCCGAACCGGTGCACCTCGAGGGAGCAGCTCTCCGGCAGCGTCGTGGAGGGCCGCGAAGCTGGGCGGGTCCCAACCGAACACCGGCTCCGCCGAGTAGACGAGATAATCGTAGGAGGGTTGGGAGAGCGGAAACCCGCGGCGAGCGTGCTCGATGGCGGGCTCGAACAGACCCGCCCAGTCGACCTTCCCGTAGCGGCGCGAGGCGACGTCGAAGGCCGCCAGCAGACCCGGCGTTCCCACCGAACCCGGCCCGACGGTCGTCGCCACGCCTCCGCCGTACTCCATGCAGATGTCGATGCGGCCACCGCCCAGCCGCTCGGGCGGCAGGCCGCGCCCCGGCATCTCCACATGGCCATCGATCAGGACGGGCTCCCGCTGCGGAGGGCAGATCATCACGAAAGCCCCACCGCCCAGGGAGCAGACACCCGGCTCCGTCACGGCCGCGACGAGCGCCGCCGCCAGGGCCGCGTCCACGGCGTTGCCACCGACCTCGGAGAGGCGTGCTCCGGCGGCGGCCGCGAGCTCCGAGCTGGATGCGATCCCGATCATGGGAGGAGCGGTTCTCGATTCGGCATCATTCGTCCAAAGGGTATCGGCTCCTTAACCGAGCTCGACGCTACCGACCGGACAACATCGGGCCCGCGACCTTTCGGAACACGAACCCGAAAACTACCTTCCGAGGCTTTGAACAGGCCAATCTGCACGGAACCAGCTCTGAATAGACGCGGATGTTCGGTACGGTAAGAGGGCGCCTCATCATCATCGGGGTGCTGCTGCTGCTCTGCGGTTGGGCCCTGCTGCCCAAGGAGGGTCCGACGGGAGAGCGGGAGTCGGCGCTCAAGCTCGGTCTCGATCTCCAGGGAGGAATGCACCTGGCGGTCGAGATCGACGATCCCGATGGGACGTTGCCGGCGGATGCCAAGGCGGACGCGATCGAGCGCACCCTGACCACGATCCGGAATCGGATCGACGAGTTCGGCGTGCGTGAGCCGACGATCCAGAGGATCGGGGACGAGCGGATCGTGGTCGAGCTCGCCGGGATCGACGACCCGGAGCGGGCGAAGTCGATCGTCGAGCGCACGGCCTTCCTCGAGTTCAAGATCGTCCGCAGCGGAGAGGACTTCCGGCGAGCGCTGCCGCGGATCGACCGAGCGATCGTTCGGGAGGTCGGGGCGGAGAACCTGGAAGCGACCCCCATCCTCGAGCCCGAGACGCCGGGCCTTCCCGAGCTCCTGAGAGGTCCCGCGGAAGGTGCCGATTCGGTCGAGGCGGACTCGGTTTCTGCCGGCGCGGACTCGGCCGCCGCTGTACCAGGCCCGGAAGGCGCGGGTGCAGGCGAGACGGACGCCGATACGACGGCACCGGGAACCGCGACGCAGGAGGAGCTTCGGCCGTTGACGCTGCTCCTGCTCGAGAGCGGGCAGGTGGGACAGTTTCTCGTTCGTGAGCAGGATGTGCCGACCGCGGAGCGCTATCTGGAGCTGGATGCGGTGAGGGAGCTGCTGCCTCGAGGTTCGGAGCTCAAGTGGGGGGTCGACCCGATCGCCGGAGGCGGCGAGAGCTACCGTACTCTCTATGTGCTCGAGGATCAGCCGATCCTGACGGGCGAAGACTTGGCTGATGCCGGACCGGCCGCGCGGGACCCCACCTTCAACCAGCCCTACGTCCCCTTCGAGACCACGCGTCGGGGAGCGCGGAAGTTCGAGCGCGGAACCAGCCGGCACGTGGGCGATCTGATGGCGATCGTCCTGGATAACAGGGTCCAGAGCGCCCCGGTGATCCGGCAGACGTTGGGCCGCCGGGCGCAGATCGAGATGGGAACCGGTTCCAGCCTCCAGGAAGCGCAGGATCTGGCTTTGGTCCTGAGGGCCGGCGCCCTGCCGCAGCCGATCAAGATCGTGGAGGAGCGGACGGTCGGTCCCTCTCTCGGCGCCGACTCCGTACGGCAGGGCAAGGTGGCGTTCGTCATCGGGATCATCGGAGTCCTGGTGCTCATGATGGCCTACTACCGGATCGCCGGCGTGATGGCGGTGATCGCGCTGGGCGTGTACATCGTTCTCCTCCTGGGCGGGCTGGCCGGCCTCGGGGCCACGCTCACCCTGCCCGGGATCGCGGGCATCATCCTCTCGATCGGCATGGCGGTCGACGCCAACGTGCTCATCTTCGAGCGGATCCGAGAGGAGTTGGAGGCCGAGAAAACGCCACGCACGGCGGTGGACACGGGGTTCGAGCAGGCACTGTCGGCGATCGTCGACGCCAACCTGACGACCCTGATCACCGCGATCATCCTGTTCCAGTTCGGTACCGGACCGGTGCGCGGCTTCGCCGTGACGCTGGTGATCGGGATCCTCGCGTCCTTCTTCACCGCCATCTACGTGACCCGCACCCTGTTCATGATCTACCTCGACCGCCGGGCTGCCGGCTCCCCGATCAACATCGGCTCATGAGGCTATTCAAGGACGCCCACTTCGACTTCATGGCGTGGCGCCGCCGCGCCTTCACCATCTCGGGCTCGCTGATCGCGATCGGGGTTCTCTCGATCGTGCTTCGCGGCGGCCTCGAATACGGAGTCGACTTCACGGGCGGCACGCTCGTGCAGCTGGAGTTCGCCGAGCCGGTCGACGCGGCACAGCTGCGGTCGGTCGTGGAGGATGCGGGCTTCGCAGGCGCCGCCATCCAGGGTTTCGGCGGTGAGCGCGAGTATCTGGTGCGCGTGCAGGCCTTCGGCGAAGTCGATGCGGACGAGGGCGAGGCGGAGATGATCGAGAGCGCCGTGGCGGCGGCCTTCGGAGAGGACGCGTTCACGGTGCTGCGAGTCGAGGCTGTGGGGCCGAAGGTAGGAAGCGAGCTGCAGCGCAAGGCGGCGTTCGCCATCCTTCTCTCGTTCGTCTTGACGCTGGTCTACCTCGCCTTTCGGTTCGAGTGGCGTTTCGGAGTGGCAGCGGTGATCGCCACGATCCATGATATCCTGATCACCTTCGGCTTCATCTCGCTGACCGGCATCGAGATCACCCTCGCCACCGTGGCCGCCATACTGACGATCGTCGGGTACTCCCTCAACGACACGATCGTGGTCTTCGACCGAATCCGTGAGAACCTGCGCAAGAAGCGGAAGGAGCCCTACGAGGGGACGTTGAACCGCAGCATCAACGAGACCCTGCCGCGGACGGTGCTGACGAGCGGAACCACGCTGGTTACGCTGGGGGCGCTCTTCCTGTTCGGGGGGTCGGTCATCCGCCCGTTCGCTCTGGTGCTCATCCTCGGAATCGTGATCGGTACCTACTCGTCGATCTTCGTCGCTTCACCCGCACTGCTCGAGATCGAAGAGTGGGGCCACCGGCGGGCGAGGAAGGCGCACCGAGCCCACGTCGCGGGAGCCTGACCCCGCCCGGCGCCGCGGAGCTCACGCACGCGGCCGGAGACGATGCCCGAGATCCGCCTGTTCGATTCCCACCTTCACCTCTCGGACCGAGCGTTCGCGGAGGATCTGGCGGCCGTGCTGGATCGGGCGCGCGTCGCCGGGGTCACGGAGCTGCTGGCGGTCGCCAGCGAGCCTCGCGATGCCGGCCGGGCAGTAGAGATCGCCCGCGGGGCGGCCGGCGTCTGGGCATCGGCCGGTCTGCACCCGCACCAGGCCGCCTGCTTCGACCAGAGCGTGCTCGACGAACTGGAGGCGCTCGTCCGCGAGCCGGAGGTCGTGGCGATCGGAGAGACGGGACTCGACTATCACTACGACAACTCGCCGCGCGACCGGCAGCGCGCCAGCTTTCGGGCACAGCTGCAGCTGGCCGAGCGCGTTCGGCTTCCCGTGATCGTCCACTCACGTGACGCGGATGAGGACACGGCGGCGCTGATCTCGGAGTTCGCCGGCCGCGTGAGCGGCGTGCTCCACTGCTTTACCGGCGGAGACCGTCTTCTGACGGCGGGCCTGGAGGCCGGGTGGTTCGTCTCCTTCTCCGGCATCGTCACCTTCAAGAGGTTCGACGCCTCGCACCGAGTCCGGCGCGTACCGAGCGATCGTCTCCTCATCGAGACGGACAGCCCGTACCTGTCCCCCGAGCCGCTGCGCGGCAGGCGAAACGAGCCGGCTCACCTGACCCACACCTGCGCGAGGTTGGCCGAGATCCTGGGCGAGTCGTTCGAGAAAACAGCAGAGGTCACAAGGCATAATGCGCTACAATGTTTTCAGTTAACATGACGTCGACAACCTATCGATGACGCCGCGGATCCGGATACTTCCCGATCATGTAGCCAACCAGATCGCGGCAGGCGAGGTCGTGGAGCGACCGGCTTCGGTGGTGAAGGAGTTGGTCGAGAATGCGCTCGATGCCGGCGCCGGTCGAGTCGAGGTCGGGCTTCGCAACGGCGGGAAGACGTGGATCCGGGTGGCGGACGACGGGTCCGGGATGGGCCAAGAGGACGCGCTGCTGTCTCTCGACCGGCACGCGACCAGCAAGATACGGCAGGCCGAGGACCTCTCTCGCATCGCCTCGTTCGGCTTCCGGGGCGAGGCGCTGCCGTCGATCGCGGCCGTCAGCCGGCTCGTGCTGGAGACGTCGCCGGGCGACGGGTCCGGCACCCGGGTGCGCGCCGAAGCCGGGCGGCTGCTGGGGGTGGACGAGATCGCGCGGCGGAAGGGCACCACCGTGACGGTCGAGAGGCTGTTCGCCAACGTGCCGGCCCGGGCCAAGTTCCTGAAGAGTGCGGCCGCGGAGACTCGCGCCGCCAGCGATGCCCTGGTGCTGCTGGCCCTCTGCAACCTGGGGGTCGGCTTCGAGCTCCGGTCGAACGAGCGGGAGCTCCTGCGGCTTCGGCCGGCCGCCTTGCCGGAGCGCGTGGCGGAGATCTGGGATGCCGCCGAGGCTGCCTCCCTGCTGGATCTCGATCGCTCGGACGGGGAAGTGAGAGTGACCGGGCTCATACAACGCCCGCACGCGGCCAGAAGCGGACGCCGCCGTTTCACGTTCGCCAACGGGCGACCGTTCGTGGACCGCGCGCTGGGCAGGCTGGTCGATGAGGCGTACCGGACGACGGTCGCTCAGGGCCTGCGGCCAGACTATTTCCTCTTCTTCGAGCTGCCCGCCGACGCCCTGGATGTGAACGTGCATCCGGCCAAGACGGAGGTGCGCTTCCGCTCTCGGGAGCGCGTGGAACGGGCGCTGGTCGAGGCGGTGCGTCTGCGGCTGGGCCGGATCAGCAGCACGCCGCCTCTCGCGACCGAGTCTGCTGCCGCCCGCCGTCGTGAGCCCGAACCGGAGGTGGCGCCCTCGGCGGGCGGGCGGCGATCGGCCTCGGCGCGCGCGATGCATCCCGCTCCGGTCGTACGGGAGGGATCGGCGGCCGGCCAGTTCGCGCTGTTCATGAGCGAGGCCGGAGAGGATCTCGCGGCCGAGCCGGAGGCCCTCCCGGTAGCGGCTGCTCGCCCCGAGCTCTGGCAGCTCCACCAATCGTACATCCTGGCGGCCACCCGGGGAGGACTGCTGATCATCGACCAGCATTCGGCGCACGAGCGGGTGCTGTTCGAGGAGACGATGCGGCGGTTTCGGGAAGGGGGAGGGGAGGCGCAGAGGCTCCTGTTCCCGCTCACGATCGCCCTCTCGCCAGCAGAGCACTCGTCGGCCGACGAGCTGGCCAGCCTTCTGGAGCGTGTCGGCTTCGAGATCGAGCCGTTCGGCGAGCGGACGGTGATCATGCACTCCAGTCCCCATCCGCACGAGCACTTCGACGCGGAGCGCTGCTTCCGCGAGATGATCCACGAGCTGACCCACGGCTCGCCTCTCGTCGACGCGGCCGGCAGCCAGCACGAGAGGATCGCCAAGAGCCTCGCGTGCAAGGGCGCGATCAAGGCCGGCCAGCCGCTCTCACGGGAGGAGATGGCTGATCTCTTCGACCGGCTGTTCGCGACCGAGCTTCCCGGCCACGATGTGCATGGACGGCCGACGATCGTGCGCTTGACGTTGGAGGAGCTGTCGCGGCGTTTCGGCCGGACATGAGCGCCGGTCTTGCCGTCGTGGGGGCGACGGCCACCGGCAAGACGGAGCTGGGGATCAAGCTGGCTAGAAGGCTGGACGGCGAGATCATCGGAGTCGACAGCCGCCAGGCCTACGCCGGCATGTCGATGGGGACGGCGGCTCCCGACCCGGCGCAACTCGCCTCGGTGCCGCATCACGGGATCGGCTTCCTGCCGCCGACCGAGCGGTACAGCGCGGGCGGTTTTGCCCGGCGTGCCCGAACGTGGCTGCGGGAGATCGCCGCCAGAGGCCGCGTTGCGATCCTGGTGGGTGGCACCGGCCTCTTTCTCCGCGCCCTGGTCCGGCCGGTGTTCGCCGAACCGGCCCTCGACCCGGAGCGGCGGGCCCGGTTGCGCCGCTGGTGCGCGATGCTCCCGATCGATGAGGCCAGGCGGTGGTCGACACGGCTGGATCCGGGGCTGAGCGGTCGGCTGTCGGTCATCGACCGCCAGCGCGCGGCGCGCGCCATCGAGGTGGCGCTGCTCACCGGTCGACCCCTGGGCTGGTGGCATGAGACGGCCGAGCCATCGGTCGAGCCGGTGGCGCTGATGATGTTTGGCCTCGCGCTGCCGCCCGAGGTGCATCGCCGGAGGATCCGGGAGCGGGTGAACCGCCAGCTGGCAGGCGGCTGGCAGGAGGAGGTGGAGCGGCTCCTGGCGTCCGGAGCCCCGCCGGACGCGCCGGCGTGGAGCGCTGTCGGCTACCGCGAGGTGGCGGCGCTGCTGGAGGGCCGGTTGGGTCGGGAGGAGGCCGCTGCCGAGATCGCGCGCCGGTCGTGGGCTTACGCACGGCGGCAGCGCACCTGGTTTCGGCACCAGCTGCCGGGCCTGGTGTGGCTGGACGCCACCCGACCGATCGAGCACCTTGCGGATCGCGTGGAGAAGGAGTGGAGAGGGCGATGAAGATCGGGATCACATGCTATCCGACGTTCGGCGGGTCGGGTGCGGTGGCGACCGAGCTGGGCATGAAGCTCGCGGAGCGCGGGCACGAGATTCACTTCATCTCGTACGCGCAGCCTTTCCGCCTCCTCCACTTTCACGAGGGCGTGTTTTTCCACGAGGTCGAGGTCAGTCGCTATCCGCTCTTCGTGTACCCTCCCTACACCCTGGCCCTGGCCGTCTCTATGCACGAGATCGCGCGCGATCACCACCTCGACGTGCTGCACGTGCACTATGCGATCCCCCATGCCACCACCGGCTGGATTGCCAAGGAGATGCTGCGCAGCGAGGGCGGCGACGTGAAGCTGGTCACGACGCTGCACGGCACGGACATCACGCTGGTGGGCCAGGATCCCTCCTACTGGTCGATCACGAAATTCTCGATCGAGAGATCGGACGGGCTGACGGCGGTGTCGGAGTATCTCCGGCGCGAGACGTACGAGGCCTTTCAATGCCCTGAGTGCGCGATCCGAGTGATTCCGAACTTCATCGATCCGGCCGTCTACAGCCGCGAGCAATACGAGTGTCAGCGCAGCGCGCTCGCTTCGGCCGATGAGAAGATCGTCATGCATATCTCCAACTTCCGACGCGTGAAGCGGATCGAGGACGTGGTCCGCGTTTTCGACCGGATCGCCGCCGCGGTGCCGTCGCGACTCGTCCTGGTGGGCGATGGACCGGACCGGCCCGCGGCCGAGGAACTCTCGCGGGAGCTGGGCCACGAGGGCAAGGTCGTATTCCTGGGCAAGCTAGAGTCGGTGGCCGAGCTCCTCGCCTGCGCCGATCTGTTTCTCCTGCCGAGCGAGGAGGAGAGCTTCGGGCTGGTAGCCCTCGAGGCGATGGCGAGCGGCGTGCCTGTGGTAGGCAGCTCGGGAAGCGGGCTCGCGGAGGTCGTGGCCGACGGCATCACCGGCTGGCTGCACGCCGTCGGCGACGTGGAGGCGATGGCCGACAGCGCGGTGGAGGTTCTGAGGGATCCGGAGCGCTGGACGAGGGTCTCCGGTGCCGCCCGCCGATCGGCGGTCGAGAGGTTTTCGGCCGATCGCATCGTGCCGATGTACGAGAGCTACTATGCGGAAGTGCTGGATGGCCGACGCTAGGAGGCTCGGCACGACCGCCGCCCGGCGCAGAAGAGGTGGGCCGAGCGGTGGGGAAGGGGCCGGTTCGTGAGTCCCGCCGAGGCGGCCCTGCTGGGCCTCCTTCAGGGTCTGACGGAGTTCCTGCCGGTTTCGAGCAGCGGCCATCTCGTGCTCGGGCAGACGTTGCTGGGAGTCCGGCTACCGGGCGTCGGCTTCGAGGTAGCCATGCACGTGGCCACGCTGGTGGCGGTACTGTTCGTCTACCGGCGGCGCGCCGGGCGCCTCTTCACCGGCTTGTTCACGGGCCGCCGGGAGGCGCGGGAGTACGTGGCGCTCCTCCTGCTGGCTTCCCTCCCCGCCGGGGCGGCCGGTCTGCTGGCACGACCGTTCTTCGAGGGCGTGTTCGAGCGTCCGACCCTCGTCGCCGCGCTTCTGCTCCTCAGCGGCGGGTTTGCCTGGGTGATCGATCGCGTGGCCCGCCAGCAGATGGCGCTCTGCGCGGTCGCGGAGCCGGGCAGTGGGGATGGGCCGCGCGGGCAGCCGAGCGTGCTGGGCGCCCTGGCCGTGGGCGGTGCGCAGGCGCTGGCGATCCTGCCGGGCATTTCCCGATCCGGGAGCACGGTCGCCGCCGGGGCGGCGACGGGCGTCGACGTCGTGTCCATGGCCGAGTTTTCGTTTCTGCTCTCGGTCCCGGCGATCGCGGGCGCCGCGCTCCTGCAGCTCCTCGGGTCCGCCAGTGAGGCCGAATCCATCGGCGGCGTCCCGATCGCCATCGGCTTCGTGACGGCCGCGGTCTCGGGGGTGCTGGCGATCCGCGTCTTCTTGCGGCTGCTCCGCAGCCGGCACTTCCGGTGGTTCGCCTACTACTGCTGGCTTGTCGGAGGTGGATATCTGGTTGCCGCGGGCCTGGTGCCCGGCCTCCGATGAGAGCGGAGGTGCTGGAGGAGCGGGCGCTGGTCGAGGCCGCGCTCGCCGAGGACATCGGCGACGGCGACTGGACCACCCGGTGGACGGTTCCTTCCGCGGCACGCGGTGAGGCCCAGATCATCGCGCGGGCCGGCGGCGTGATCGCGGGCTCGCGCACGGCCGAGGCCGTGTTCCGACAGCTCGATCAGGCGGTCCGGATCGACTGGTCGACGCCGGATGGCGGCCGGGTAGACCCCGGTGCCGTCGTGGCGAACATCAGCGGGCGGCTTCAGGCCATCCTCACCGCCGAGCGAACGGCGCTCAACTTCCTCGGCCGGCTCTCCGGCATCGCCACGCTCGCCTCGCAGTACGTGCGGGCGATCGACGGCACCGGCTGCCGAATCATTGACACTCGCAAGACGACCCCCGGCTGGCGGCGGCTCGAGAAGGAGGCCGTCGTGGCGGGCGGCGCGGCGAATCATCGCTTCGGACTCTACGACATGGTGCTCCTCAAGGAGAACCACCTGCGCCACGCCGGAGGCGTCGGCCCGGCACTGGACTTGGTGATGGCACGGGCCCGCGCCGCAGGCCTCGAGGTGGAGATCGAGGTGGGCGATCTGGCGGAGCTGCGGACCGCGCTCGATCGCGCATCGGAGGATCGCCCGGGCCGGATCCTGCTGGACAACATGTCGCTGGCCGAGCTCCGCGATGCGGTCCGGATCGTCGCTGCGCTCGACCCTCCGGCGCCCTTGCTCGAGGCATCGGGAGGCGTCACCCTTCAGTCCGTGCGCCGGATCGCCGAGACCGGCGTGGACCTCGTTTCGGTCGGAGCGCTCACGCACTCGGCGCCGACGCTGGACCTGTCGCTGCTCGTACTGCCATGAGCGCGCATCGCCCAAGACCCGAGAGGCACGCATGAGTGGGCGGCGGATCGCCAAGTGGGCCGACCAGAGCCTCGCGGCGCTGCGGCGGCGCTGGGAACGACCCGACGTGCACCTTTTCGGCAGGGTCGCATCGACCAACGACGAGGCCCGCACCCTGGCAGAAGAGGGCGCGCCCGCCGGCACCATCGTGCTCGGCCGCGAGCAGACGGCCGGTCGGGGACGGGGAGGTCGTATCTGGCACTCGCCACCCAACGGCGGGGTGTACCTGAGCATGGTCTTCCGCCCGGCCCAGCTCGAGAACCCGCGCCTCCTTCCGGTGCTGGCCGGACTCGGCGTGGTTCGCGCTCTCGATGCGGCCTTCGCGGGCCTGTCGCCCGCGATCAAGTGGCCCAACGACATCTACGCGGGAGACCGGAAGTGCGGCGGCATCCTGGCCGAGGCCGCGTGGTCGGAGAGCGTGCCGCGCTTCCTGATCGTCGGAGTGGGAGTCAACGTGCGCCCGCTTCCCGAAGGAGTGCCGGCCAAGGTGCGAGCCGCATCCACCTCGCTCGAGGAGCAGCTCGACCGGCAGGTCGAGCTCGTCGCGGTAGCGGATGCGATCGTCGCCGGCCTGGAGCGATACCTGCCGGCTCCGGCCGCTGTGCTCGACGGGGCGGGGCTGGAGCTGGTGGACCGATACGATTGGCTCAAGGACCGACGGGTCGGCGTGCTGGCAGATGGTGCGGAAGCACCGACGATCGGAGTGGCGGTGGGAATCGCGCCGGACGGGGCATTGCTGTTTCGACCCGACCGAGGAGCCCTGCGCCGCGTCGAGCAGGCGGTCGTGACTCCGGAGCCGACCGGCAGGGCGCGGTCGGGCGGCACGTGATCCTGACGATCGACGTCGGAAACACGGAGACGGTGCTCGGGGTCTTCGGCGAACCCGAGACGGCAGGGTTGCAGCCGCTCCGGTCCTGGCGGCTGGCGACCGAGCGGAGCCGCACGGCGGACGAGCTCGCACTGCTTGTCCGGGGCCTCCTGCAGGACGACGGGCTGGACGAAGGACGTCCTCGCCGGGCGGTGATCGCCTCGGTCGTGCCGGTTCTGGACCGGGCGTGGGAGGGCGTGTGCGGCCGGCTGGGGATCGAAGCGGCGTTCCTGAGCGCCACCGCGGCCGATCGTCTGCCGATGACAGTGGACGTCGACGAGCCGTCGGAGGTCGGAGCCGACCGGGTGGCGAACACGCTGGCGATCGCTGCCCAGGCACGGAACGCGGTCGTCGTCGATCTGGGAACCGCCACCACCTTCGATTGCATCAC
This sequence comes from uncultured Gemmatimonadota bacterium, assembly GCA_964510615.1. Classification (GTDB taxonomy): domain Bacteria; phylum Gemmatimonadota; class Gemmatimonadetes; order Palauibacterales; family Palauibacteraceae. The sequence goes on from CAZEBA010000012.1 coordinate 16,047, forward strand.
GGCGGATGGAGTGTTTCTGGGAGGGGTCATCGCGCCGGGGCCGCTGGCCGGCATGGAGGGTCTCGCCCGGGCCGCCTCCAAGCTCATGCAGGTGGAGGTCGCCCCTCCCGCGCGGGTCATCGGCCGGAACACCATCGCCTGCCTGGGTTCCGGCGTGTTCTACTCCGTGGTGGACGCTATCGACGGCATCGTCCGCCGCATCCTGGCCGAGTGGAATCCCGAGGCCCCCCTCATCGTGGGAACCGGAGGACTGGTCGGCCTCATCGGTCCCCATTGCGGGACGATCGAGGTGATCGAGCCCCATCTCACCCTTCAGGGCCTAGCCATCGCCGCGCGTCATCTCTTCTGACGCGGTGAGGTCTCCGTCTCGGCGGATGCCTTCGGGGCGCGACGCGTGTCCCGGCCGCGGGACCGCCGTGCTGCTCCTCGGCCTGGCCACCGCCGGCCTTGCTCCGGGGCCGGCCACCGGGTTGTCCGGCCGGCCTTCCCAGGCCGTCGACCGCTTCGCCGGCTTCGGACCGGAGGCCGCCCGGGAGGAGGCGCTCTACGAGTCGAGGCTGCTGCGGGCGATCGACCGGAACGAGATCCGCCGCTGGGCACGGGCCCTGGGCTCCCGGCCGCACGTGGCGGGCACACCGGAGCAGGAGGCCACCCGGGACTCTGTCCTGGCATGGATGGAGGAGGCGGGGCTCGTCGCGTACTCGGACACGCTGGTCGTCTACCTGCCTCATCCCCTGCGGGTCTCCCTCGAGCGGACGCACCCCGACCCTCGCCCGATCTCCCTGGACGAGCCCGAGCTCGCCGAAGCCGGACCGCCGGGGCGCGATCCGTTTCGAGCCTTCAACGCGTTCACCGGATCGGGCCGGGCCGAGGGGGCGGTCGTATTCGCCAACTACGGGCTGGCGGGCGACTACCGCTCGCTGGACTCGCTCGGAGTCGCCGTAACCGGCGCCGTCGTCGTCGCGCGGTACGGACGCTCGTTTCGCGGCATCAAGGCGCGAGAAGCCGAGCGGCACGGCGCGGCGGCGCTGGTCCTCTACTCCGATCCGGCGGACGATGGATACCGGGCCGGTGATGTCTACCCCGGTGGCCCGATGCGGCCCGGGTTCGGCGTCCAGCGCGGTAGTCTCCTCAACGCTTTCGGCGATCCGTCCACGCCCGGCTGGCCATCCGTTCCCGGCGCGCCACGAGTGCCCGAGGAGGAGATGAGCGGTATCGCTCGCATCCCGGTCGTGCCCATCTCCTACGAGGCGGCCGCCGAGCTGCTGGCGGACCTCGACGGCCCGAGCGCCCCGCCGGGGTGGATGGGCGCGCTGCCGTTTCCGTATCGCCTCGGACCAGGACCCGTGCGGGCTCGCCTGGCGATCGAGACCGAGCGCGGAGCGCAGGCGTTCCACTCGATCCACAACACCATCGCCACGCTGCCGGGGCGGGAGTTTCCGGATGAGTGGATCATCGTCGGAGCGCATCGGGACGCGTGGGGTCCGGGTGCACTGGACAACGTGAGCGGCACCGCCAACGTGATCGCCGTGGCCCGTGCGTTCGCCGAAGCGGCGACCGACGGGTGGCGGCCTCGTCGCAGCGTGATCTTCGCGACCTGGGACGCCGAGGAGTGGGGGCTGATGGGGTCGACCGAGTGGGTCGAGGCGCATGTGGAGCAGGTCGCGGACGCGACCGTCGCGTACCTGAATCAGGACTCGCCCGTCGGCGGTCCCCAATTCCGCGCCGCGGCCACGCCCGAGCTCAAGTCTCTGGTCCGGGCGGCGGCGGCGGCAGTGGCGAGCCCCGGCGGGGCCGGCACCGTGTACGACCGGTGGGCGACGGAGACGACCGGCGAGCCCACCCGCACGCCCCCGGTCGGAGACCTCGGTGGGGGGTCCGACCACGTACCGTTCGTTCAGTCCCTCGGAATCCCCGGTGCCGGCTTCGGCTTCGGCGGCGGCTCCGGCGGCGTCTACCACTCCGCCTACGACGCAGCGGATTGGATGGAAAGGTTCGGCGACCCCGGCTACCGCCGTCACGCCGCTTCGGCGTCCGTTCTGGCGGTGATCGCTGCCCGGCTCGCGAACGCGGAGCTGCTGCCGTACGACTTTCCGGCCCTGGCGGCCGACCTGGAGAAGCGGATCGGCGAGGTGGCGGTGGAGGCGAGGCGGACCGTGTCGGCGGAGGACAGCCTTACGGTGCTGGCGGCGCTGCAGCGGCTACAGGAAGAGGCCTTCCGGCTGGCGGCGGAGGCGGGCCGCTTCGACTCGGCGGCAGCGGCCGCTCTCCTCGAGAACCGCAGTCCGGCTGTGTGGGGGGAGGCGAACCGTCACGCTCGTGCTGCGGCCCGCGCGTTCGTCTCGGGGCAGGGCCTGCCCGGCCTGTCTGGGGTCCGTCAGCTCCTCTACGCGACCGATCCGGATGACGGCTACGCTACGCTGCCGCTCCCGAGCCTGCGGCTCTCCCTTCGTGAGACAGGTGCCAGCGGCCTCCACGCACGACTGGGAGAGCTGTCGGAGCGCGTGGCCGCCGCGACCCTGCACCTGGCCGCCGCACGGCGGGCGCTCGACGTCAACCGCTCTTGAAGCGGTTGCGCATCTCCTCGGCCTTGTCCGGCCGAATCAAGCGAAGGATCAAGTACCCGACGAACAGAATGAAGGCGATCTTGATGGCAAGGGCCAGCAGGGGGCCCACGATCGCGGCCAGCAGGCCCAGCGCGAACACGCCACCCACGCCCACCGCGAACAGCACCAGAAGCGAGCGAATCATCGAATCCTCCCTCGTATCACGCCGATCCCGGACCGCGATCCACCGTCGACTGGGTCCGGACGGTGCTTGCTTTCATCCGTCTCCCCCTACGCGCGCCGGCGGCGCCAGGTTTCATGCGCCCCGCCCGCTTGCCACTCTGACAGTTCCGCTGTACCGGTGGCATGTCCGAGTCCCGCGAGGGCGCTCCCGGTGGGTGCGACACGCCACCGTGTAGGCCAAAACGGCGGATCTCACCTGGCATGGCCCCTGCATTTGCGTCGCGCGTTAGCACTCGCCACATTGGAGTGCTAACAACCACGCGAAGAGCGACGAGCCGGTGGTCTCCGAGTGCGAGGACCGGCTCGAGTCAGCGGGGATTCTTGGAAGGATCGCTCGGATTCACACAACAGGTAAGCGCGGAGGTCCACATGGCAACAGCATCCAAAGTGAAGGTCCAGCCCCTCTCCGACCGGGTCGTCGTCGAGCCCCTCGAGGAGACCGAGGAGATGCGCGGCGGACTCTACATTCCCGACACGGCGAAGGAGAAGCCGCAGCAGGGGACGGTGATCGCCGTCGGTCCGGGGCGCATCTCGGATGAGGGAGAGCGCATCCCCGTCGAACTGAAGGAGGGCCAGCGGGTCCTGTACGGGAAGTACTCGGGGACCGAGGTCACGATCGATGGGCAGGATCTGCTCATCATCAAGGAGAGCGACGTCCTGGCGATCATCGACTGACCGCCGCGGACGAGACGGGAGGCCCGGCGGCTACTCGCCCGGGCCGTCGACATCACGGCAGTTGACAGGACCATATAGCGAAAGGGAGTCAGGCAGATGGCGAAGGATCTGGAATTCGATACCGCCGCGAGGCAGCGGCTCAAGGCTGGCGTCGACAAGCTGTCGAGGGCCGTCAAGGTCACGCTCGGCCCGAAGGGGCGGAACGTCGTTCTCGAGAAGAAGTTCGGGAGCCCCACGGTGACGAAGGACGGCGTGACGGTTGCCAAGGAGGTGGAGCTCGAGGATCCGATCGAGGATCTCGGGGCCAAGATGGTGAAGGAGGTCGCGACGAAGACCTCCGATGCGGCGGGTGATGGCACGACCACGGCGACGGTGCTCGCTCAGGCGATCTTCACCGAGGGCCTTAAGAGCGTTACGGCCGGGGTCAACCCGATGGCCCTCAAGCGCGGCATCGACGCCTCGGTCGAGATGGTCGTCGAGGAGCTGAAGAAGATCTCCGTCGAGACCTCCGGCAAGAAGGAGATCGCCCAGGTGGCCACCATCTCGGCCAACGCCGATCAGGTGATCGGTGACCTCATCGCCGATGCGATGGAGAAGGTCGGCAAGGATGGGGTCATCACGGTCGAGGAGGCGAAGGGCCTCGAGACGACCCTCGAGACCGTGGACGGCATGCAGTTCGACCGCGGGTACCTGTCGCCCTACTTCGTCACGGATCCGGAGAAGATGGAGGTGCATCTCGACGAGCCCCTCATCCTGATCCACGACAAGAAGATCTCCTCGATGAAGGACCTGCTTCCGGTTCTCGAGAAGGTCGCCCAGATGGGCAAGCCGATGCTGATCATCGCCGAGGACGTCGAGGGCGAGGCCCTCGCCACCCTGGTGGTGAACAAGCTCCGCGGCACCCTGAAGGTCGCCGCCGTCAAGGCGCCCGGCTTCGGAGACCGGCGAAAGCAGATGCTCCAGGACATCGCGATCCTGACCGGCGGTCAGGTGATCAGCGAGGAGCTCGGCTTCAAGCTGGAGAACGCCGTGGTCAGCGACCTCGGCGAGGCGAAGCGGATCGTCATCGACAAGGACGACACGACGATCGTCGATGGCGCCGGCGACCCCGAGAAGATCAAGGGTCGCATCAACGAGATCAAAGTGGCGATCGACAAGTCCACGTCGGACTACGACACGGAGAAGCTGCAGGAGCGGCTCGCGAAGCTGGCCGGTGGCGTCGCCGTGATCAACGTCGGTGCGGCTACCGAGACCGAGATGAAGGAGAAGAAGGCGCGGGTGGAGGATGCCCTCCACGCGACCCGCGCGGCCGTCGAGGAGGGCATCGTGCCCGGCGGTGGCGTCGCGCTGCTCTGGTGCCAGAAGGCGATCGCCAGCATGAAGACGGGCGATCCGGAGGAGGGGATCGGCGTCAACATCGTGCGCCGTGCCCTGGAGGAGCCGATCCGGCAGATCGCGCAGAACGCCGGGGCCGAAGGCTCGATCGTGGTCGAGCGCGTCCGCGAGAAGGACGAGCTCAACTGGGGGTACAACGCGGCGACCGACGAGTACGAGAACCTGACCAAGGCCGGGGTCATCGACCCGACGAAGGTCACGCGCACGGCCCTCCAGAACGCCGCCTCGATCGCGAGCCTGCTGCTCACGACGGAAGCGGTGGTGGTGGAGAAGCCCGAGGAGAGCAAGAACGGCGGCATGCCCGGCATGGGCGGCGGCATGGGCGGGATGTACTAGCCCGAGCCTCACGCTGTTCCCGGTCGCTTCGCGCGGCCGGTACGCCGCCTCGTGCGGTGGGTACACCGCTTCACGCGGTGGGAGAGCCCGACCCGGTGGTCGGGCTCTTTCTTTTTCGGGCTCCGGTGGCTCCCTCCGGCTCGCTCCGCGCTTGGGAGGCCGAGCCCGCGGTCTCGGCCTCGTCGCCGCGAGGCTCGCTCCGGGAGCGCACCGGGAGCCTGTGGAAAGAGCCCGGCTGGCGTGGGCTCGGGATCACTCTGGCGTCCGCCTGACCAGCGATTGCACCTGAGGCGGGCGACGTATGGGGCGATGGCTTAGATTCACGCTTAGTCCTTTTCCGCGGCCCTGCCGCTTCCTCAATCGGGCGCGGTCGATGCGGCGCGGGCGAACCGCTTCTCCGCGAGCCAGCACGCAACAATGTTCAGGTGGTTCGCTCTGGCTGTCCTCGTAGGGGCGATCAGCGTCTCGGCGTGGCGACGGTGGCAAGCCCGCCATGTAGGGGGAGCCATTCCACGGAGCGACGAATCTCCCGGCTTGATGGCTGGCCGGCTGTTCGTCGCACTACCCTTGTTCGGCGGAACGTTTGCCTACGTGGCCAATCCGACCTGGATGGCGTGGGCCTCGTTCAGCATTCCCTCGTGGGCAAGATGGATCGGCGTGGTACTGGGGCTCTTGGTCGTGCCGTCGGTTTATTGGATTCTGACGACCCTAGGACCAAGTGTGAGCGAGACGGTGCTTACGAAGCCGCAGCATCGGCTGGTGACGATGGGTCCCTATCGTTGGGTGCGGCATCCACTATACACCGCGGGGATAGCACTCTTCGGGAGCATCGCGCTTATGGCAGCCAACTGGTTCATCTTGCTGTGGGCCCTGGTTGCGTTGATCGGCGTGTGCCTCGTGGTCATTCCTCGAGAAGAAGCTCATCTGCTGGAGAAGTTTGGAGAAGACTATCGTCGATATCACGACGCCACCGGCTCGCTGCTGCCGTGGCTGCCGGGCGTTGCGGCGCGCCGCCGCGGTGGCTAACCGAGCGTTTGCCGCCCGCGAAGACGCGAGAGGAGGCGATGGAGGGAAGTAGAATGGCGTTGCGCCTTCGCGCCTCGAACGCGGGTGTCGCCTTGTCTGACACCACATAGCGCGCGAGGGCATTCATCCCGAACGCCGCGCACTCGTTGCTCGGAAAAGGAGGCGTGATAGGCACGATCGTGCTCACGGGGTCCTCGCTTGAATCAGGTTCGGCGTAGCAACGGCGTGCAGCCGGCGGCGCTTGGCGCCGTCGCCGATGCGGAGTCCGTTCGCCTGCGCGGCGTTCGGATTGGGGGGAAATGAGATCGACCGCACCGTTGACCGACTTGGAGCCTCACGGTAAGTGCACCCCACCCTCTGAGGGCCAACCGGTGCTGGGGCCCTGCCGACTAGACTCTTGAGGGTAAAGGAGCTGCGCCGGATACGCCTGCCCGACAGAGACGGGTAGGCTCCGGTCGAGGGGACCTTTCGCTCCGGCAGGATGCACGCGGAATACTCCGAGTTGCGGTAGAGAAGGTGGATGATGCCTACCGAGGATTGGTCGTGAGACTCACCACGCGCGGAGAGGAGGGCAAGCCATTTCGCGCCAAGATCGATGCGCCCTTCGAGAGCGACATCCGTCGTTGCTTCGTGGGCGAAGTGACTGCAGCGTCGGACATGCTGGCCGCAGTCCGAGGCTGCACCTTCAGCTTTCATCCCGGCACCAACGAGTACAGACGTCTTCCCGGAGAGCGAACGCGGCTCTTCTCGCTGGGTGATTCTGGCCACACCGTGAACAAAGGTCCCCAAGGACATCGATGTGGGTTCCATCGACTATCGAACCGTCGAGAACCGGCTCGCGATTACCGATGGTCGATCTTTCTCGCTTCCGGTAAACGAATTCAGTGCTACCCGCTAGCCTGCCGCTAGCAAGGCGCTGCAGCTGACTCGCCACCCGCGGAAGCGAGTTCATCTCGAACGCTGCAGCTGCGGTCAGGTATTGAGTGCCCCGCCCGCAAACAAGGGGACAACGCAGGGTTGAAAACGAGCGAAGGAGCCCCCGTGTCAATGAGAGAACCCAGTGCCCGGCTGGCCGTGGGCTGGATCGAAGCGTGGATCAGGATGGACATGGAGTGGCTGCGGCGGCGGCTTGCGCCCGATTTCGTCCACGTCAGTCCGTTCGGCACGTTCGTAGACCGTGAATCGTACCTGGCAGCGGTTGAGCCGCTGGCGCGCAAGAGTGTGGTGGAGCTCACGGTCAAAGATGTGATCGCCAGCGGAAACCAGGCTGCCGTCCGGTTCGAGAACCGGACGCCGAAGGGGGTGGTCGAGTCCTGCGACTGGGTTCGCGTGGAGAACGACGTGATCAAGGAGATCCGGTCGTTCTATGACAGTGCCATGATCCGGGAGGTCCTGTCGCCTGCCGAACAGGAAAGCCTCGACGGTTCCTACTAGCGGTTCCACGGTTCATTCTCCGGAAGAGGCTGCGATGTCGAGTACACGCGCCACACCGCCTGCGTCCGTCCATCTCCTGCTCCTGGGAGCCCTCTCGATGACCGCGGCTTGCGGCGGCACGTCCGTGGGTTCCACGGCCGAGGCTTCCGCGGGAGAGATGGCCCGGGCCGCGCAGGCGTTTCTGGCGACGCTCAGCCCCGAGCAGCGCGCGATCGCCGCCTACCCCATGGATGCGGACACGGCCCGAACGAGTTGGAGCAACCTGCCCGCCATGTTCGTGCATCGGCGAGGGGTCCGACTCGGTGATCTGACTGACGCCCAGCGCCGGAGCTTTCACGCGCTCCTGCGTGCCTCGTCGAGCAGCCAGGGCTACCAGAAGCTTGGCGGCATCATCCGGCTGGACGGCGTGCTTCACGACGAGGCTTCGGCAGCGGTGGAGCGCGGGGAGCGCGAGCTTCCACCGGAGCTGGTGGAGAGCTGGGACAGCGACAACTACTGGATCACGCTCTTCGGGACGCCCGCCGGGGACAGCACGTGGGGCTGGCAGCTCTCCGGGCATCATCTGGCCGCGAACTTCACCGTGGTGGACAACAGGCTCAGCTTCACGCCGCTCTTCCTCGGAGCGGAGCCGAACGAGGTGCTGAGCGGGGACGAAGCCGGCTGGAGAGCCTTGTCCCACGAGGCCGAGCGTGGCTTCGAGCTGCTTCAGTCGCTGGATGCGGTTCAAACGGAGGCGGCCGTTCTCGCCGATACGGTGCCGGACGACATCCTCGTAGGTCCGGGGCGGAAGGGAAGCTTGGCGACGTATTCGGGGCTGACGGCCACCGAGATGACCGACGCCCAGCAGATGCTCGTCTGGGCCCTGATCGACGAGTTCGTGGCCAACGTCGACCACGACGTTGCCCTCGCGCAGGTGGAGCGGATACAGCGCGACGGTCTCGGCGCCCTACACTTCGCCTGGATGGGACCGGTGGATGCGTCCGGTCGATACTACTACCGCGTGCACGGGCCATCGGTGCTGATCGAATACGTGGTCGAGGAGGGGGTCGGCGGCGCGGCAGCCAACCACGTGCACAGCATCGTCCGTGATCCCGGGAACGACTACGGCGAGGATTGGCTGGGCAGGCACTACGAGGAGTACCACGAGCGCATCCGGTAGAATGGGGCGAACGCGAGGCCGATAGGGAGAGTCCACGCGCCAGTACCGGGTGGCGGTGTGGGCCCCCTTGCCTTGCCCCCTGGGGTCGCTAGAATCCTCGCTGGCGATGGGTGGCTCTCGTGCCATCCGATGTCACTCAGGGGTGTCGAATCGTGCGGCGCTCGTTTCTCTTCGCGGCCTTCCTGCCGATCGCCTCCATCACAGCCCAAGCCCAGGAAACCAGAGGCATCGAGGCATTCGGCAGGTACAACCCCCTGCCGGGTGCCGGGATCATGGGCCGTGTTGAACACTCTGCTTGAAACACCGCGCTAAACGTCACCGAAACGCCAGGAGCTGCTCATGAGTACAACCGGTCGCATCGCAACTGCCGCACTGATTGCCATCGCTCCACTTGTTGCCGCGAACCCTGCCTTCGGCCAGGCGGCGCAGGGTGACGACTGGAAGTTCGTGCCACCCCTGGTCACCACCTGCTTCTCGGACGACGGCTTCTCGGAGACGCTGAACGCGGCGCAAGACGCCATCCAGGCGGAGATCGCGAAGCAGGAGGAGATCAACGCCGCGGCAAAAGAGAAGTTCGACAACATGGACCCGATGGAGATGGCGCAGCGCATGCAGGAGTTCTTGATGAAGGATCCGCAGGCGGCGATGAAGATGCTGCAGGCGGAGCAGGCCGCGGGCGCTGCGGCGGCGTCGGCTGTCACGGAAGGGAACGAAGACGTGCAGCGGCTCGATGCGGAACTGGAGAGTCTCAAGGCGAGCTACGGCGCCGCGTTGGAGGAGGCAGTACAGCCGGTGCACGCAAGGCAGGACGAGCTGATCGAGGCCAAGACCGTGCCGGTTGGCGAGGTACAGGAGCCGATGTTCGTAAACGCTGCCGATCACGAGCAGTACGTGCAGCTCATCGCGGAAGAGAACGCGGCCATCGAGAAGGCCTGCGCGCCGTTCTTCGGCGCGAACGGCACGTTTCCGCAGTGGCTCGAGAGCTGGCGCACCGACGTCGTCGAGAAGATGATTATCGCGGGCGAGGACACCGATATCCTGGTTATGCAGATGGCAGCCATGGATCTGCCGGGCGGCGGGTACCGTTCGACGACGCCGCTCCAGCAGGTGGGCAATTACGTGAGGAAGATAGGAGACGTGTACGGCGTGCGGCCGATGAAGGTCAATCCCACCATCGGGCTGCGGGGATCGTGAAGCCAAGGCGGGCCCCGGGCAACCCGTCGCCGGTCTGATCCGGTAGGACAGGCGTCGACCGGTAGGTGAGGGTGCTGTTCCTAGTGTTCCATGAGCAGCACGGAGAGGACGGCGACGATCGCGGTGGCGAGCTGGAGGGCCAAGACCTGCAGGCCTGTTCTCGGGGCGCGCGGCACCCACCTGATCGCGAAGAACGCCACGATGGGTGCCTGCGCCACCAGGAGCAGCTGGAAGAGATGCGCTGCCGTTCCCTCATCTGCCTGGCGGCCGGCGCCGTAGATGGCCAAGTGGCCGATCACCAATCCCAGGGC
>CAZEBA010000012.1:26465-80640 GCA_964510615.1 uncultured Gemmatimonadota bacterium
TTGACCATCCGAAGCATCAGTCCAAAGTACTTTATAGTATAGAGCGACGTCATTCGTAACGGAAGGGGCTCAGGGCAGGGCTCGCCGTCGCGGGTGGCGTGGCCGCGCACGGCCGGACCAGATTCTCGGGGGCGAGGGTCTCGGTAGAGTCGACACGGATTCGACGGGGAGGGCATGATGAGCGGAGTGCGGGTTCTGGTGGGTACGCGCAAGGGGGCGTTCATCCTCGGGTCGGACGGGAAGCGGGAGAGTTGGGAGGTGAGCGGCCCGCACTTCGCCGGCTGGGAGATCTACCATCTCAAGGGATCGCCCGCCGAGCCGGATCGGCTGTACGCGTCGCAGTCCAGCGGCTGGTTCGGGCAGCAGATCCAGCGCTCCGACGACGGGGGCTCGACCTGGGAGGCAGTGGGGAACGAGTTCGCGTACGACGGGGATGCCGGAACGCACCAATGGTACGACGGCACGCCTCACCCGTGGGAGTTCAAGCGAGTCTGGCACCTCGAGCCCTCGCTGGATGATCCGGATGTGGTCCTCGCCGGAGTCGAGGACGCGGGCCTGTTTCGCACCGCCGATGGCGGAGTGACCTGGGAGGAGCTGCCGGGGCTGCGCGGCCACGGCTCGGGGCCTCAGTGGCAGCCGGGGGCCGGCGGGCTTTGTCTGCACACGGTCCTGCCGGACCCGCAGGATCCCCGGAGGATCTTCGCCGCCATTTCGGCGGCTGGCGCGTTTCGGTCCGACGACGCCGGCGCGACGTGGCGGCCGATCAACCAAGGACTCTACTCCGAGTACATTCCGGATCCTACGGCCGAGGTGGGCCACTGCGTGCACCGGATCGCGATGCACTCGTCGCGGCCCGACGTCCTGTTCATGCAGAAGCACTGGGACGTGATGCGAAGCGACGACGGCGGTGAGTCGTGGCACGAGATCAGCGGCGACCTTCCGACCGACTTCGGCTTCCCGATCGAGGTGCACGCGCACGAGCCCGACACGGTGTACGTGGTGCCGCTCAAGAGCGACTCCGAGCGCTTTCCACCCGAGGGAAAGCTGCGCGTGTACCGCAGCCGAACCGGCGGGAACGAGTGGGAGCCCCTCACGCGTGGACTGCCTCAGCGGGACTGCTACGTCAACGTGCTCCGCGACGCGATGGCCGTCGACGCGCTCGACCCGTGCGGCGTCTACTTCGGCACGACCGGAGGCCAGGTGTACGCCTCGGCCGACAGCGGCGATCATTGGGCCGCGATCGTCCGGGACCTCCCGTCCGTCCTCTCGGTCGAGGTCCAGGTGGTGGCGTGATCCGGGTCGTGTTGCCGCCGCACCTGCGGGCCCTGGCGCGGGTCGAGGGGGATCTGGAGCTTCGGGTCGAGGCTCCCGTCACGCAGCGTTCGGTCCTCGACGCGATAGAGGCCCTCCATCCCTCGCTGCGCGGGACGATCCGCGATCGGGTCACGCAGGAGCGGCGGCCGCTGCTGCGCTTCTTCGCTTGCCAGCAGGATCTGACCCACGAGCCCCCCGACGCTCCGCTCCCGGCGGCGGTCGCCTCCGGGGCGGAACCCTTGTTCATCGTCGGAGCCATCGCCGGGGGCTAGGCAAGAACTGGGAGAGCGCAATCGGCGATCAGTCTCTTGGGTCGCACCGCCCGATGGCGAACCAGCCAGCGTATGCGGCCGGTCTTCTGAACAGGGCACTGGATCCGACTACCCAGCCCGAGGCGATCCAGGAGTTCCTGCGCGCCGAGGTGGAGCTCGTAAGGGAGCTCGTTCCGTCGGGAGCTCGGGTCGTCGACATCGGCTGCGGCATGGGCCGCCATCTCATCGAGCTGCAAGGTGGCCTGCAGCTCGGCATCGGAATCGATTACGAGCTGACGTATATAGTTGAAGCAACACGTCTTACGTATCATGGCCCGCTGTATTTTCTCGTCGCCGATGCCCGGCGTGTGCCCCTACCCTCGAGATTCGACGCGGCGCTGTGCCTGACCAACACCTGGGGCACGATGAGCGACAAGCTCGCGGTTCTGGCCGAGATCAGACGACTGGCTCCCGAGCCCGGCATGCGGCTGATCACGGTCTACGCTCCGACGTCGGTGGAGCCACGGCGGCAGTGGTATTCGAACCTCGGGCACGATGTTCTCGAGATCACCGACGAGTACGTCCGCACCAGCGGTGGCTTCGTCTCCGAACACTTCACGCGGGACCGGATTCGGACTCTGGTCGGTGACTGTCCGGTTCGAGAGGTCGGGAATGTCGGCTATATGGTCGAGGTGTAGACGGCCCGGGTGCGGCGGTCGGAGCACGGAGGGGATCCGGACCCGGCGTTGCGCGTTCTGATGGGACGGACGACCTTTCGGTCGGCGACGGATCCTCGCCCAACCTCTTCGACCCCGCCTCGGCCGGGGTCCTGGTGAGGCAAAGGGGGGCACACTCCCGGATCGGCATCGACAGATCCTGTCATGCCGCGGTTGGCCCGCTGCCGGGGGGGCGAGCACCGCGGCGTGTGCAAGGAGCTGAAAGATGCCGAAGAACAAGGACCTGAAGCGGCTCGTCCGGGCGCGCATGGAAAAGACCGGAGAGTCCTACACGGCTGCCCGTTCCCACCTCCTCGCCAAGAGCCTCCCGCTGCCGGACGACTACGCCAAGATTGCGGGTATGAGCGACGAAGCCGTGCTCCGAGCGTCCGGCAAGACCTGGCGGGAGTGGACCACGGTGCTCGATCGGGCCGATGCCGCGTGCCTGGAGCATCGAGAGATCGCCGAGCTCGTGCACTCGCGCTTTCCGGTCTCCGATTGGTGGGCCCAGATGATCACGGTGGCGTATGAACGATTCCGGGGCCTGCGAGATGTCGGACAGCGGCGAGGAGGCGGCTACGACGTCAACAAGAGCAAGACGATCGCGGTCCCCGTTGCTCATCTCTGGGACGCGTTCCACGATCCCGTCCGGAGGTCTCGCTGGCTGCCGGGCGTCGAGCTGACGGTGCGCACGGCGACGAAGCCGAAATCCATCCGGATGCGCCTTCCGGACGAGACGCCGATCAACGCGTACTTCACGGCCAAAGGAGAAGGGAAGAGCTCCGTGTCGCTTCAGGTCCTCGGGCTTCCGGACCGGGAGACGGCGGACCGGGCCCGGGCTCTCTGGCAGGAGCGGCTCGAGTCGCTGAAGGAGTGTCTGTTGCCCGAACACGAGGGGCTCCCCGACGACGGGAGAGCGGCGGCGGGCCAGTGATCGATGCCCGGGAGGCGCTGGAGCGGCTCCGCGAGGGAAACCGGCGGTTCGTCTCGGGAGCCTGGGACGGCGAAGCGCTCGCCGGGCAGGCGCGGCGGGCCGAGCTGACGTCCGCGGGCCACGATCGGAGGCAGCGGTGAGGAAAGTCCGATACTCGGTCGCCATCAGCCTGGATGGGTACATCGCGGGCCCGAACGGTGAGATCGACTGGATCGTCATGGATCCCGAGATCGACTTCGCCTCGCTCATGGACTCGTTCGACACCGTCTTGCTGGGGCGGAAGACGTACGAGCTGACGCGCCGGATGGGCAGGGGAGCCGGGATGCCCGGCATGAAGGCGTATGTCTTCTCTCGAACCCTGGACCCCGCGGATTGCCCGGACGCAACCGTATCCGATGATCCCAACGCGACAGTGGCTTCGCTCAAGGCAACCGCGGGAAAGGACATCTGGTTGTTCGGCGGGGGCGAGCTGTTCCGCAGCTTCCTCGAGCACGGGCTGGTCGATGCGGTGGAGGTAGCGATCGTCCCGGTGGTCCTCGGCGGCGGCTTGCCTTTCCTCCCGCCCCCGGCGCCGATGGCCAAGCTGGAGCTCGAGCGGCACCGGGTCTACGAGAAGACGGGCACCGTCATGCTGGCGTACTCGGTGACCTGACCGGCACTGCTCTCGTGGCCCGGTATGTGGTGACCGGCGCGTTCGGATACTCGGGAAAGTACATCGCGCGGGCGCTGCTCGATCGCGGGCACGCCGTGAGCACGATCACAGACTCGCCGGGACGCGCCCACTCGTTCGGCGATCGGATCCCCGCGGCGCCCTTCCATTTCGACGATCCGCGAGCCTTGAAGGCCTCGCTGCGCGGGGCCGACGTCCTGATCAACACCTACTGGGTCCGCTTCGCCCACGGAAACGTCACCTACTCCCTCGCCGTCGAGAACACCCGCAGGCTGTTCGCGGCCGCCCGGGAAGCGGGCGTCCGACGGGTCGTGCACGTGAGCATCACCAATCCGTCGGAGGATTCGCCGCTCCCCTACTTCCGGGGCAAGGCACAACTGGAGCGCGCGCTGCGGGAATCCGGCCTGCCGCACTCCATCCTCCGGCCGGCGGTCCTGTTCGGCCACGAGGACATCCTGGTCAGCAACATCGCGTGGGCCCTGAGGCGCTTTCCCGTGGTTGGCGTCTTCGGACGCGGCGACTACCGGCTCCAGCCGATCCACGTCGAGGACTTCGCCTCCCTGGCCGTCTCCGAGAGCGCGCGCAGCGATAACCGAGTCATCGACGCGGTCGGTCCCGAGACGTTCAGCTTTCGGGAGCTGGTCCAAGAGATCGGCCGGGCCATCGGGCGGCCCCGGCCGATCGTGTCGGTACACCCCGCGCTGGCGCACTTGGCTACACGCCTAGTCGGGCGACTCGTCCGCGACGTCGTGCTCACGCGCGACGAGATCGACGGCCTGATGGCCGGGCTCCTGTGCACCGCCTCTCCCCCGGCGGGACGAACCAGGCTCAGCGAGTGGGCGCGACAACACGGCGGAGATCTGGGCGTCCGCTACGCGAGCGAGCTCGCGCGCCGGCGGGATCGCCGCACGCCGTATGAGAAGCTCTGAGCGGGTCCGTCCCTCCCTGGGCAGGGCTTCGGTCCGGCAAGTAGGTTTCCTCGCCGCGGACGCCGACTGGCAGGCAGCAGACACGGCAGATCCGGAACGGAGGGGTTTATCAGCGATGAGCGGTGAGATCGAGCAGCTTGTCCACCTGTATCGCCTCAACCGGTGGTTGTACACCCGTGCGCTGGAGGGCGTGTCTCCCGCGGCGGCGCTCGCCAGGCCCGGCGCGGAGGCCAACCATATCGCCTTTATCGCCCTGCATCTGCTCGACGCCCGGGCCTACACGGCGAGCCTGATGGCAGGGCCGCCCGTCGAGCATGGATTCGAGGACCAGACGCGAACGGCGCAGGGCATCGACGATCTCGGTTCCTTTCCCCGGATCGAGGCGCTCAGCGCGGCTTGGGAGCGGGTGTCCGGCGAGCTGGAAAGGCGGCTGATCGCGCAGGACACCGAAGCGCTGGCGGCGGATGCCGGGGTCGAGTTCCCGAACGGGCAGCGGTCGTTGGCGGGCGCGCTTTTTTTCCTGGCGTTCCACGAAGGGTACCACATCGGCCAGTTGGCCCTGCTGCGAAAGGTCGTCGGCCTGCCGGCCCTCGACTTCGGTTCCGAGTCTGCCGCGTGATCGGGGCACGGCCGCTGGGCCGGCCTGGCCGTCCTTCCGATCGCCGTGGGCATGCGCTGACCCTGGTAGCCGCGTACGAAGAGTACCAGCGGCGTGTACGGAGCTGGATCTGATCGCATGACGAGAGGGAGATGCCGATGGAAATGCCCAAGCTGACGAGCCACCACCGGAAGCTGGAGAAGCTGGTCGGGCGATGGAACGGCGTCGAGACCATGCATCCCTCCCAGTGGGACCCGAAGGGGGGAAGTGCACTGGGACGGAACGACTACCGGTTGGCGCTCAACGGATTCGCCCTGATCTCGGACTACGAGCAGGAGCGCGAGGAAGTCATCACGTTTCGTGGGCACGGGGTCATGACCTACGACCCGAACGAATCCCGCTATGTGCTCCACTGGTTCGACAGCCTGGGATCGCCGCCCGAGGTCTTCACCGGCAACTTCGACGGGGATGTGCTGACTCTCGCTCACGGCGGGCCCGGGATGCACGCGCGCCTGACCTACGACCTCACCCGCCCACGGACCTTGGGAGCCCGGATGGACATGTCCCCGGACGGGGAGGAGTGGGCCACGTTCTTCGAGTGCGACTACGAGCGGCAGTAGCGCGTTGAACGCTGGCAGGACTTCCCGCTCGATAGGGTGCGGGTGAGCGCCGGAGCGGGGCCCGGCTGATGGTCCAGCCGCGCACCCGCACGCTGCAGGTAGCCGGCGGGGCCTGAAGCTGCGAATGGAGAGCGAGCGACACCTCGGCCTGCTCGGCGCGACCGCGATCGGTGTGGGCGCGATCGTGGGCGGCGGGATTCTGGCTCTCGCCGGGGTCGCGTTCGCCGCGGCCGGCCCGGCGGGGATCGTGGCCTTCGCGTTGAACGGCGCCATCGCCTTCCTCACGGCATCCAGCTTCGCTCGGCTGGCGCGGCGCTTCCCTGAATCGGGCGGCATCTACGCATACGCCAAGAAGGTGGTCTCGATCGAGGTCGCCTTCGTGGTCGGGTGGGTCGTCTGGTTCGCCTCGATCGTGGCCGGAGTCCTGTACGCACTCGGCTTCTCGGCCTTCGCGTCCGAGGGACTCGCGCGGGCGGTCCACCTCTTCGGTGGGGCGCCCGACTGGCTCCGGGGCACGGGCCTGCGGGTCGGGATCGCCCTCGCCGCCACCGCGCTGTACACGCTGGGCCTGGTTCGGCGGGCAGCCGGAGGGCGCAACTTTGCCACCATCGGCAAGGTGGTCGTCTTCGCCATCCTGATCGCGGGCGGCGTGTGGGCCGCCGCCGGCGCGTCGCCTGCCGTCCTCGTGGGTCGTCTGAGTCCCTTCCTCCCGGCGGGCTCGGTCGGCCTGGTGACCGCGATGGGCTATACCTTCATTGCTCTTCAGGGCTTCGATCTCATCGCGGCCGTGGGCGGCGAGGTCCGCGATCCCGCCCGTACGCTCCCGCGCGCCATGTACCTGTCGCTCGCGATCGCGCTCGCCATTTATCTCCCGTTGCTTCTGTTGATCGCGACGGTCGGGGCGCCGGCCGATGCGGGTATCAGATCGGCCGCCGCTGCGAACCCGGAGGGCCTGGTAGCGGAGGCTGCCGAGCGCTTCCTGGGACCGACGGGCTACTGGCTGGTGATCGGCGCCGGCGTACTCTCGATGCTTTCGGCGCTGCGGGCCAACCTGCTCGGAGCCTCGCGGGTGGCTTTCGCGATGGCGCGCGACCGGACGCTCCCGCGCCGCCTGGGGCAGATGAGGGGCGCGAGCGGCACTCCCGCAGTCGCCGTGGGAGTCACGGGAGCCATGGTGGTCGCGATCGCGATCGCGGTCGGCAACGTGGGGGCGGCGGGGGCCGCCTCCAGCCTCATCTTTCTGATCGCGTTCGCGATCGTCCACTGGGCGGCGGTGCTGGCGTGGCGACGCTCCGCCTCCGGTCGGGCGGACGTCCGATCACCGGACGCCAGAACACCGGACACTCGACCACCGGGCCATCGGCCGTGGGATTCGCTTCGACCGACGTTGGTGCCGATGGTTGGTGCCGCGCTCTGCCTCAGCCTGGCGATCTTTCAGGCGTTCGCCGTGCGTCAGGCGGGGGTGGTCGCCGCCGCCTGGCTGGCCGTCGGGCTCGTGCTCTACTTCACCTTTCTGGCACCCGGCGCCCGGCTGGCCGACGCGAGGGCGGAAGCGCGGGATCCCGACCTGGCGCGGCTGCGCGGCCGGAGCCCGCTCGTCCTGGTGCCGATCGCGAATCCGGCCAGCGCGGCAAGCCTGGTTGACGTCGCCGCCACGGTTCGTACGCCGGGCGTCGGCCGCATCCTCCTGCTTTCGGTCGTGCGGACCCCGGACGAGCCGCTCGAGGAGAATCATCCCACCCTGCGAGACGCCCGCGCCGTTCTCGGGGAGTCGCTGCAGCGAAGTCTCGAGACGGCGCTGGTGGCCGAGACGCTGTTCACGATCGCGTCGGACGTTTGGCGCGAAATCGCACGCGTGGCGCGGGGCCACGGCTGCGAGACGGTGTTGCTCGGACTGCCGCATCTGACCGAGCCCGGCGTCGCAGCCAAGCTGGAGGAACTGATCGTGGAGCTGGACGCCGATGTCGTCGTCATCCGTGCTCCGCCTCGCTGGCGGATGGCCGAAGCCGAGCGCGTCCTCGTGCCCCTAGGCGGCCGCCGCGATCACAGCCGCCTCCGAGCCCGCCTGATCGCGAGCCTGTCTCGATCAGGCCGCCGGTCGCTCACCTTTTTGGGCACGATGCCTCCGGCGGCATCCGCCGAGGCCAGGCGCCGCTTCGAGCGCGGTCTGCGGGAGCTGGCGAGCGATGAGGCGGCCGGCCCGCACGAAGTGCTCGCCGAGTACACCGATGAGCCGCAGGAGGAGATCCTCCGCCGGGCCGTGGACGCCGATCTCATCGTCATGGGGATGCAGCGGCGCCGGCGAGACCGGCACGTCCTCGGCGAGCTGACGGAGGCGATCGCGCGCCGCAGCCAGGTGCCGCTGGTGTTGATCAGCCGCCGCCCGACCCGCTCGCAGGGGTTCAGGGAGCGGTTGCGCTAGCTCACCGTCCGGCGCTGCTGGTCACGAAGGGGATCTGGAGCTCCTGCTGGGTCTTCGGCGCCGTGATCAGGGCATCGAGCTCGACGATCAGGTTGGGAAGCACACCCTTCCAGGCCGGCGTGTCCAGGAGCGCGACGGCCACGTACTTCTTGCCGTCCCGTTCCACGAGGGCCGCATCCGCGTGCCAGTTCCTGTAGGTCCCCGATTTTCTGAAGATGCGGGAGCGCGGACGACTCTCCTCCAGCCCCTTCACGAACTTGTGATGGATCTGGGGGGCGCCCATGATCGACTTCATCTCGGCCGATTCCCACGGGCCGATCAGCTCGCCACGGTCCATCATCACCAGGAAGCGCGCGACCTGGCGGGTGGTCGCCCCGTGCGAGATGTTGTTGATCGGATCGCGCTTCCAGAGGCCGATCCCGCTCCCGTACCCGCGTCCGAGCCAGATACCGCCCCTCCTCTTTCGGTCATACAGCTGGTAGTGCGGATCCCGCAGCACGCGCTCGATCGCGTCGAAGCCGATAAGCGAGATCAGCTCGCTGGAGACCCGGTTCTCGGAGTGACGGATCATGCGCTCCATCTGGTCGCGGAGCTCGGCCGTGTACTCGAGCTCGCCGCTCGCGATCTGATCGAAGACCCCGAGCATGATGGCGATCTTCGGCAGGCTTGCGGCATATCGCATGTGATCGTCGTCAAAGCCCGCGTAGCGGATCTCCCAGGGACGGGACAGATCGACGAGCGAGACGGACACCTGGCCGCGGCGGACCAGGTGCCGGAATCTCGATTCCGTCAGCACGCGCTGCAGCCCTGCCTGCAGCGCCGGGTCCCGCTGGGGAAATTCGAACGTTGTCGCCTTCGTCGTCGGCGCCGGTCCGGCGACGGCGGGCGCCGGGGCGGTAAGTGCCTCGGCCCGGGTCTGGGCGGCCAGCGGCCGCCCGCTCCCGATGTTTTGTGCGAGCAGCGCGGCTGCAGCGAGCAAGAGCCGAGCAGGTCTCAAGAGTTGGCCTCCCGGATCAGCCGCTCCACCTGCGCGGCGATCTCCATGTGTTCCTGTGCCGAGTTGACCTTCAGGACGTTCGACATCATCGAGATCAGATAGACAATCTGGCCGTCGCCGGGGTTGGCCGGTGACTCCACGATCGCCACCGAATGCATCAGGTTCTCTGCGTTGCCCTTGTACTGAACGCACTCATATCCGGGTTCCGGTCGGCAGCGAAAGAGCGAGCCGGACTTGAAGAACACCGCCGCGTCCGCCAGTGCCGGCGAAGCTGCATACCGGTACCGACGGCGGGTGAAGTATATCAGCTTCTTCATCTCAAGGCTGCTCCAGCGGTCCACCAACTTCCCCTGCTCGAGCTTGACCAGCCACCGTACGAGCTCGCGCGGGCTCACCCGGCTGGGCCTCGGCGGGATCACGCGCTGCGCTCCGGAGGTGAAGTAGCCGCGGATGTGCAGCTTGGCCGTGTCGAGGCCGACCGCCAACAGCGGGTCCTCCACGATGCGGATCGAGCGATCGGTCAGCTCGGATTTCGGGGTGTCCCGCAGGAACGCGGCCTCCTCATCCGGCTGAGGCGGATACCGGGTTCCGAACCGGTCCATCAGGAGCGCCTGCTTCCAGATGATCGCGCCGGCGGCGTTGGAGCTGGGGGAGACGGCGTGATCGATCCATTCCCACAGCGTGAATCGGTCTCCCAGCCGTACGGAGCGGTGGGTGACGCCGCTCCAGTCATCGGCCACCACCGGCACCGCATGGCTGTTCGGCATGGCAAAGCCGTCGGCCACGACCCAGGTGTCGCGAAGGACGGCCACCCGTCCTTCGACGCCGGGATGCAGCCGGCGAAGCTGATCGAACAGGCCCGTCATCACGAGCAGCTTGCCCACGCTCCCCGGGTAGTAGCCGTCGTCCTCCCGTACGGCGGCGTAGCGGGGCCTCGTCGGGTCGGTAATGTCGAGCAGGGCCACCCGGTAGGAGGAATTCCGGTTCGCCAGAATGCGCTCGAGGCCTGCCTGGAGCCCGGGGTCTCGCGGCGTGTCGGGGCCGATGTCGAACGAGTCGTTGACGCCCGCCAGGCGGAGGCGGATCGCGCCGGCCGGGAGCATAGCGCCGGGAGGGAGGCGCACGTTGCCCGCCAGCTTGCCCTCCTGCATGAGGCGGTAGGCCTCCAGCCGGCGGATGCCCGTGTAGGTCCAGCTGTCTAGCGGATACGCCCCCGGTGGGGGAACGGGCGACACGGGCAGCGCCATGGGCCCGCCTCCCAGCGTCGCTACTGCGAGCGCCGCCACGGACACCGAGGCCCATCCGATCCTGGCCGGGCTCATATGCGCTCGCTCAGGGAGACGGGCCGGGCCGCGTTCCGGAGCGCCTCCTCGTCCAGTGATGAGAGACTCTCCAGCAGCTGGCTGTCCCGGAAGCGGACGAACGGGCGGATCTGAAACAGCCACAGGTGGCTGCCCACGAACCCGAACTCGAGATCCCAGATACGCCCGGGCATCGAGTCCGGGAAGCGCTCCTTCCAGACCCGTACGACATCACGCAGCTGCCGGATGTCCTCATCGGAGAGGAGGTACTCGGGGCGCCGGGAGGGCACCATCCGTGCGCCGCCGTCGGCCGCCAGAACGCGGCGGCGAGGCGCCTTGGCCTGAGAGAGGAGCTTCACTGATCCGGAGGGGTCGACCAGGACGACCTCCGCTTCCTCGCCCTCCACGGCACCCCCGACCCCTTCGGCGGTGGCGATGGTGAGGTCCTCGGGTCCCCCATGCTGGAGTCCCGAGGTGATCAGCACTCCCGACTTCTCCGAGGGCACGCTCCGCAGGAGCAGCACGGAGGGATACACCTGTCCCTGCTCGTCCAGCACCTGCTTCCTCCACAGGTAGGCACGCTCGGTAAACGGCGAGGTCCACACGCGCTTGATCGACGCGAGCACATCCTCCAGGGTTCGTTGGTTCGGTACGGTGAGGTTGAGTCCTGCGCCGGAGAACTGCGGCAGGTCCTCCACGTTCGTGTCGCTGCGAACGAAGATGCCGGCGGACACGTCCGTCCCGAACGTGGCCTGCATGGCTTCGACCACGCGGGCGCGCATCTCGGGAAGCCAGGGCAGCTCCTGGATCGCCCGGCGGACCCGCTCGAGAGCGGCGAGCATGAGCGCGTCGATCTCGTCCTCCGTGTAGCCGGCCGCCCGGAGCTCGGCCGCCCGCGTGTACGCGTCGGAGAGCTCCTGCAGCACTGTCCGGTCGGAGTCGAAGGGCCGGTTGGCGTGGCGGTAGAACATACCGAACGGGAGCGCCATACCGGCCGATACGTGCTCCGGAAAGAACGCCGCCAACTGACCGAGGTTGGCCGCCTTCGGCCCCACGAGGACACCGGAGTCGTGCGCTCGCAGATTCCGCAGCGGGATGGGCGTCTCTACCTGAAGCTTCAGGCGCGACATGTCCAGGCGGTGGCGTTGTCCCCTGGCCGCGTTGCGGGCTGTGAGCAGGGCGCCCTCCGCCTCGCCGAGGTTCTCGGCCTCCTCGAGCACGACGCGCCCCAGCGGTGAGACGGCGTAGAACACGGCGCTCCCTTCCGCCTCCTCCATCACCGGCAGCAGGCTAGAGGGGATCGTCGCGTTCGGGATGCCGAGGTTACGGGCCAGGAGCTGGATGTGGGATAGCAGGTTGCCCGCGTCGAGCGTGAGCACGCCGGCGACCGGGCGCAGCTCGGGCGTGGTCTCCGGCAGGACGTAGACGGAGAACCGGTCCAGCTCGCTCAGCGGCTCCCCGCCCGCGATACGCAAGGGTCCGAGCGCCACGCCCGGGTTCAGGCCGCGAACTCCCGGTCCGGCGGCCTGGCCCAACACCATGTGCGGTGCTCCGAGGACCGAATCCGCGTCACTCGCCAAGCGCCCGATCGCCATCGATAGAGGCAGCAGAACGGACCCCCGCAAGGTGGCATCGACGAATCCATCGGCCGCCGGCTCGACGCGTGCGTACCGATCCAGGGTCGGATACATGGCGCTTCGGACGGTACCGATCGGCCACTCCAGGCCACGGGCCAGGTGAAGCAACCGTTTCTTATACTCCAGGGCGGGCACCGAAGGCTCGGGAGCCAGTTCACGGACGGCCGCGTCCAGCGCCTGACGCTCACGGGAAGAGAGGAGACCGGCTGTCTCCTCGAGCGTGAAGTAGTCGGTCAGGTTCGCGATCCGCTCACGCCGACTCCGAGGGGTGGCAGCGCCCTCCAGTTCGGTGGCGAGCAGGATAGCCTGCTCCTGGAGAGCGAGGTTCAGGTCGAGCAGGAGAAGGTTCCTCCGGCCGTCCCGGCTCCCGAGCACCAGCGAGCGGATGCGCGACGTGAGGCCGGCGAGCTTTCCGAGGGTGGCCGGGCTGCGGTCTCGCTCCAGGCCTGCGGCGATCTCGCGCAGGCTCTCGTCGATCCCGGCAATCCCACGGAGCCGGCTTTCGAACTGCACCAGGCTCTGGAGCTGGGCGTTGCGGTCGTAGTATCGGCGCAGCTCGGCCGCAAGCTGGCCGAGCTTGGCCCGGACGTCGGCCGACAGCCCCGATCGCCGCGCGTACACCTCTACCGCCCGTACGTCGTCCCGCGAGGGAAAGGAGTGGATCTTGACCCGCAGGGCAACGAATCCCGCCTCGAGCTGAGCCACCTCGGTCGCCAGGTTGCGGATCGTGTGGACCGACTGTCCCCCACCGGGGCCGGGGTGGGGCACGACCGCCACCAGCTGGTTGGCGAGCCAGTAGTTCTCGACCAACCAGGCCGGATTCGACAGGACCCGCTCGAGGAAGGCCGCTCCGGCTCTCTCCTCATCCTCGGCTTGGCGGGCGCCGCGGTAATAGCGCGCCCGCCGCAGCACCCAGCCGTCATCGACGTCCACCAGGTAGTGCTCCAGCAGGAGCTGCTTCGGCCAGTCGTTGACGCGCGCGGAGTCGAGCAGGAGATCGGGCTCGGTCCCCTCCAGGATGGTGCCTGTATGGATGCCGAGGACGGCGAGACGCTTGGCGACGTCGTTGAACTCGGCGTGCTGTGAGCCGCCGCCGCGCTCCCGGCAGGGTGCCCCCTGCGGTGGCTGGACGCTCCCGTCCCGGCAGAACCAGCGGATCCGGAGGTAGGGGCCCCTCGGATCCGTCTTCATGGCCTCCAGCGCCGCCCGAGCCTCGGCGACCTGCTGGTCCGTGAGGTCGGGCAGATAGGACTGCGCGAGCAGGGGCGGGGCTCCACCTCCCCCTGGCGCTCCACCCGCTCCTACCGCCACCAGACAAGCCGGAAGCAACCGGCGGGTCAGCTCGCGAACACCCATATGCCCGTTCGTCAGGAGAAAACGCACTGGTGAGGATCGGATCTCGGCACCAGACTACACGCTCGGAACCTTCGGGTGCCGCCGCTGGCGGTCGCAGGGCGGGCGGCTGGCGGGACCGCGGGCTGGGCGGCCGGCGCGACCGGAGGGAGGACGGCCCGCTGAAACCGAGGAGGCACTTGCGCGCGGATCGCTTGGTGAGGCTCACCGGCCGGATTCGTCCCGAGGAACGGGCCGAGGCGGCCGGTGCCTTCGTCACCCTCCTCGGCTTCAGCGCCGGCCACGCACTGCTCGAGACAGCCCGCGATGCGCTGTTTCTGGCGCGGCTGCCGGCGTCGCGCCTTCCATGGGTCTACCTCGCCATCGCGGTGGTCGCGCTTCTGCTCGCGGAGCACCAATCCCGCTTCCTCCGCCGCTTCTCGTTTCGGGATGAGCTCTCGGGATGGCTCGCCTTCTCCTCGCTGGTAACGCTGGTCTTCTGGGTGGTCGTTCGCTGGGCCGGCGTGTGGGTCTTTTACGCCCTCTATGTATGGACGGGGGTGCTCGCGACTCTCGTCGTTGTGCGATTCTGGACGGTGCTCGGGAGCCGGTTGACGGTCACCCAGGCCAAGCGGCTGTATGCGATCGTGGGGTCCGGGGCAGCGCTGGGGGCGATCCTGGGTTCGGGCCTGGCGCGACTGCTTACCGAGGTGGTGCCGGCTCGGGACCTGGTGCTGGCGGCCGCGCTGGTGTTCCTGGTCGCCGCCTTCGGACCGGGGCTGTTGAGCCAACGGCCCGAGGCGGTTCGCCAACGGTCCCGTGGCATCGCTTCCGCGAGGCAGCTGTCGCGGGTGGCCGGTCTGATCTGGTCGCGCCCGTACCTGAAGCGGGTCGCGGTGCTGATCCTGGTCGGAGCCGTGACCGTGACACTGGTCGATTTCGTCTTCAAGACCGCCGTGGACCGAGCGATCCCTCCGCAGGAGCTCGGCTCGTTCTTCGCCACCGTATACCTCCTTCTGAATACGGCCTCCCTGAGCGTGCAGCTCGTCGTCGTATCCTGGCTCATCCGAGCCGTCGGTGTGAACAAGGCACTCGCTGCGGTGCCGTCGCTGTTGATCATCGGCTCGCTCGGAGTGGCCTTCGGCGGCGGCCTGGTGCTGGCACTCGCCCTCAAGGCGATCGACGGGAGCCTCCGCCACTCGCTCTCCCGCACGGGAACCGAGCTGTTCTTCGTTCCGCTGCCGGTGGAGCTGCGGGTTCGGGTGAAGCCCGTCATCGACGTTCTCGGACAGCGAGGAGGGCAGGCCCTCGCATCGGTGCTCATCCTGACCCTGCTGACCGTGACCGTGCGCGAGGCTCCGTTCGCTGCGCTGGCAGCCGTGCTGTCCACCGCCTGGCTCTTCCTCGTTCTCGACCTCCGGCGTCACTACCTGAACGTGTTCCGCGAGTCGCTCAGTCGGGAGATCACCGGCGCCCGCTGGGAGCTGCCGGAGCTGGATCTTCCCGCGCTGGAGGGGCTGCTGAGTGCCCTGAGCGACGATGACGATCGGCGGGTGGTCGCCGCCCTCGAGCTGCTGGCAGCGTACGGCAAGCTGTCCACGGTGCCGGCGCTCATCCTTCATCACGCGTCGCCGGCGGTCGTCACCACGGCGCTGGGATTGCTCACCGAAATCCGGCGCTCCGACATCCTGGCGGCGGTGGATCATCTCCGCTTCCATCCCGATGCCTCGGTGCGGGCCGCGCTCGCGCGAGCGGAGATCGCCATGGGACTCGATGAAACGGCTCTTCGCCGCTACGTGGACGATCCTGCCGGCGAGGTCCGAGCCACCGCACTCTGCGGCCTGGTAGCGGCCGGAGCCGAAGGCGCGAACGAGGCAGCCGCTGCGGTCGTCGAGCTGGTGCGATCCGGCAGCCTGGAGGAGCGACTGGCTATCGCCCGGGCGATTTGCGCCCGGCCGAGGGCCGCGCTCGAGGAGATTCTCGCGGAACTTGTCGAGATCCCGGACACGCGCGTGCGCATGGAGGCGGTGCGGGGAGTTTCGGCCGTCCGCAGCGCCCGCTTCGTTCCCCGTCTGATCGAGTTTCTCGCCGAGCGTCCGCTACGAGAGGAGGCGGGGGCCGCCCTCGTGAAGCTCGGACCGTCGATCCTGCCTCGTCTGGCGGCGGCCCTGAGCGATCCGGACATGGGACATGCGGTCCGTCGACAGCTTCCCGATGTAATCGCGACCTTCGGCACCGCACCGGCGGCGGAGCTTCTCATCGACAAGCTTCCGGAGGAGCCGGACGGCATGATCCGGTTCAAGATCCTGCGTGCGCTCGGCCGGCTTCGCCGCCGGCAGCCCGGGCTCCCGCTGGACACCGGAACGCTCTCCAAGGCGCAGGCCCGCACCCTCGGCTTCGGGTTCCAGTTCCTGGGTTGGCGTCGGGTGGTCGAACGGGAGGCCGAGCGGCGACCGGAGGCGAGCACGGAGGTCCGGCGGCTGCTGGTCGCCCTGCTTCGGGACAAGCAGCAGCACGCGGTCGAGCGGCTGTTCCGGGCGTTGAACCTGGAGACGCGAAACGATGATTTCTTCCGCATCTACCGTGGCTTGCAGAGCCCGGCAGCGAGGGTGCGGTCCGACAGCCGCGAGCTGCTCGAGCACCTCGTTCCGGCTCGAAGCCGTGGGCCTCTGCTCACGCTGATCGATGACCTGTTCGATCCCGCGGCGGTCGACTCCGAGAACCTCAGGCCTCATCTGCCGAAGGACCTGCCGACCGCGCTGCGCGGAATCCTCCATGCGCCGACGGAGTCGCTGAGCAGCCTCGCCGCCGCTCACATCGCCGAGCTGCGGCTGGTCGAGTTGCGCTCCGAGATCGACGCCCTGTCGCCTCTGTCGGAGGAACATGCCCGGTTGCTCAGGAAGATCAGCGAGGCGCTGGCCGTGGCAGGCGACCGGTAGGCGCGTGGCGATCTGGGACGTTCCCGTGTCGGCCATCGAGCGCGTGCTCGCCGTGCGCGCCATGCCGGCGTTCCAGCGGCTCTCGCTCGCCCAGGCGGCGGCCCTGGCTCGGACCCGCCGGGCGGTGTCCTTCTCGTCGGGCGAGCGCATCGAGATCGGCACTGGAGCTCTCGACGCCGCCGGTCTGATCGTCCGGGGCGGCGCGCGGGTCGTGGGAGAAGGATTGACCGAGCACGTGACGGCTGGCGGGCCGGCCGGCCTCCTCAGCCTCGTCGCCAGACGACAGAGGGGCACGAACCTCGAGTTCAATCAGGACACACTGGTCCTGCTTCTGTCGTACGACGACATGGAAGAACAGTGCGAGAGACACTTCTCCCTCGTCTCCGCGCTGCTGGCGTTCGTGGCCCGACGCTCGCTCGACTACATCGTCCGGCTGCCCTCGGGAACCTGGCTCGGGCTGGATGTGGACGCTCCGAGCGGTCGGCTCGATGAGCGACTGAACCTCATCCAGCGGATGGCGGCACTGGCCGGGGCCCCGGCCTTTCCGGCCAGCCAGATGGATGCGATCTCCGAGCTCGCCCGACACGTGAGCGAGGTCGCGCACTCGGCGGGCGAGGAGCTGTGGAAACCGGGCGACCGCGCGGACGACTTTCTCCTTGTCCTGAAGGGCGCGGTACGCTGCGAGACGGGCGTCGGCTGGCACGTCCACGGCGGCGGCGCCTCCACGGTCGGCGAATTCGAAGCGCTCGCCGGCATCGAGAGGAGGTTTCGGGCGGTGGCCGAGAGGGAAGTGAGAGCCCTTCGGATCGACCTCGGCCCGTTCTACGACATTCTGGAAGACCACATCACCATGGCGATGGCGTTTCTTCGCGTGCTGGCGGAAGAGGCGCTCGAGCTGGCCGAGCGGCTGGCACGCGCCGATCAGGGAAAGCCAGCCGGAGGTCCGAGATGAGCCCCGCGCCGGTCAAGCCCTCGATTCCTTTGAATCTCCTGCAGGAGGTCGACATCCGGGCAGGGACGATCCTCGCGGTGGAGGACGTCCCGGGTTCCCGCTCGCTCGTGCGTCTCCGGGTGGGTTTCGGAGACCATGAAAGGACGGTGATCGCAGGGCTGAAGGAGGAGCGTCCTGAACCGGCGGAGATCGAGGGCAAACAGGCTCTCTTCGTCGTGAACCTCGAGCCGAAGGAGATGTTCGGAGTCACCTCCGAAGCCATGCTCTTCGATCTCGGCTACGAGGATGGGATCGTGCCCTGTCTCGTGGTCCCCGAGCGCCCCGTACCCGACGGCGTCCGCGCCGGCTGAGTAGCTGCCGACCACCCGCAGCTAGTCGCGCTCGCCCCCCCTTTCAGACGCCTACCGACCTGTTATGTTCGGCGCCGTGGCGAACACAGTCGATCGGACGTTTCAAGCAGGCGGACGGTCGGCCGCGCGCCGCCGAGGCGACTTTGACCCTTTCCAGCCACCGACCCGGGTGAAGCCATGACGGACAAGACCGCGGATCTCGCCGGTCCCGGCATCAGCACGTATGCCGAGGTCGAGAGGATTCTCCCCGACGACTACGAGCCCCTGTTGGCGCCGATGGAGCGCATGAAGGCCCTGTTTGCGATCAAGGCCCACATCGAGGAGAACCTCTGCCGGGAGCTCAACCTCCAGATGGTGCAGGTGCCGCTGATCGTCGATCGCGACAGCGGAGTGAACGACTACCTGGACCGCGACGGCTCGCGCACGCCGATCGAGTTTCCTTGTGGGTTGGGTCTCGAAGAGCCGATCCGCGCCCAGATCGTCCAGGCGGCCACGAAATGGAAGCGGCTGGCGCTGCGACAGTTCGGCTGCGCTGTCGGCGAGGGCATCTGTACCGACATGCGAGCCGTCCGGAAGGACTACTTCCTCGACCACGATCACAGCTCCTACGTGGACCAGTGGGACTGGGAGCGCGTGATCACGGAGGAGGACCGGACCCTCGACTTCCTGGAGGAGGTGGTAGGCAGGATCTGGAAGGTGATTCGCGGTGCCGGAGAGATGGCCCTGGATCTGTTTCCGGCGCTGGCGACGTCGAAGTACCCGGAGTTCCCCGAAGAGCTCACCTTCCTGCACGCCGAGGAGATCCTGGAACGGTACCCGGATCTGCCGCGCAAGCAGCGAGAGACGCGGATCCTGGAGGAGGTGTCGCCGGCCGTGTTCATCATCGGCATCGGCTGGCCCCTCGAGGACGGCTATCCGCACGAGATGCGGGCTGCGGACTACGACGACTGGGTGACCGAGACCGTGCGCCGGAACGGCAAGACGATGCACGGGCTGAACGGCGACATCCTGGTCTGGAATCCGGTGACCCGACGTCGCCACGAGCTGACCAGCATGGGCATCCGGGTGACGAAGGAAACCCTGAAGGTCCAGCTCGGGATGTCGGGCCAGGAGGACTTCCTCCGGCTCCCCTACCACCAGGCGATCCTGGCCGACGAGATCCCGCTCAGCATCGGAGGCGGCATCGGTCAGTCTCGCACCTACATGTACCTCCTGCGCACGGCCCACTTGGGCGAGGTCAGCGTAACGGTGTGGCCGCCCGAGCTGAAGGAGATCTGCGAGCCTCGCAACATCCACGTGCTGGCATAGGCCGGTGGCCAGCCCGGGATACGCGTATGTCTGGCAGTACGTCGCGCGTCCGGAGCGGGCGGCGGAGTTCGAGGCGGCCTACGGGCCGAACGGCGATTGGGTCCGCTTGTTCGGGCTCGCTCCTGGCTACATTCGAACGGAGCTCTACCGGGACCGGGCGGATCCGGAGCGGTACGTCACGGTCGACCACTGGGAGTCGGCCGCCGCCTGGGAATCGTTCCGCGCCCGCTTCGCGGCCCGCTTCGAGGAGCTCGATGCCCGCTGCGCGCAGCTGACGATCCGGGAGCGCGAGATCGGCCGGTTCGACGCCGTCGATCCGGACGGCGGTCTGTTGCCGAACTGATGGACGCTCTGCGGCCCGATCATCTCGTCTATGCGGCGCCGGATCTCGCGGCCGGGATCGATCGGGTGACAGAGTTGCTGGGGGTGCCGCCCGTGCCCGGCGGGCGCCATCCGGCCCTCGGCACGCGAAACGCGCTCGTCGGTCTCGGGGAATCGGCGTATCTGGAGATCCTCGCTCCCGATCCGGCGAGCCCTCCGCCGGACCGCGGCCTCCTGTTTCGCCTCGACGAGCTCCCAGGGCCGAAGCTCGTCACCTGGGCCGCAACCGGAGGGAGGTTGGAGCCCCTCGTGGAGAAGGCACGCCGTGCCGGCGTCGACCTTGGACCGATTCAGGCGGGAAGCCGCCGGCAGCCTGACGGGAGCCTCCTGTCCTGGACGCTCACCGATCCCCATGCGCCCCGCGAGGGTGGCGTACTCCCGTTCCTGATCGACTGGGGGACCACGCCCCACCCGGCCGCTGCCTTGGCGCACCCTTGCGTGCTGCTCGGTCTTCGCGCCGAGCACCCGGACGCCGATCGGGTCCGTGCGCGGCTGGCGGTGCTCGGCCTGGCAGTCGATGTGGCAAGCGGGTCCGTGCCCGGGCTGGCCGCGACGATCCGCGGACCGAACGGGACGGTCGAACTGCGCTGACTCCTCGTCTCACTCGCCGGGTCCCTCTCCCAGCCGGTCGCGCAGGGCCGGGTAGAACTGCACGAACACGTTGTCGAAGGCCGTCTGCTCGGTGTGGCAGGCATAACAGGCGGCGTCTCCCGGGATCATCGCTGCGCTCTCCGCTTCGCCGCCGTAGCCGTAGAATCCCCAGCCGCTTTCGTGCAGGCCCTCCTGCTTGAGGTGGATCTCGGCCAGGAACCCCTCGCCGGCGAACCAGCCGCCGCGGGCCGGGTCCGCGTTCTGCGCCGCCTCGAACATCGCGAGGATGAACATCGTTCCTTCGGGAAACTCGCCCGTGGCCCGGAAGTGACGGTACGCCCATGGCTGCATGTAGACGTTGTGGAACATGCCGGGCGCGCTCCCGTCCATGATCGGCTCGAAGCCGCCATCCTCGGCGTAGGAGAGTCCCATCGAGGTTCCCACCATGACCCAGGACTGCCAGTCATCCGGACGAAGGAGGTTGCCACTCTCGGTGAAACGGGGGAGGTGTTCCGGAGGACGGTCGTCCTCCTGTGCTCGTCCGGCCGGCGTGGAGCTCGCCGCGAAAGCGACGAGCATGGCCATGCCGGCGACCGTAGCCGCGACCACCGCGCTCTTGCTGCTCATGCTTCTGCCTCCGACGTTCTCGTGCGTGTCTGCAGCATCAATGCACGGCGGGGCCGGTTGGTTCAAGTAGCAGCGGGAGCTGCGGCGGCGAGCGACGCTGGCGGGATGGTGGTGATCATCGCGGATTGCACATGCTGACGGCCGCGCTGCTGCTTTCCGGCCTCGGCTTGCTGTTTCTGGGCGGAGAGGCGTTGGTGCGAGGCTCTGCGACGCTGGCGCTGCGCGCCGGGCTCACTCCGCTGTTCGTCGGCCTTACCATCGTTTCCTTCGGCACCAGCAGCCCCGAGCTGGCGGTGAGCATCAGCGCATCGCTCTCCGGCCAGGTGGGCGTGGCCGTCGGGAACGTGGTCGGATCCAACATCGCCAACGTCGGCCTGATCCTCGGGGTGGGCGCGCTACTGAGGCCCATCAAGGCGAAGTCCAAGCTCGTCCTGCTGGACGTGCCGATCATGGTCGCCTGCTCCTTCTTCATCGCCGCCTTCATCGAGGACGGAGCGCTTGCCTGGCGGGAGGGGGTGTTGCTGCTGGGGGGCCTGATCGCCTACGCCGGCTTCAGCCTGGGCCTGGCGCGGCAGGAGAACCCGGAGATTCAGCGGGAGTTCGAAGGAGCGCTTCGCCCGATCTCGGCCAAGATCGCCCGGCAGGCGTTCCTGATCCTGGCGGGCGTCGGTGGCCTGATCATCGGCGGACGGGCGTTCGTGATCGGGGGCGTGCGTCTGGCGGAGGCTCTCCATGTGAACCCGGCCGTGATCGCTCTCACGGTGGTCTCCGTCGGCACGAGCTTGCCGGAGCTGTTCACCTCCGCGATCGCGGCGGCCAGGGGGCAGTTCGATATCGCGGTCGGTAACGCGGTGGGCTCGAACATCTTCAATCTGTTGGGCATCCTCGGAATCTCCTCGCTCGTGCGTCCGCTGAGTCTCGGTGAGGTGCAGGGCGAGGATCTGGCGGCCATGGTCGGGATCTCGGTCCTGCTGCTTCTCCTGATCCGGACGCGGTTCGATCTCAACCGCTGGGAGGGCGCCGCTCTCCTACTGGCCTACATCGGCTATCTGGGGTGGCTGTATTCGCGTGTCGTGGGCGCCTGATGGACGCGGCACATTTCTGGCCTACGAGGGTTAGGAAGTGCCGAGTGAAGCCAAGCGGTAACGGAGAATCGATCCGGCTCGTCTACGGGGAGAGGTTCCCTCGCAGTCCGGCCGTTGACCGTCGGTCATAGAGTCGAGGATGAAAAAACACGTCCCTGCGACGCGCCCGGATCGCTTCCGGCTGGGCCATCCGGCCCTTCGGGCCGGCCTGCTGTCCCTTTTCCTCGCCCTTCCGGCCTGCGCCGGCGATGGCACCGGTCCGGAACCGCCACCACCCCCGCCTCCGCCGCCGCCACCCCCGATCGGTGACGTAGAGGTGCGCATCGAGCTCGGAATCGGGGACGTGCTGGTGATCACGGATCCGGACTCGCTCGCCGCCTTCGAGCTGCCGGGCGCAGCGGCGCCCCGCGAGTACCGCATCGCGCTCCAGTCGGCGGCGGGGCAGGTCGGCGCATCGATGCCGGCGAGGTTCGCGGGACTGGACAAATCGGCGTTGGGGTCGGTGACGGGAAGCGTGCGCGCGAACTACGCGTACTCCGCGCCCACATCGGCAGGGCTGCAGCAGGCGTTCGAGATCGAGCAGGAGGCATTCCGGCAGCGCCAGCGGAGCTGGGTCGAGACGGTGCGCATTCAGGAGCGGGCCTGGAGCGAGCTCCGCCGCATCGGGGCCCGGGTGGCGCCGGCAGCCGCCACCGCTCGGCCGGGCGCCACGGCGATCCGGGGAGCCGCGAGGGCGGCGGGCGTGCCGGCGCTCGGCATGCCGCTCCAGTTCACGCTTCCGATCGACGAGGACCTCTTCTTGAACTGCACGAACACCGAGACGGTCATCGAGGCGGAGGTCCGCTCGGTCGGCCAGCACTTCGTGATCGCGCGCGACACGCAGGGGACCGATGCCTTCTCCGCCGGCGACTACGCCGAGATCCAGGCCGTGCTCGATGACGTCATCCACCCCGTGGACACGGAGTACTTCGGCGAGACCGGGGACCTCGACGCCAACGAGCGGGTGATCGTCCTGATCACCGAGGAGGTCAACAAGCTCAACGACAAGTCGGGCAGCCTGATCTTTCTCGGCTTCTTCCTGCCGTTCGACCTCGCGGATCCGGTCGACTGCGCCGCCAGCAACGCGGCCGAGGTCCTCTACCTGCGCGCCCCAGACCCGGACGGGGAGTTCGGAAACGAGACGACGGTGCAGCGGGCGATCGAGATCCTGAAGTCGACCACCTCGCACGAGTTCGAGCATCTGATCAACGCCGAGCAGCGGCTCGTCCTCGGCAACCAGCAGTTCGCCAATTCGGAGGAGATCTGGCTCAACGAGGGCCTCGCCCACCTGGCCGAGGAGCTCGTCGGCCTGAAGGTGATGGGCCTCTCCCTGCGGTCCAACCTCGGTATCGCCGACGCCGTGTCGGATGTCGACGCGTTCAACACCTACCTTATCGACAACTTCTTCAACCTCGGCGCGACGTCGCAAAGCGAGGAAGGGTGCGACGGCTGGATGGTCGATCCCGAGAACAGCTCAAGTCTCGTGTTGATCGATCCCCCGGGCTGCGGGTCCCTGACGATGCGGGCCTGGTCGTACCTGTTCGTCCGCTGGCTCGGCGACCAGTTCGGGCCCGCCGGCAACGGAGTGGTCCCCGGCAGCAACGAGGCGCAAATGTTCCGCCAGATCGCCCGCGGCGGCCCGACGCATCTCTCGGGCACCGCCAACATCGAGGCGGCGATGGCCACCTTCGGCGGCGGACTCGTGTGGGAGGAATTGATGGCGGACTTCCTGCTGATGCCCGCCGTCGACGACTCGGGGGTCGGCCTCCCCGCCCGTACTCAGCTCCCCACCTGGGACCTACACGACCTGTACCGGGGGCTGCACGAGAACTCGGGTACCGGGCCCGCCTTTCCCCAGCCGTATCCGCTGAAGGTGCAGGTGGTGCTTTTCGATGACGTCGAGTTCGATTTCTCCGTGCGCACCGCCACCGCCAAGTACTTCACGCTGCTCGCCACCGCCACCGCTCCGGACTACGAGATCCGGATCACCGACCAGGCGGGCCTGCCGCTGACGCCGGCGCGGCGGCCCCAAGTCTCGATCGTCCGATTGCGCTGACGGCCGGCGGTCGGGAGCGTGGCCTGCGTCCCGGGGGCCCCGTCCGGGCCGGGGTCGGTTCGGCGGTCGCGCTGCTGCTCGTAGGTTGCGACGGCCCGACGCAGCCACCCCCGCCTCCGCCGCTGCTCGCTCTAGAGGTCGGTGCCTCGGCGGTTGTCGCCGACCCGGCGCAGCTGAGCGAGTTCACCATCGAGGGTGGAGAGGGGCCGCGCGAGTACCGGATCGCGGTCCAGAGCGCCAATCGGACGCCCTCCGGAAACTGGCCGATCCGCCTGACGGCCGGCACGAGCGCGTCGCCGGCCGCCGCGACGGCGAGGCGGGCTCGGACCGCAGGCGGCGAGGCCTCCGCAGGGCCGGCGGACGATGCGCCGCCCACCTCCGTCCCCGCTCTGGCGGCTCATTCGCTGAGCGAGCTCCGGCTACGCCTCGACGCCCGACGCGAGCTGCTCGCTGTGGGTGCGCGGCCGGCTCGTCGGGCGCTGGAGGAGACGGGTGGCGCGGCCGAGCGAGTCCACCTGCGGGCCGCCGCCCGAGCCGAGGTGCCGACGGTCGGTGAGCGACGGAGCTTCCTGTTCTCGGTTCAGCCCGATCTGAGCGTCTCCTGCACCGACACGGCGGCGGTGATCGACGCGAGCGCCAAGGTCGTCGGCGATCACTTCGTGATCTATCGGGACCTGCAGGCGAACAGCGGGCTTACTCCGGCCGACTACGACGAGATGCTGTCCACCCTGGAGAGCGTGGTGTACCCGGTCGGCAGCTCCTACTTCGGCGAGCCCTCCGACATCGATCGGAACGGGCGGATCGTCGTCCTGATCACGGAGGAGACGAACAAGCTCTCCGGTCCCAGCGGCCTCACGTTCATCGCCGGGTTCTTCGTGCCCTCGGACCTCTCCGACTCGGGTGATCCGGCCAGGGACGGCACGCGCGCGGGCGGGACCTGTGCGACGAGCAACGAGGCCGAGATCCTGTATCTCATCGCCCCGGATCCGGGGGGACAGTACGGCCGCCCCCACTCGGTGGAGTTCGCCAAGCGCACCGTAATCGGCGTGTCGGCGCACGAGCTTCAGCACCTGATCAACGCCGAGCGGAGACTCATCCAGGGATCCGGCGGGTTCGAGGATCTCGAGGACACCTGGGTCGATGAGGGGCTCTCCCACCTGTCGGAGGAGCTGAACGGGCTCGCCGCCGCGGGCCTGCCGCTCCGGTCGAACCTCTCCTTCGAGCGGGTCGCGTCCAACGTCGCGGTCTTCGAGCGCTTCCACCTCGACAACTTCGCACGCCTCGGACAGACGAGCGGCTGCGGGGGGTGGATGGCCAGTCCGGAGGACACCCGAACGATCGTGACCGAGGATCCGAGCGGCTGTTCGAGCCTCCGCTACCGGGGGTTTGCCTGGCTGTTCATGCGCTGGCTCGGGGACCACCAAGGACCGGAGGGCCCCGGCGTCGTCCTCGGAAGCGGCGAGTCCGCCCTGTTCCGGGAGCTGGTGAGCGGCGGGCCGAACCACCTCCGCGGCATCGACAACGTCGAGCGGGCGGTGGAAGCGGTCGGTCCGGGCCGGAGCTGGGAGGACCTGCTGTCGGAGTTCCTGATCGCGCCGGCAGCGGATGACCGGGCCGCCGGCGCCTCGCCGCGCACGCAGGTGCTCAGCTGGAACCTTCCGGATGTGTACTTCGGACTGCACTGGGACCCGGGCACGGTCACCGACTTCGGCGTGCCGTACCCGCTCGAGATCGATACGCTTCCGTTCGGGCCGGTGGCGCGCGAGTTCAGCGTTCGGTCGTCCACCGCCAAGTACTTCTCGCTGGCGAGCGAGGAGGCCACCCCCGATTTCACCATCCGACTGCTGGACCTTGGCGGGCTCCCGCTGGCGGCCGTGGCGGGTGTACAGGCGACCGTCGTCCGGCTGCGCTAGCGCCGGCTCACAACCGGGAAGGGCGAGGAGATGTGGAGACGGCAGACGATCGGCACGGTGATCGCTCTCGCAGCCGTGCTCTGGGGCTGCTCGGGAAACGCGACTCCGCAAGCGGCTCCGATGGCTCGTTGGGGTGAAGTGGGGCCGGACAGCGTAACGGGGACGATCCGACAGGTGGGCAACCTGCCGTTCGTCCGTACGCAGGTCGACGGGGACGAGGGCCGACCGTTCGTCAGCGGCCAGCTGGAGAGCGAGATCGGCCGACTGGCGGGGATGCGCGTTCTGGTGACGGGCGTGTTCACCGAGGGCGACCAGCCGGGCCTGCAGATCCGCGCCACCTCCTACGAGATCCTCGAGTTCGAGGGAGAGCGGCCGGTGGTCGGCGTCCTGGGTCGGGACGCCGACGGGTGGTTTCTCGAACTGTTCGACGGGGCCGCCTACCGCCTCTCCCTGGTTC
Source organism: uncultured Gemmatimonadota bacterium (assembly GCA_964510615.1). Classification (GTDB taxonomy): domain Bacteria; phylum Gemmatimonadota; class Gemmatimonadetes; order Palauibacterales; family Palauibacteraceae. The sequence goes on from CAZEBA010000012.1 coordinate 52,885, forward strand.
CGCCGGAGCTGGAGGGTGCTGCCGGGTCGAAGCTGTGGGTGATCGCCGAGGAGGGGGGGCACGTGCGGGCGTACGGGATCCTTCGCGAGCCGTCCGCGTAGTGCTAGGTTCGTAGGGGCCGGCCAGCCGGGCCGGCCGTTCGCCGATCACGGATCATCGACGGGTACGCGATGAGCCAGCAGACGATCTCCGTCCGACTTCCCGACCAGACCCTCACCGAGCTGCCGGCCGGCTCCACCGCCGCCGATCTCGCCGCATCCATCGGTCCGGGCCTGGCACGCGCTGCCGTCGCGGTGCGCGTCGATGGCGAGCTTCGGGACCTTCATCGGCCTCTCGAGGAGGGTGTGGCGGTGGAGATCGTCACCCGCGGCGATGACGACCCCGATGCCCTGTATGCGCTCCGTCACTCCGCCGCCCACGTCCTGGCCACGGCCGTGCGTGAGCTGTATCCGGAAGCCGGCATCGGCTTCGGCCCGCCGATCGAGGAGGGCTTCTACTACGACTTCGACGTGAGCGAGCCGTTCACGCCGGCCGACCTCGAGCGGATCGAGGCGAAGATGACCGAGGTGGTCGAGACCGACCATCCGTTCGTCCGCCGCGAGCTGTCGCGAGGGGAGGCGGAGGAGATCTTCGGCGACGATCCGCTCAAGCTGGAGCGGCTGGCGGAGATCCCGGAGGGCGAGACGATCTCCGCCTACCGGGATGGCCCGTTCGTCGACCTCTGCCGCGGGCCTCACGTTCCCCGTACGGGGGAGATCCGGCACTTCAAGCTGCTGCATGCCGCCGGGGCGTACTGGAGAGGTGACGAGCGTCGCCAGATGCTGCAGCGCATCTACGGCACTGCCTTCTTCACCCCGGAGGCGCTGGCGGAGCATCTCGTACGACTGGAGGAAGCCCGCCGTCGGGACCACCGCAAGCTGGGTCAGGAGCTCGACCTGTTCAGCATCCAGGAGGAGGTCGGGCCGGGCCTGATCTGCTGGCACCCCCGAGGCGCCCGGATCCAGCTCGAGCTCCGGCGCTGGATCGAGGCCCTGCTGGAGAGGCGCGGTTACGACTTCGTCTACACGCCCCACGTCTCCAGTGAGGCTCTGTTCGAGCGCTCCGGGCACCTGCAGGCCTACTCGGAGAACATGTACCCTGGCATGCGAGGCGAGGGAGAGAGGGAGGCGTATCGGGTCAAGCCGATGAACTGCCCTGGCCACACCCTGATCTATGCGGCACGCCAGCGAAGCTACCGCGACCTTCCGCTGCGCCTCTCCGAGATCGCCAACGTGTACCGATTCGAACGTTCCGGGACGCTCCACGGCCTGCTGCGCGTGCGCATGCTGACGATGGATGACGGGCACATCTACTGTACGCCCGAGCAGGTCGAGGACGAGATCTTCACCGCCCTCGACCTCGTCGACGAGGTGATGCGCACCCTCGGGCTCGTGTACCGGCTCGACCTGGCCACTCGACCGGAGAAGCGGATCGGTGCCGACGAAATCTGGGACCACGCCGAGGCGTCGCTCCGGCAAGCCCTGGAGCGGGTGGGGGCGGAGTACGGCATCGACGAGGGGGGCGGGGCGTTCTACGGCCCCAAGGTCGACATCAAGTTCCGCGACGCCATCGGCCGAGAGTGGCAGGGGGCGACGATCCAGCTCGACTTCAACCTCCCTGAGCGGTTCGAGCTGGAGTACATCGGCTCGGACAACCAGCCGCACCGCCCCGTCATGATTCACCGGGCGATCTTCGGTACCCTGGAGCGGTTCACCGGCGTGCTGATCGAGCACTTCGCGGGGGCGTTTCCCGTCTGGCTGGCGCCGGAACAGATCCGGGTGCTGCCGGTCACCGACGCGCACGCCGAGGGAGCGAAGGAGATTGCATCAAGGCTGAGGGCGGCCGGGCTCCGCGCCGAGCTGGACGCCCGCTCCGACACGCTCAGCTACCGGATCCGCGACGGGGAAGTGATGAAGGTACCCTACCTCCTGGTCGTCGGAGATCGCGAGCTGGAGGCCGGCACGGTGGCCGTCCGGGCGCACGGGGCCGCGGAGAAGCAGGTCACGGTCCCGGTCGACGAGTTCCTGACCGTGGTGCGGGAGAAGGTGCGCGGCAAGGTGCTCGATGCGGCCCTGTAGGGGGTGTCCCGCTGGCCGCGGTGACTCGCAGGCCGGGTTTGACAGATTCCGCCGCCCGGTCTAGGTTTGCGCGCCTGACAATTCGGAAGCGGAGCCTGGGATGGCTCCCACCCCTCGGCGTCCCGGTCCCTGGTGGCCGGAGACAGCTCCCGGGTTCGGAACAGGAGCGGGCCCTGGCCCGTTCCCGCTCATGCGCCAGCGCGCACCCGGACGGCTGTGGCCGTGCCGGGTTTTTTTTGGCGGATTCGGCGCCCTGTCCCTGGGCCGGGCAGCGCGGCGGCACTTTTTCCAGCGCCCGAGAGAGGGGACGTGAGCCAAGAAGAACTGCGAGTCAATGATCGCATTCGGATCAGCCCGATCCGGCTCATCGACGAGGAGGGTGAGCAGGTCGGGATCGTTCCGACGGACGAAGCGAGGCGCATGGCGGTCGATCGCGGCCTGGATCTGGTGGAGGTCGCCCCGAACGCCCGGCCTCCGGTCTGCAAGCTGATGGACTACGGGAAGCACAAGTACGAGCAGGCGCGCAAGCTGCGCGAGGCCAAGAAGAAGCAGCACAACATACATGTGAAGGAAGTGAAGCTGAGACCCCGGATCGAGAGCCACGATCTGGAGTTCAAGATGCGGCACGCCCGCCGGTTCTTCGAAGAGGGCGACAAGGTGAAGTTCACGCTGATGTTCCGCGGTCGTGAGATCACGCACCCGGAGCTGGGCGTGCGACTGCTGGAGCAGGTGAAGAACGAGCTGGCGGACGCGGCCAACGTGGAAGTGGAGATCGCGAGGGAAGGGCGCACCATGACGATGGTCATGGCACCGCGCCGTTAGCGGTCCTTCGCGCCGGAAAGGAGTGGTCAAATGCCGAAGATGAAATCCAACCGGTCGGCCGCGAAGCGGTTCCGCAGGAGCGGTTCCGGGCGCTTCCGGAGAAGGAGGGCTTACCACAGCCATATCCTCACCAAGAAGAGCCGGAAGAGGAAGCGGCGGCTGCGCTTGCCGACGCTCGTCTCGCGTGCCGACACCAAGCGGGTGAAGCGGCTGCTGGGCCAATAGCGGAGGTCCGGGTACCGGGGCTCCGAGAGCATACATGAGGGGGTGAGACGATGCCTCGCGTGAAGACGAACACGGCGCGCAACAAGCGCAAGAAGAAGCTGATGAAGGAGGCCCGCGGCTACTTCGGCGGGCGCTCCAAGCTGTACCGACCTGCCAAGGATGCGGTCGAGCGTGGCTGGGAGTACGCCTACCGCGATCGGCGGCGCCGCAAGCGGGACTTCCGCGCCCTGTGGATCAGCCGCATCAACGCGGCGGCGCGCGAGAACGGTCTCTCCTACTCACGCTTCATCTCGGGGCTCCGGAGTGCGGGCGTCGAGCTGAACCGGAAGGTCCTTGCCGATCTGGCGGTGCGGGAGCCTGCGGCGTTCGCGGAGCTCGCCCGGCTGGCCAAGGACCATCTGCCCTGACGTCGGCGTGAGCCCGGGAGGGTGGGTCGAGGCGCTCGGCCGGATCGAGACCGAGGGCCTGGCGGCGATCGCATCGTCCGCGTCGCCCGCGGAGCTGGAGGCGGTCCGGGTGCGCTACCTGGGACGCGGCGGTGAACTGGCGGAGATCCTCGGCTGCATTGGTCAGGCGCCGCCCGAGGAGCGACCCGCGATCGGTCAGGCGGCCAACACGGCGAAGCGGCGCCTGACGGAGGCGCATGCCTCGCGGCGGCGGGCGCTCGAAGAGGCGGCTTCGGCCACCACGGGAGTGGATCTTACGATGCCCGCCCGCCGTGCCTGGCGCGGCGGGGTGCATCCGGTGACGCGCGTGATCGACGAGATCTGCGAGATCTTTCGCGAGCTGGGCTTCTCACGCGTGCGCGGGCCGGAGGCCGAGACGGAGTGGTACAACTTCCAGGCCCTCAACATTCCGCTGGAGCATCCGGCGGCGGACATGTGGGACACCTTCTACCTGGCGGACGGGGTCCTCCTCCGCAGCCACACCTCCCCGGTGCAGGCTCGGATCATGGAGACGCACGCGCCGCCGGTGCGGGTCGTCGTGCCGGGGTTGTGCTACCGGAGGGATCCGTTCGACCCGACGCACGCGCCCGCGTTCGAGCAGATCGAGGGACTCGCCGTCGATGAGGGGATCGATTTCGTGGAGTTCCGTTCGACGATCGAGCACTTCGTCCACCGGTTCTTCGGCAAGCTGACCCGGACCCGGTTTCGGCCCGCCTACTTCCCGTTCACGGAGCCGTCGGCGGAAGTGGATGTCTCGTGTCACATGTGCGAGGGCGCGGGGTGCTCGACCTGCAAGGGAACGGGATGGATCGAGATCATGGGGTCGGGCATGGTGCACCCGGCCGTCTTCGAGTCGGTGGGTTACGATCCGGAGCGCTACACCGGGTATGCGTTCGGAATGGGGCCGGCCCGCATCGCGATGCTCCGCTACCGGGTCCCTGACATTCGGCTGTTCTATGAGGGGGACGCCAGGTTCCTGGAGCAGTTCCGGTAGGGCGGCGACGCGGCCGGCGCCCCGCAACCGCGGGCGTGGCCCCGCAACCCGTGGCAGGGCCTCGCAACCGTGGCGGGCGCGCGAGCGGACGCGTATCTTCCCCCAACCTAAACCCGTTTCTGCATCCCGCACCTTGAAGTCCAAGAGAAATATGCGTGTTACGATGCGGCGACATTTCGCGCGTTCGCCGCGCGTGCCAGGCCGATGAAGGTCTCGCTCAACTGGCTGCGGGCGTTGGCGCCAGGAATCGAGGGAACGCCCGAGGAACTGGCTGACCGCCTCTCGATGACCGCCGTGGCCGTCGACGAGGTGATTCCGATCGGAGACGGAATCGAGGGCGTGGTCATCGGTCGGGTCGAGGAGACACAGCCACACCCCAACGCGGACCGGCTCGGCCTGGCGACGGTGGCAACCGGCCGCGGTGACTCGGTCAGGGTCGTGGTCGGCGCGCCGGTACGGCCCGGATGCCTGTATCCCTATGCTCCGCCCGGCACCTCGCTTCCCGGCGGGCTGGAGATCGGGGCCCGCAAGATTCGGGGCGAGATCAGCCACGGGATGCTGTGTTCGGAGCGCGAGCTGGGGCTCGGCCGGGATCATTCCGGCATCCTGGAGCTTCCGGCCGACATGGAGGTCGGCCACCCGCTAGCGGAGACTCTGGGTCTTCCCGATCACGTTCTGGAGCTGGACCTGACGCCGAACCGTGCCGATCTGGCCGGCCACCTGGCGGTGGCGAGAGAGCTGGCACCGGATGGCTGCGCGGGACTGCGGCTCCCCTCCTTCGGCGCGGCGGCCGATACTTGGGGGCCGACCTGGGAGCATGGAGACCGCGAGGCGACGACGGCGGGCGTGCGCGTGGTCATCGAAGACCCCTCCCGCTGCCTCCGGTTTCTCGGCGTCCTGATCCGCGGAGTCCGGGTCGGGCCGTCTCCGGCCTGGCTGGCGGCGCGCCTGTGGGCGATCGGCGGTCGCCCGATCAACAACGTGGTGGACGCCACCAACTACGTCATGCACGAGCTGAACCATCCGCTGCACGCCTACGACCTGGCGTTGCTCTCCGGGCCGGAGATCCGCGTGCGAGGCGGCATCGACGGCGAGCGGCTCCGCACCCTTGACGGGGAGGGGCGCACCCTGAGTCGGATCTCGACGGTGATCGCCGACGCCGATCGGGTCGTCGGCCTGGCCGGCGTGATGGGGGGAGAGGATACCGAGGTCAGCTCCGGGACGACGGACGTGTTTCTCGAGTGCGCCGTCTTCGACCCGCTGCACACGCGACGGACGGCGCGGCAGGCGGGCCTCTCGACCGATGCGTCCTACCGCTTCGAGCGCGGCGTGGACTCCACGGATGTGGAAGCGGCGATCACGCGCTGCGCCCGCCTCATCCTCGCCACGGCGGGGGGTGCGGCGGAAGAGCGCGCCCTGCGGGTCGGGGAGCTGCCCGGAGAGCCACCGGTGGTCGAGCTTCGCCCCTCCCGTGTCCGACAGGTGTTGGGTCGCCGGTTCGAGCGAGGCGAGCTGGCGGCCATTCTCGCCCCGGTCGGCTTCGAGCCCGTCGATGGGGAGGAGGGAGAGGAGCCGGCGGGGGGAGCGCCACTCCGCGTCACCGTGCCGGGCTGGCGCAACGACGTGACCCGGGAGATCGACCTGGTGGAGGAGGTGGCACGACGGTACGGATACGACCGCTTCGACGGCCAGGGCTTCGCGCTCCGACCGAGCCGGGTGCCGGATGATCCCGCCTGGGCACAGGCCGACCGGGCACGACGTCTGTTCGTGGCTCGTGGCTTTCTCGAGGCCCGGAGCACCAGCTTCGTCACGGTGCGGCGGGCGGCGCAGGACGCGGTAGAGCTCCGCAACCCGCTCTCCGCCGAGGAAGGCCGCCTCCGCACGGACCTGCTGGCGACGCTGCTCGACCGGCTGGAGTACAACCTGGCGCGGGGAAGCCGAGATGTGCGGCTGTTCGAGATAGGGACCGCGTTCGCCCGCAACGGCGCCGGCGAGACGCCGGACCTGCCGCTCGAGGACCTCCGGGCGGCCTTCGTGATGACCGGGGTGAGGGAGCCCGTGCACTGGTCGAGGGAAACGACCGAGGTGGACGTCTGGGATCTCAAGGGATTGGTCTGCGATATCGGCGAGGGCCTGCTCGGCGCCTCGGCGGTACCGCTGGCGGCGATTTCAGCCCCGCCCGCGTCGCTGGATTCCGTCGCCCGCTGGCTGGAGGGCGAACGCTTCGTCCTGGTCGGAGAAGGGGAGGCATGGGGTCTCGCGGGTCGCGTGGCGCGAGATGCGGTCGATGGTCCTGGTCGAATCGCGCCGGTGTGGGCCGGCGAATTCCGGCTCGCCGGCGTCCGACTCGGGGCGACGGCGGGCTACACCGAGCTCTCCCCGTATCCACGGGTGCATCGGGATCTCGCGCTCGTTGTCGCGTCGGCGCGTCCGGTGGCCGAGCTCGAGTCTGTCATCCTGGGAGCGGCTCCGTCCCACCTGGAATCCCTGCGGTTGTTCGACGTCTACGAGGGCGGCGAGATCCCGTCGGGCAGCCGGAGCCTGGCCTGGCGGTTCCGATTTCGCGCGCCCGACCGGACGCTGACCGACCAGGAAGTGGATGCGGCGATGAGCGAGATCATCTCTGCCCTGGAGGAAAAGAGCGATGCCCGAATCCGTCAAGCCTGATGCCCGGGAGGGTGGCCGCGAGGCGGCTGATCCGCCTCCCGATGCCCCCGATGTCGAGATGGAGCTGACCCGCCTCGAGGGGGCGCTCGAGTCGCTGATCGACGGTCTCGGCACGATGCGGGACCGTGCGACCGTGGCCGAGGAGAACCACCGCAAGCTGGCCGAGGCGCTACGGGACACGGATGTGGACAGCATGGCGCCCATGGAGCTCCAGGCGCGGTTCGAGGAGCTTGCCGAGGAGAACGGATGCCTGCGGACGGCGGTGGACGAGGCCCGGGTGCGCGCGAACCGCATCCGCAGCCGCCTAATGCTGATGGAGGATGAGCTGTCCGATGGCTGAGAACGGGGACAACGACACGCGAAAAGCCGTGCGGGTGACGATCTTCGGGGAGGATTACCTGATCCGGTCGGAGATGGGGCAGGCGTACACGGAGCGCTGCGCTCGCTACGTGGACGCGGCAATCCAGGAGGCCCACCTCCGGGGCCACGTGGCGGAGCCGCATAAGGCGGCGATTCTAGCCGCCATGCAGATCACCGACCGCTTGTTCCGAGCGCAAGCCGAGACGGAGGAGTTGCGGCTGGACGTCGGAGAGCGGGTAGCCTCGCTGCATGAGCGTATTCGAGCGGCCCTGGCGTCGGAAGGCTGAACGTGGTGCCGATGCTTGCGACGCCAGCCATGCGGGGACAACTTCACGGCATTAACGCGTGCGGCCGGGCGTGGACGACTCCTAGATCCTGTACATAGATGCGACGGTGCATCGCTCAGCGATGCGCCGTCGGTCGTGCATCTCGATCACGGTCGGTGCCCGGCGGCGCCGGCCGCTTTTGTTTGGTACCTGGATAGATGTTCGGAGCCCCGATGGGACCCGAGATCACCGCGATCAGCGCTGTCGCAGCCCTTCTGCTGGGAGCCGCGGTGGGCCGTGTGCTGGAACGCCGCCGGGCGGTTCGAGGGCGGGAGGACCTGGCGAGCGAGCGCGAGCGCATCCTCGGCGAGGCAGAGCGCGAGGCGTCCAACCTTCGCAAGTCGGCCGAGCTGGCGGGGAAGGATGAGGCCTACCGCCTGAAGGCCGAGTGGGAGAAGGAGTCCGAAGGCCGCCGCGCCGAGCTCGACCGAGTGGAGGCGCGACTGGCGGAGAGGGAGGAGCTGCTCGATCGCAAGCTGGCGCTGCTGGAGGAACGGTCGGAGCGGCAGGACAAGCACGCGGCGGAGCTCGAGGTGCGTGCGGAGGCCCAGGCGCGAGAGAGGGAGGGTATGAAGCAGCGCTTCGAGCAGCTGGATGCGCAGCTCGAACGACTGTCCGGGATCAGTCGGGAGGAGGCGCGCAGACAGCTGGTGGCGCGCATCGAGGACCAGGCCCGGGCGGAGACGGCTCGCCGGGTGCGGGATCTCAAGGAGCGCGCGCGCCGCGACGCCGAGCGCGAGGCGAAGAAGATCATCTCGATGGCGATCGAGAAGCTGGCCGTCGACCATGCCTCCGAGACGACGGTATCCGTCGTCGCCCTCCCCAGCGATGACATGAAGGGGCGGATCATCGGCCGGGAGGGGCGGAACATCCGCTCGTTCGAGGCGATCACCGGTGTCGACGTGGTCGTGGACGACACGCCCGAGGCGGTCATCCTCTCGAGCTTCGATCCGGTACGACGCGAGATCGCCCGCCTGGCAATGGAGCGATTGGTGGCGGATGGACGGATCCACCCCGGCCGGATCGAGGAGGTCGTCGAGAAAGCCAAGGAGGACGTACAGGCCTCGATGAGGGAAGCGGCCGAGGAGGTGCTGTACGAGCTCGGGATCCACGATCTTCCTTCCGAGCTGGTCGAGCGGCTCGGGATGCTGAAGTACCGCACGAGCTACGGGCAGAACCAGTTGCAGCACGCGCGCGAGGTGGCGTTGCTGGCCGCGAGCATGGCGGCCGAGCTCGGGCTCGACAAGCGGATGGTCAAGCGCATGGGTCTGCTCCACGACATCGGCAAGGCCATGACGCACGAGCACGAGGGGAGCCACGTGGAGCTCGGCTACGAGCTCTGCAAGCGGTGTGGCGAGAAGGAGCCGGTGCTCAACGCCATCAGGGCCCATCACGACGAGGAGCCGGCGCGCTTCCCGGAGACCTTCCTGGTCACCGCCGCCGATGCGATCTCCGGTGCGAGGCCGGGCGCGCGGCGAGAGTCGTTCGAGCACTACGTGAAGCGCCTCGAGAAGCTGGAGGAGATCGCTTCCTCCTTCGCAGGGGTCGAGAAGGTGTTCGCGATCCAGGCGGGTCGGGAGATCCGGATCATGGTGATCCCGGACCGAATCAGCGACAGCGAGATGGCCAAGCTCAGCGAGGAAACCGCGCGCCGGATCGAAGAGGAGCTTCAGTACCCGGGCCAGATCAAGGTGGTCGTGGTCCGCGAGACGAGGGCCGTCGATTTCGCTCGCTGATCCACCGGCGGTCCGGCCCTCCCTGCATCGAAACGAGGCCTGCGCATGACCGCCAGCCTGATCGATGGAACACAGATCGCGTCGGAGATCCGCGCCGAAGTCGCCTCGAAGACATCCGAGCTGACCGAACGCGGCACCCGGCCGGGTCTGGCCGCCGTGCTCGTCGGGGAAGATCCGGCCTCGCAGGTGTACGTGCGCATGAAGAAGCGTGCCTGCGAGCAGGCCGGCATCTACGCCCCGGACGTGCACCTCTCCGCCGAGACCACCGGGCAGGATCTGCTCGAGACGGTGGACCGGCTCAACGAAGATCCCGAGATCCACGGCATCTTGGTGCAGCTCCCGCTGCCGGCTCACCTGGACGAATCCGAGGTCATGTTGCGGGTTCGGCCGGAAAAGGATGTCGACGGCTTCCACCCGGTGAACGTCGGCCGAATGGTGAGCGGCGATCCCGACGCCTTTCGCCCCGCCACGCCGGCAGGGATCCAGGAGCTGTTGCGGCGCATCGGCTGCGATCCTCAAGGCCGGCACGTCGTGGTGATGGGACGGTCGAACATCGTGGGACGTCCCGTGGCCGAGATCCTGTCACAGAAGCAGCCTTGGGCGAACGCCACCGTGACGCTGGCGCACAGCCGGACTCACGATCTGGGCGAGATCGGTCGGCTGGGGGATATTCTCATCGTGGCCATTGGACGAGCAGCGTTCGTCACCGCCGACATGGTCAAGCCGGGAGCGGTGGTCATCGACGTGGGCGTGAACCGGGTCGAGGATCCCTCGCGCGAGAAGGGCTACCGCCTCGCCGGCGATGTCGAGTTCGACTCCGTACGGGAGGTGGCTTCCTGGATCACGCCCGTCCCCGGTGGCGTCGGACCGATGACGATCGCCATGCTCCTGCAGAACACGATCAAGGCGGCCGAACTATTCGCAGCCTAGTCCCCGCCGGCATCTGCCGGACAGGTCCCGCGTGAGCGAGACGTCGCAGTTCTCCCTGTTCGGGTCGGCCGCGCCCGCCGTTCCGGCTGGCGATGCCCCGACCCCTCCGGGCATACAGGAGAGCCTCGTGCGGGCCGAGCCGGGCCAGAGCGTCGAAACGGCCATTCCGGTCTCGGAGGTCAACGCCACCGTCCGCCGGCTGCTGGAGGCATCGATCGGTCCGCTGTGGGTGATCGGCGAGGTTTCCAACTGGCGGCGGATGGAATCCGGCCACTGCTACTTCAGCCTGCGGGACGCGACGGCTCAGCTCGCCTGCGTGATGTGGCGGAGCGAGGCACGCAGCCTGCCTACCGACCCGGAGGAGGGGATGGAGGTGTGCGCCTACGGCCGGCTTACCCTGTACGAGGCCGGCGGCCGCTATCAGCTCGCCGTTCAGCGGCTGGAAGCGCGGGGGGAGGGGCTCTGGCGGCTCGCCTTCGACCGGCTGCGGCGCCAGCTGGAAGCGGAGGGCCTCACGGATCCTGCCCGCCGTCGACCGCTGCCTCGGATGCCGCGGCGAGTGGGCGTGGTCACCTCTCGCGATGGCGCGGCTTGGCGGGACCTCGTCTCGGTCATCCGGCGCCGGGCGCCCTGGACGCACATTCTCCTCTCGTCCTGTCGTGTGCAGGGAGACGGCGCCGCGCGGGAGATCTGCGAGGCCCTGGAAGCGATCGGCTGCGCTCCCGCCGTCGACGTGGTTGTGCTCACGCGGGGTGGAGGCTCGGTGGAGGACCTCTGGAGCTTCAACGAAGAGTCGGTGGCGAGGGCCGTGGCGGCGTGCCCGGTTCCGATCGTCACGGCGGTCGGTCATGAGGTGGACGTGACGATCGTGGACCTGGTCGCGGACATGCGCGCACCCACGCCTTCCGCTGCAGGCGAGCTCGTCGTCCCGGACGGGGCCGAGCTGCGAGCGGTGGTCAGGCGCTTCTCCGCGGCGCTCGCTGCTGTCCTCCGCGGACGCGCGGGGCGGGCCGAAGAGCGCGCGCTTCGCGCCTCGGAGAGGGTCAGTGGCCGAATGGTCCGCTACCTGGAGAATTGCCGCGGTCGCGTGGAGAAGCTTGGGGCCCGGCTCGAGGCACTCAGCCCGCTGGCGACGCTCGAGCGGGGGTTCGCCGTCCCTCTGGACGAGGCCGGCCGGGTGCTCCGTCGCGTGAGCATGTTCCGCGCCGGCGATCCCTTCCGCCTTCGGGTCGCGGACGGCGAGGTCTCCGCCCGGGCTGAGGGCGCCCGGGAGATCCCGGTTCGGTGACGTGGCTCGAGATGCGCCGATGAGCGGCGAGCTGGATTTCGAGTCCACGATGGCGGAGCTGGAGCGGATCGTCGCCGCCCTGGACCGGGAGGAGATCGATCTGGATGAGGCCCTGCGCCTGTTCGAGGAGGGCGTTCGCCACGTGCGGAGGGCGAACCAGCTGCTCGAGGAGGTGCGGGGTCGCATCGAGGAGCTGATCGAGACATCGTCCGGGGAAGTTCGGACGGCTGAGGTGGAAGTGCCCGAGGAGGACGCAGGGTGATGGTCGAAAGCGGTCGCTCCGCGTCGGCGGCGGTCGGCCCGTGAAGCTCGGTGTGCTCGGCAATCCCGAGTATCCGTTCTTCCCCGACGTGCTGGGGCGACTACACCGGATCGCCGACGAGGCCGGTATCGGGCTCTTCGTCCACAGCGAGCTGCACGAGGCCGCCGAGGCGATCTCCTACGCCGGGGACCTGGAGGGAGCGTGGCCGGAGATCGACTGCCTGCTCACCCTCGGCGGTGACGGGACCCTGCTTCGTGGGGCGCGCCTCGCCGGTCCGGCCGGCGTGCCCATTCTGGGGTGCAACGTCGGCCGGCTCGGCTTTCTGACCTCCATTCCCCTTTCCGATCTGGAGGCAGCTGTCGGTCGGGTCGGGCGCGGAGAGTACGAGCTGGACGAGCGCCTGGCGCTGGATGTCGCTCTCCGGCGCCGGACTCCACCACCGAGGCCCCGGCGCGCCGGGGTCGAGGCCGATTCGTTCTACGCCCTGAACGACGCGGTCGTGCACAAGAGCGGGTTCGCCCGGCTGGTGCAGCTGCGGGTGTGGGCGGGCGACGAGGAGCTCGGCCAGTACAGCGCGGACGGAATCATCATCTCGACCGCTACCGGTTCGACCGCGTACAGCCTCTCGGCCGGCGGTCCGATCCTGGTACCGGGTCTGGACGCGATCGTCGCCACGCCGATCTGCCCGCACACGCTGGCGGTGCGTCCAGTCGTCCTGCCGGCCACCGCCCGCGTCACGGTGGAGATCGACTCCGGCGCCCAGGATGTCGTCCTTACGGTAGACGGCCAGGTCGGCAGCGAGCTGCACGACGGCGACCGCGTGATCGCGCAGCGGTCGGCCGACCCCGTGCGGCTGATTCGCTTTCCGGATCAGACCTTCTTCTCGGTGCTCCGCCAGAAGCTGCGCTGGGGGGACGTGCGACCGCCCGAGGTCGGGGAGGCGGATGGCGGAGCCGCTCGGAGGCCGCACCGGAACCGCTAGGGCACCGGAACCGCTAGGGCACCGCGACCACCAGGGCACCCTGACCGTCAGGGCACCGGGACCGCTGGTGCACAAGGACCGCCGGGCACCGCACCCGAACGAGCTAGAAGACCCTGAAGGGAAACCGCAGGTAGACGGTCACGCGGTCGCCGGCCGGCGTCTGTCCCCCCGAGCCGGCCAGCGAGGTCTGATAGATGAGCGATGCCTCGATCGGGAGGCTCGTGCGGCCGTCCTCCCACAAGTCCTGGGTCCGATAGAACACGCCCACGCCCAGCATGTGGCGCGTCTGCGAGGTCTCCAGCTCCAGCGGCGCGGCGGAGCCGGCCATGCCGGACACGATCTCGTACTGGTCGCTGCCCTTGTTCCAGAACCCGTACTCCGCTCCGAGCGCCAACACGTTGTTCAGGTACACCTGCGGCGCGACGCGGGCGTAAACGTAGTTCCCGAGCTGGCGCCGAACCGTCGCCAGCGTGGAGGCGAGGGCGTAGGGCCGTCCCGGCGGAGCGACCCGAAGGTCCACCTCGTCGGCGAGCTGCAGGCCGAAGTACCCGCTGGCCAGGAAGAGAAACCGCGGACCTACCCGGATGTCCTGGAAGAGCGAGATCTCGATGTCCTGCTGACCGTCGCCGACCGGGATGGAGAGAAAGTCGGAGGGGTCGAGGTACGGCGGTCCGTTGGGATCGGTGAGCGGAAACCGGAGTTTCCCGCCGATGGTTGTCCTGAACTGTACCGTCGGCGGACGTCGGGCGAGCCGGCGAACCGCCTCGCTGTGTTCGACCGGACGTCGGGCTTCGTCCGCCGGTTGCTCGGGCGGCGCGCCCTCCTTCTCGCCCGGCGTCTCGTCGGCCGGAGCCGGAGTCTCCGCCGTCGGCTCCTCGAACCAGGTGATCGGGGTGAAGGTGTCGATCAGACCGATCCGGATGCCCACCTCCAGCTCGCCGACGGCGATACCCTGCGTCGTGATGCCCAGGGAATCCGCCGCCAGTTCCGGGCTCGCGAACAGCGCGGACAGGTCCGAGGCGGTCGCGAAGGCCGGCAGCTCGAAGGCCGGCAGCTCGAGACCGAACGCGGTGTAGCCGGCCGCGAGCGTCTCGTACGCCGACATCATCTGCCCGCCAGCCGTGGTGCTGCCGATCGGCAGAAACAGGTTCTCCATCACCCGTCGAGCGAGGGCGTCCGAGTAGGTGGTGGAGTTGGCGAGCAGGGCCTGGGCCGCGGCCATCTCGTCCGGCGAGAGCGTCCCGCCGTCGATCAGTTCCGCCAGCTGGAGCTCGGCCGCGTCGAAGGCTCCGAAGAACGCCACCGGATCGGGCACGACGTGCATGCCGGCGGTCACCGTCGCTGGCAGCGTGTCGTACCCGAAGAACGATTGGGAGCGGGTCTGGACAAGCGGCACGGTGACCTCCAGCGCCAGTCGGTCCAGGATGCCGATCTCCAGCCCGAGCGGCAGAACGACGTACCGGTTCGAGATCTCCCGGTAGTCCAGCGTTCCGAAGGAGAGGTCGTCCGGGGCGAGCGGGTCGTATCCGAGCGCATCCGCGTCCGAGTTGATGTCGGCGAGGAACGGGAGGTCGTCGGGGTACATCCTGCCCGTCAGCGGACCGCCGAAGTCCTCCGTCAGCGGCTCCTTCTCGCCGTCGGGTGCGAGGTCGGAGTCGAGAGCGAACTGGCTGCTCCAGAAGAAGAGCGAGGGGGTCAGCTCGAGCCAGAACTCTCCCTGGCGGGGCAGGCGACCGTCCTGGACGGTCGGGATCTGACCGCTCAACCCTCCTGGCAGAGCGAGCGCGGCAGCCGACGCCAACAACCAGCCGGCGAGCCCGATTCTGCGGCGCGCCGCCGGCCGGCGGGCCGCGAAAAAGGTACCCAGGCTGGCTGCGCGGCTGGCAAGCAGGCTGACGGACACCCCGGCTCCTGTCGGAAGGGAACGGTGGCGAGACGGCGGCAGTATAGGCGGGGCGACGGCGGGCAGACAAGCGGATCCGGCGCCCTGTTTCCGGTCGCTTATACGCGTTACTGTTCTGCCGTGTGGCGCCGTGGCCGAGTGGTTAGGCAGGGGCCTGCAAAGCCCCCTACTCCGGTTCGAATCCGGACGGCGCCTCTCGCACGTCCCCCCGCGCCCTCCACATCCGGACCGGCTCGCGCGACCTCCCGGTGACGCCGCGGCCGAGCTGGCAGAACGCGCTTTACGCGCTCCTCGTTTTCGTTCCCGTCGCGCTCGCGCTCGAGTTCCTGTTCCACCTCGGCGGGACCGCGATCTTCGTCACCTCGGCGTTGGCCATCATCCCGCTGGCGGGAATCCTGGGCCTGGCCACCGAGAAGCTCGCCGAGCACTACGGTGCCGGCGTGAGCGGCCTGCTGAACGCCACTTTCGGGAACGCGGCCGAGCTGATCATCGCCCTCGTGGCGCTCGATGCCGGGCTGCACGACCTGGTGAAGGCCTCGATCACCGGCTCGATCATCGGCAACACGTTGGTCGTGTTCGGCCTCGCCGCCCTGCTCGGGGGCCTCAGGCATCCGGTGCAGGCGTTCAACCGCACCGCCGCCAGCATGGGAGCCACGCTCCTTCTGCTGAGCGCTGTGGGACTGGTCGTCCCCGCGATCTTCCACGGGATTGCCTCGGAGAGCCCGGTACGGGTCGAGCGCACGTTGAGCCTGGAGATCTCGGTCGTCCTGATGGTCACCTACCTTCTCAGTCTCGTCTTCACCTTGAGGACGCACAGCCAGCTGTACGCGGGCGGCGTCTCAGGGGTGGACGCGAAGACCGCGGACGCGGAGAGCGCGGAGACGGTCCACGAGGCGGTGGGGCCGCGCTGGTCCCGGAGGAGGGCGATCGGAACGCTGCTGGGCGCCGCCGCGCTGGTGGGGTGGATGAGCGAGCTGCTCGTGGGGGCGGTGCACGATGCCGGCGAGGCGCTCGGGATGACGGAGGTCTTCCTGGGGGTCATCGTAATCGCCCTGGTCGGCAACGCCGCCGAGCACTCCACCGCCGTGCTGATGGCGCTGAAGAACAAGATGGACCTGGCGGTGCACATCGCGATCGGATCCTCGATTCAGATCGCGCTCTTCGTGGCGCCGCTCCTCCTCTTTCTCAGCTATGCGGTCGGTCCCGCGCCGATGGATCTCCACTTCACCGGCCTCGAGGTGCTCGCCGTCGCCCTCTCGGTGCTGATCATCGCCCAGGTGGCCGACGACGGGAAAAGCCACTGGATGGAGGGCGTCCAGCTGCTCGCCGTCTACCTGATCCTCGCCCTGGCGTTCTATCACCTGCCTTGATCCGGGGTTGAGGGGTCGGTCGCACACTCCCGCGACCTTCGATCCCGCAACACGGAGGAGACAAGATGAAGAACGCATCCCGCCCGCGGCTGATCGCGGCCGCCCTGACGCTGGTCGCGACCGCGGGCCTCTATCTCGCTCTGCCGGGCCAGCCCCAGGCGGCCGCCAGCAGCTGCAGCGAGACGAACAACGGAAACGTCTGCTGGGAGAACGAGTCGTGCGTGAACATCCTCTTCTACAAGCAGTGCACGACGACCCACAAGTACCTGCCGGCCGCCGGTTCGAGTGACGGAGGCAGCGGAGGGAGCGAAGGGGGTGACACCGCTCTCGAGCCGGCCGAAGGCAGCGGCGGCTGCGTGTGGGGCCGCGACTACGTCGGTTGGGCGCCCCGATACTGCGACTGAGCGGCGGCAGTCCCCGGGCGCGGTCGCTGCTGGCGGCGGCCGCGCTCCTGGCGCTGCCCGCCGCGGTCCGGCTCGGCGAGTATCGCGCGCTTTCCGCTCCGGCCGACCTGCCTGCCGGCGACGGGAGGCCCACGCTGCTCTTCCTCTTCCAGCCGGACGACTGCAGGGCCTACGGCGGGCTCGTTCGACGCTGGAACTCGCTCGCGAGCGACTCGAGCCTGCGCGTGCTCGGCCTCGGCCTCCGCTTCGGGAGGCCGGTGCCGGGCGACTCCGTTCTCGGCGAGCCGAAGCCGCGGTTCTCCGTCCGTTACGACCTGACCGGCCCGGGCCAGCGGCTGCTCGCGCGGCTGGGGTGGCTCGAAACGCCGACCTCCGTGCTGCTCGACGGCCGCGGCCGGCCACGCCTGATCGTGCCGCCGATCACGGACGGGAACGCCCAGCGGGACGCGTTGCTGCTCGTCCGGGCCTGGGCCCGACGTTTTTCCGAGCGGCGGGGTGCGGAGCCGGGACCGGGAGCCCTCAACGCATACCCGGAGAGGAGGTGAGATCATGACGTGGGTCGACTTCACCGGAGTCACGCTTTCGGGTCTCGCGGTGGTCATGCTCATCGGGCTGGTCACGCACTCGCTGAGCCGGAGTTCCCCGAACCCGCGGGGTCGGGCGGTCCGCAGGTTTCGCCGCATCCTCGCTCGCTGGGCGTGGCCGGCCGTCCTCTCGGCCGCGTTCCTTCTCGGTCTGTTCGGCGTCCCGCTCCGGCGCGTCGCCGACTCGATTCCGCCCGACGGCCAACTCGAGCCGTCATCCGTACGGCATCGGATCGAGCACCCGGCGGATCAGCGTCGGTACACGGTTCGTGCCCCGTTCTACCGGCGCGAGCGGAGGGACGAGGAACGCCCGAGCGGTGGCTGGAGGACGACCGAGCG
The DNA here is from genome assembly GCA_964510615.1 of uncultured Gemmatimonadota bacterium. Taxonomy (GTDB): domain Bacteria; phylum Gemmatimonadota; class Gemmatimonadetes; order Palauibacterales; family Palauibacteraceae. Next base: position 70,640 of record CAZEBA010000012.1, read on the forward strand.
GTACAGCGTCCTCCAGCTCCCGTGGTTCTTCCTCGGGACCTCGGCCGCCTACCTTCTGTTCGTCGCTCGTGGGTCGCGCCGAGCTGCACGCTCCGACTAGGCTGGATGGGTCGAGAGCCTCTCTGTGGGGTAGCATGCGCCGACCGGGAAAGATCCCAGGGTCACGTGCTACATCGAGCCGGTGGCTTTCCGAACCGATCGAATCGGCTTCAGCCAACTCCTGTCCCGGCCCGGTCTCGCGCAGACCGGCCTCCTGCTGGCGTGCGTGGCGGCGGCGTGCTCGCTGTGCGCGCCGGTGGCTCGTGCGCAGACGGCCGATGCCGACACCATTCCCGATCTGACCGGGGCGGCGGACACCACGGCGAGCGTGGGGGCGGGGGACACGGCCACCGCCGGCCCCGCCTCTCGTCCCTGCCGGCGCACGGAAGGCGCCGCCTGCGTGAGCAAGACCCTCGGCGCCTACCAGATCCCGCCCTCGCAGTCGATCCGGATCGACGGCCGGCTGGACGATCCGGTCTGGCAGCGCGCTACCTTCACCTCCGACTTCATCCAGAAGGAGCCGGTGGAGGGAGCGCCTCCCACCGAGCGAACCGAGGTGGCGTTCGCTTACGACGGCAAGCAGCTCTACGTCGGCGCCCGCATGTACAGCCAGGATCCGGAGACGATCCGGGCCGTGATGACCCGCCGGGACAACGATGGGAACTCAGAGCGGCTCATCGTCTCGATCGATGGCTACCGGGACCGGCGCACCGCCTACACCTTCGCGGTCACCGCGGCCGGCGTGCGGCTCGACTGGTATCATCCGGGTGATCGCGAGTTCTCGCGCGATCGATCCTTCGACCCGGTCTGGCGGGCCGAGGCGCAGATCGACGACCAGGGGTGGACGGCCGAGATGGCGATCCCGTTCTCCCAGCTCCGCTTCCAGTCCGGCGCCGAGCAGACGTGGGGAATCAACATCAACCGCTACATCCCCACCAAGAACGAGGACATCTTCTGGGTCCCCGTGCCGCGGGACGAGTCGGGCTGGTCTTCGTGGTTCGGAGATCTGACCGGGATCCAGGCGGGGAGCGCGCGCCGGCCGGTGGAGGTCGTGCCCTACTTTTCGGCCGACGCCACCTTCACCAGCCAGGAGCTGCTGGATGAGGCGAACCCGTTCGAGGACGGCAGCGAGCTCGAGCCCCGGTTCGGGATGGACGTCAAGGCGGGTCTGGGATCCAATCTCACCCTCGACGCCACGGTGAACCCCGACTTCGGTCAGGTCGAGGCGGATCCCGCCGTCGTTAACCTCACCGCCTTCGAGGTGTTCTTTCCCGAGCGGCGACCGTTCTTCATCGAGGGCGACCAGCTCCTGCGGGGCAGGGGACCCAGCTACTACTACTCGCGTCGTATCGGAGCGCCGCCCGGGGTGGAGGCCGAGGGCGACTTCGTCGACGCGGCCGATCTGACCACCATCCTCGCTGCGGCCAAGCTCACCGGCCGACTCAACTCCGGGCTCTCGGTCGGGGCGCTGGGCGCGCTCACGGCCAACGAGTACGCCACCGTGTACGACACGGCCTCGGCCAGCACGGAGCGAGTCCGGATCGAGCCGCTCGCCGGCTGGGGGGTGGTTCGGCTGCAGCAGGAGTTGGGCACCTCGGTCTCCACCGTGGGCCTCACCCTGACGGGTGTCGGGCGCGATGTCGGCCCGTCGACCGAGGATACGCTCGGATCGGTCCTGACGCGGGAGGCGTTCAGCGGCGGCGCGGATTGGAACATCCGCTTCAAGGGCGGCGAGTACGAGCTGGGAGGGCATGCCGGCTTCGGCTACGTCGGCGGCGACACGGCGGCGATTCTGGGGGTGCAGGAGTCCAGTGCCCGGTACTACCAGCGTCCCGACGCGGACTACGTGACCCTGGACCCTGCGAGGACCTCGCTAACCGGCTTTACGGGGGCGATCGAGTTCGAGCGGGAGAACGGCGAGCACTGGCTGTGGGAAGTGGGAGGCGGCTTTCGTAGCCCGGGCTTTGAGATCAACGACATGGGGCGTGAGACCAAGGCGGACCGGATCTATGCACTCGGTGCCCTTCGCTACCGGGAAAACACCCCGGGCTCCTGGTACCACCAGTACTCGCTGCGCGCTTTCTCGGTCGTCGAGTGGAATTTCGGCTGGGACCGGCAGTTCACCTTCCTGGACTTGGAGAGCGAAGTCACGTTCAAGAGCTTCTGGAACGCCTTCCTCGGTGCGGAACTCTTCCCCCGCACCCAGGACGACAACCTGACGCGCGGCGGTCCCTCTATGGGCACGGGGTCCCGATGGAACGTTGCGGCGGCTGTGAACAGCGACCGCCGGAAGCGGACCCAACTGAACGTCTTCGGATTCTACGACCGAAACGAGCTGGGCGGCTGGGATTGGGGGGTCGAGGCAGGGCTCCTTCTACAGCCGACGGCCTCCATGGAGCTCTCGCTCGCACCGCGCTGGCGCCGCCTCGTCAACGTGCGCCAGTACGTGGAGACGATCGACGGGGGCCGGCCGGCCACCTACGGCGAGCGGTACGTGTTCGCGGCCACCGACCGCAAGACGATCTCGGTCCAGACGCGGCTCAACTACGCGATCACCCCCGAGCTCAGCCTGGAGTGGTACGGCGAGCCGTTCGTCGAGACCGGGCGCTACTTCGACTACGGGGAGCTGCTGGCGGCCCGAAGCCGCGACCTGCTGATCTACGGGACCGGCGGCACGCAGATCGAGGAGATCCCGCCCGCGGAACCGGGCGAGCCGGCCACCATCGTCGTCCGCGATGGGGACGACGTGTTCAGCTTCGACGCTGGCGACTACCGGGCGCTCTCCTTCCGTACGAACTTCGTCGTCCGCTGGGAATACCTGCCCGGCAGCACCCTCTTCTTCATCTGGCAGCTGAACCGGGGCGACGACGTTCCGGTCCAGGATCCAACTCCGGCGAACCTGGGCGGACTGTTCGACGCTATGGCGGCGCCGGGCCAGAGCTTCTTCGCCCTCAAGGTGACCTACTGGCTGGCGATCTGACCCGGCAAGGGAGCCGGGGCTACGTCTGTTTGGGTGCGCCCGTTGCCAATATCTTGCCCACCGGCAGCTCGTCTCGGCAGCTCGTCTCCAACCGTTTCGTCGAGTGAAGCGATGAACCAGGCCGGCCGACATTCGGCGATCGCGGGTCGCCGCCTTCGATTCCAACTGGCGACGGTGCCTACCGTCGCCCTCGTGGCTGCGTGCCCCTTCGGTCTCGCCACGCCTGCCCTGGCCCAGGACCAGCCCTCGACGAAGGCCGAGACCGCAGCGGAGCCCTCGGTGCTCTATCCCCGACTGTTCGTCGGCCTGGGTGGGTTCGTCGCCTTCTTCGACACGAATCTGCGGGTGGACTCCGACGAGCTCGGACTCGGAACCGAGATCGACCTCGAGAACGACCTGGGCTTCAACACCAGAAAGCTGGACTTCCGCGGCCTAGGATACTACCGGCTGGGCAAGAGGCACCGGATCACGTTCGGATACTTCAGCATGTCGAGGAACAGCTCGAAAACGATCGACAGGGACATCCAGTTCGGCGACGAGATCTTCCCGGTCGATACGGAGGTGGAGGCGTACTTCCGGACCTCGTTCGCCAACCTCGGCTATCGCTACTCGTTTCTGGCCCACGAGAAGGTCGAGGCGGCGGCAGGGCTCGCCCTCAGCGCCATGTTCACCCGCTCCGGGATCTCGGCGGTCGGGTCGGTCGGCGAGGATCCTGTCGATCTGGCCCAGGAGACGCAGGATGTGACACTCCCGATCGCCAACCTCAACCTGGGTGCCAGCTGGAGCCCGATCCCGCGGCTCGTGATCGCCGGGTCGGCGGGTGGTCTTTACGTGAAGATCAGCGACGTCCAGGCGTCCGTCGGCGAGATCTTCGGCGGCGTCAACTACTACCTGCTGCGGAATCTGGGCGTCGGTGTCGGATACAACTGGGTGAAGCTCGGAGCGGAGAAGGAGTCCGATAACTCCGTCGACGTGACCTACCGGTACAGCGGGCTCCTCGTCAACGTGGTCGGCGCCGTCTTCTAGGCGGGCTCAACGCCACGACAGTGATGCTCTCCAAGCCGGCCGAATCGTCCAGGCCTTATCTCGACACATCATGACCATCCTCGACACCATCGGCCGCACGCGGCTGATTCCCCTGCGGCACATCGTCCCGAAGGAGAGTGCCCGGGTTCTGGTAAAGCTGGAATACGAGAATCCGACCGGGAGCATGAAGGACCGCATGGCGCTCGCGATGATCGAGGCGGCCGAGGCGGATAGCCGCCTGCGACCGGGTGGGTCGGTGGTCGAGTACACGGGGGGAAGCACGGGCGTCTCGCTCGCGTTCATCTGCGCCGCCAAGCGAATCCCTCTGCAGCTGGTGACGTCCGAGGCCTTCAGCCAGGAGAAGCGGGACCACATGAGGGCGCTGGGGGCTCGGCTCACCCTGGTCCCCAGCCCGACCGGCGGGACGACGAAAGCCCTGACCCTGGAGATGATCGAGACCGCGAAACAGCTCGCGTCCGCCCCCGGGAGCTACTGGACGGACCAGCTGAACAACACCGATCAGCTCTCTGCCTACGAGGAGATGGGCGAGGAGATATGGGAGCAGACGAACGGGCAGGTCAGCGCCTTTGTCCAAAGCGTCGGCACGGCCGGCTCCCTGCGAGGGATCGCTGCGGGCCTCCGGGCCCACGACCCGTCCGCGCACATCGTCGCGGTGGAGCCCGAAGAGTCGGCGGTGCTGTCGGGCCAGCCCAGCGGGTCACACGGCATCGAAGGCGTCGGCGCCGGCTTCGTGGTGCCGCTGTGGACCGACAGGCTGGCGGACGAGATCCGGTCGATCTCGACCGAGGAGGCCATGGCGATGGCCCGGCGCCTCGCCCGCGAGGAAGGCATCTTCGCCGGCACCTCCACGGGAGGAAACGTCACCGTGGCGCTCGAGGTTGCGCAGCGGCTGGGCCCCGGGGGGACCGTGGTGACTTTGGCGGTCGACTCGGGCCTCAAGTACCTGAGCACGGTCCTGTATTCGGAGGAATAGGAGTCAGTCGATGTTGCCCTACGCGCTGCTCTTACCGGGCAGCGGGCGCCCAGGCCGGCTCGGCGTCGTCGCGTGGACTGCTCGTCAGGTTCACAGGGTTCGAGCCGTCGTCGTTCATGACGTAGATCTCTCGGTTGCCGTCGCGGTCGGTGGTGAAAGCAATCTTCGCCCCGTCGGGCGACCACGCCGGCTGGCTATCGTCCGCCGCATCGTTGGTGAGGTTTACAGGGTCGGAGCCGTCTGCCCTCATGACGTAGACCTCGCGGTCCCCGGTCCGGTCGGACGTGAAAGCGATCTTCTGTCCGTCCCGGGACCAGATGGGCTCTTCGTCGTCGCCCGCATGGTTGGTGAGGTTCACGGGATTGGATCCGTCGGCGCTCATAACGTAGACCTCCCGGTTCCCGTCCCGGTCCGACGCGAAAGCGATCTGCGTCCCGTCCGGTGACCACGCCGGCTGCGAGTTGGTATCCGGTTGGTCGGTAAGATTGATGGGATTGGATCCGTCGGCATCCATCACGTGGACATCCCCATTGCGGGAGAATGCGATTCGCGTGCCGTCGGGCGACCACGCTGGATCATCCGCATGCGCCGTCAGCAGTCTGACGTCAGAGCCATCGGCGTTCGCCACGTTGAGCTCGGCGCAGAAGGTCCAGCACCAGTCATCCCTTACAAATGCGATCTTCGTCCCATCGGGTGACCACGCGGGCTGACCGCTGTCCGCATCCTGCGCGACGTAGTAGCCCGCGGTCAGGCTGACCGCCTGCGAACCGTCGGTGGCCATGATCCACACGTCCGCGCCCGTCTGGTCCCAGAGCCCTCTGGTGAAGGCGATCTCGCGGGGGATGAACTCGCTGACCTCGCAGGCGACCTCGAAGCTGGCCGAGACGGTTGTGCTTGCCACCACGGTCACGGTCTTCGGGTTCGCGCCGGCCACCTCGCAGTTGGACAGCCAACCCGCCAGCTGCACGTCATGGTCGCCCTCCTCAATTTCGACAAACGTCGTCGTCGCGTTGAGCCCGATCGAACGCCGCTCCTCATCATCGACCGTAAGCACATAACCATCCGGGTCCAACTGGGATCCTGTCGTAACCGTCGTGACCTGGATCGAGCCCACCGGGAGCGCGTAACCACCGCCAGGCTCGATCGGGCCACTCTGCTCGCAGCCGATGGCCAGGAACAGAGCCGCGGCCGGCGCCATCAGTCTGGTCGAGATCCGTTGAGGATCCATCGGGTGCTCCTCCTCACTGGCTGCGGCCGCGACGCGACCGCTCTTGTCCTTCTAGCCGTCACTCCGATTGGCGGCGTCGTAGAGGATCCAGCCGTCGTAGCGGACCACTCCGTTAATCCCCGCCACATCGAATTCCCCCGTCGCTCCCGCGAAGCGGCCCGTGCCGCCGTCGACGACACCGGTTCCGACCAGTCCGCTGCTACCGTCGGCCAGACTCTGGACACGCACGCCCATCCCGGAGACTTCGAGGACATCTCCATTGGCGGCCGTATACGTCTGTTGGACGGTGAAGTCCGTCACGAAATAGGGAGGCGGACCACCGCCCGGATTGAAGGGGGGGTTCATCACGCCGAACTGCCCGTTGAAGGCGCAGGTCGTGCCCGTGCCGGTGAAGTGTCCGAGGTGCGTTGAGTTTCCTTCTAGAGTTGTCCGCACGAAGAGCTCGCATCCGGCTGGCAAGTTCGGGTCGGGAACCTGCTCGGTGGCGGTCAGCGTAGCCTTGAACGGCACCGGCTTGGGCGCCTGACGGGCCGCCACGATTCTGCCGACCGCGCCGGCCGAAGTCGCGGTCGCGGGCCCCAGGGGACCTCCGTCCCCACAACCCGCCGCCAATACGGCGGCCAGACAAACGGACGCGCCGAGCGAGTCGCGGGTCCGGCAGCGAGAAGGGCTCATGACGTTCTCCTTGTGGGCGCGCGCCCGTTTGTGGACCTTTGAGTGTCGAGACGCCGCGTTCCCAGCGTGTCCGTTACGGCCTCTACCTTCAAGTACGAGAAACGGCCGCGGGTCACGCCATCGAGGATCGCACTGCCGGACGGACCATGCCGCTTACGGACGACACGACCCAGTTGCTCCGGGCCCTGCGACAGGGTGAGGACGGAGCCCTCGATCGTCTGACCCCCCGGGTGTATGACGAGCTTCTCCGAATCGCGCACCGCGAGCTTTCTCGCCGCGACGGGGTTGGCGAGACGCTCGGCACGACGGCGCTCGTGCACGAGGCCTACATCAAGCTCGTCGATCAGAGCCGAGTCGACGTCGCAGACCGGGCGCACTTCATGGCGCTCGCAGCCAAGGCCATGCGCCACATCGTGATCGACTACGCACGCAAACAGCAGAGTCAGAAGCGGGGTGGCGGCTGGCGACGGATCTCCCTTGCCGAGGCCGTGACGCCATCCGGAGAGCGACTGGAGGAGATCATCGAGCTGGACGAGGCGCTGAGTCGCCTCGAGCGCCTCGATGGCCGCCTCTGCAAGGTCGTCGAGTGTCGCTTCTTCGGGGGCATGACCGTCGCGGAGACCGCAACGGCGCTCGGGATCGCGCCCCGTACCGTCGACCGGGCCTGGCAGAGGGCGAAGGCGTGGCTGTACCGCGAGATCCATGCGACTTAGCGATCTGGACCCGGAGCGCTGGCGGCAGATCGACGGCGTCCTCGATGCCGCGCTCGATACCCCGCCGGAGGAGCGAGCAGCGTTTCTGGAGCAGGCCTGTGGCGACGACGAGGAACTGCGCGCCGAGCTCGAGTCGCTGCTCGAGGCGCACCGGTGGGCCGAGGACAGTCTCGAGCGGCCCGTGAGCCCCCTCGGTGCAACGCTGCTGGCGTCTCCCGACGGCCTAGGCGAGAACCAGCTGGTCGGACCGTTTCGGCTGCTGCGAGAGATCGGTCGGGGAGGGATGGGGGTGGTCTACCTGGCCGAGGACACCCGGCTGGGAAGGTACGTAGCCTTGAAGGCGCTCCCTGCCTACCTCGGCGTCGGCCCGGAAGCCAAGCAGCGTTTCGTGGCCGAGGCGCGGGCGGTCTCGGCACTCGACCATCCCAACATCGCCACCCTGTACGAGATCGACGAGACCGCCGAGGGGCAGCTCTACATGGCATTCGCCTACTACGAGGGCGAGACGCTCGACGCGTACATCGCCCGAGGCCCGTTGCCCGCGAACGAGGCGGTCAGGGTCGCGACCGGGATCGCAGCGGGACTGGCTGCGGCCCACGAGAAAGGGATTATTCACCGAGACGTCAAACCCTCGAACGTTCTGCTGACCGAGGGCGGGCTGGTAAAGCTTCTGGACTTCGGCGTGGCCAAGGTGGCGGGGGAAGAAGTCACCGGAACCGGGCTTCAGCTCGGAACGGTGGCGTTCATGAGTCCCGAGCACGCCCGGGGCGCGAAGCTCGACGGACGCGCCGACCTCTGGTCACTGGGCGTCGTGCTCTACGAGATGCTCACCGGAGTGCGACCCTTCCAGGGAACGAGCCAGGTGTCTCTCGTACAGTCGATCCTCCACCACGAGCCAGAGACCGTCGACTCGCTTCGAGACGACCTGCCGAATGGCCTCGGGCCGGTCGTGCGCAGGCTCCTGTGTAAGGAACCCCACGCGCGTTACCAGAGCGCGGATGATCTCCTCCTCGACCTTCACGCAGTGCGGCGGGGTGACGCCCCATCCGGTGGAGCCTGGATCGAGAAGGCGGACGGGGCCCCATCGATCCGGCGATTGGCCGTGATCCCACTCGAGAACCTCTCCGGCGACACGCAGCAGGTGTACTTCGTCGACGGCATCCACGCGGGACTCGTCGGCGAGCTCGGCAAGATCGGAAGCGTCAGCGTGATCTCCCGCACCAGCGTGCTCCGCTTCCGCGACGCGGAGCTGCCGCTCCCGGCCATCGCGGCGGAGCTGGACGTGGACGCCCTGGTCGAGGGCTCGGTACAGCGGCAGGGAGAGGCCTTCACGCTCGACGTTCGACTGGTCGCCGCCTCTCCGGAGCGGACGCTCTGGTCCGAGCACTACCAGGCCGACTTGGGGCGTGCATTTGCCATCACCAGCGGCGTGGCCCGGTCCATCGCGGACGAGATCGGCGCGCCCTTGGGTCCCAAGGAGCGCGATCGTCTCGCCTCCGGCGGGGAGGACCCGACGGTCCTCGACCTCTACTACCGGGGTCGATACTCCCTGGACCTCAGGACGCGACAGGGGTTCGTCGACGCGCAGAGGTTTCTCGAGCGGGCGATCGAGCTGGACCCGAGCTTCTCCCCGGCCTACGGACTCCTGGCCGAGGCCTATGGGCAGCCTGCCTTCTTCGGGTTGGTGGACCCGCGTCGGATCCTGCCCCACGTGAAGGAGCTCATCGAGACCGCGCTTTCGATAGATACGAGCGTAGCGCAGGTGTACAGTGCAAAAGCGCACGTGTCGCTCTTCTGGGACCGGGACGCGAAAGCCGCCGAGGAGGCTGCCCGCAGAGCCATCGAGCTGAATCCGAGCTACGCCCCGGCCTACTGGGCGCTGGCGGAGGTGCTGTCGGTGCAGAGGCGCGACGACGAAGCTCAGGAAGCGGCCGAGGCCGGCAGCGCGTTGGAGCTGTTCACCCCCTTCTCGAGGTTCAGGCCCGTGGTCGTGCTCCAGCACCAGAGGAAGTTCGAGCAAGCGATCGAGAGGGCCACGGGTGGTGAGGGCATGGGCTTCTACGAGGACTTCTGGCAGGGTCGCTATCTCCACGGCTTGTCCCTGGCAGGTGTCGGACGTTACGGGGAGGCGATCGAAGAGTGCCAGGCAGCGGTCGAGATCTCGGGCGGCACGCCGATGGCGCTGGGGGCCTTGGGGTACGTGTACGCGCGGGCCGGGCAGAGGGAGTCGGCACTCCGCGCTGCGGCGGATCTGGAAGCACGGGCGGCGACAGGGAAGGAGTACGTCGGGCCATGCTACGTCGCCATGGTCTACGCCGGAATGGGCGACACGGACCCGGCTTGCGC
>CAZEBA010000012.1:80740-81939 GCA_964510615.1 uncultured Gemmatimonadota bacterium
TGCGCCTGGTTGGACCGAGCCTTCGAGGAGCGTGACGTCACGCTGATCCAGCTCGCGGACCAGGCCTTCTGGGATCCCATTAGCTCGGACCCGCGGTTCGCGGCCATCCTCGGGAGGATGGGGCTGTCGCCCCGAGTGCCCGGAGGGTGAGCGGGAGTCCCGTCTGCGACCCTGATCGGATCACCCGGTCGGCGGGACGTTCAGGTTCAAGCGGAAGAAGTTGTCCGGATCGTAGCGGTTCTTCACCTCGACGAGCCGGTCGTAGCTGACACCGTACGCGGCGCGCACGCGGTCCGTCTCGTCCTGGCTCAGGAAGTTGACATACACCCCGCCGGTGGCGAACGGGGTGGAGGCGTCGAAGAACTCCCGTGCCCAGCCGATGCACGCATCATCCAGAGCCGGGTCCTCCCAGCGGCCGTGCACGTTCATCACGTATTCGGCTTCGCGGTGCGGGAAGGCGGTGGCGGCGTCGGGGACGTCCTGGATCGCTCCACCCAGGTGGGCGATGAAGATCTCCGTCTGGTCCGAAGGTAGCTTCCCCGCATACTCGAGAACGGTCTCGATCGCGCCTTCGCTGAGTTCGATGAAGTCGTGGGACTTCCAGTAGTTCCGGGCGCCCGGCGTGAGCAGCGGGTCGAACGCCTGCTGGAACTCGGCGAACGCGACCGGGCCCAGGTGGGTCCCGAGGGGAGTGCCGAAGCCGGTAAGCGCCTCGGTCTCGCGCTCGGCCGCCTCGAGGTCGCCGCAATGGACGCAGGCGAGGACCACGACCTCGGTCCCGTGGACGTGCTCGGGAAGGAAGGGAAGCGGGGGTGCCTTTCGAACCACCACCCAGGCGGCCAGTTCGCGGGGTGCCCTCGCCGTGAAATCGGCGTACCGAGCCAGCACGTCGGCTCCCTGGTCGAACGGATAGACCACCAGTCCCGCGAACACGGTCGGCCCGACGGGAACGAGACCGAAACGAAAGGAGGTCACGACGCCGAAGTTCCCGCTGCCGCCCCGGATGCCCCAGAAGAGGTCCGGGTGAGATTCCTCGCTCGCCGTGACGAGGTCGCCGTCGGCCGTCACCACGTCGGCCGACAGGAGGTGGTCCACGGTCAGGCCGTGCTTCCGGCTCAGCCAGCCGAACCCGCCGCCCAGGGTGAGTCCGGCGACGCCCGTCGTCGAGTTGATGCCCACCGGCGTGGCCAACCCCAGGT
>CAZEBA010000013.1:0-67156 GCA_964510615.1 uncultured Gemmatimonadota bacterium
CGCTCGCTCGGAAACGCCGGTCTCGAAGTATCCGCCCTCGGCCTCGGCTGCATGGGAATGAGCTTCGGCTATGGTCCGGCCGCCGACAGGCGGGAGATGATCTCGCTCATCCGATCGGCCGTGAGTCGCGGAGTCACGTTCTTCGACACGGCGCAGGTCTACGGCCCGTTCACCAACGAGGATCTCGTGGGCGAGGCCCTCGCCCCTGTGCGGGACCAGGTCGTGATCGCGACCAAGTTCGGCTTCAACATCGACCCGGAAACAGGAGAAAACTACGGGGGCCTGAACAGCCGTCCCGAGCACATCAAGACTGCGATCGAGGGGATGCTGAAGCGTCTCCGAACCGACCATATCGATCTCCTCTACCAGCACCGCGTCCACCCCGAGGTGCCGATCGAGGAAGTCGCCGGGACGGTCATGGATCTGATCCGGGAAGGAAAGGTGAGGCACTTCGGGCTCTCAGAGGCCGGTGTGGAGACGATCCGTCGCGCCCACGCGGTTCAGCCGGTCACGGCCCTCCAGAGCGAGTACTCGCTGTGGTGGAGGGAGCCGGAGGAGGAGATCCTGATCACCCTCGAGGAGCTCGGGATCGGGCTCGTTCCGTTCAGTCCGCTCGGCAGGGGGTTTCTCACCGGGACGATCGACGAGACCACGACGTTCGACGACTCCGACTTTCGCAACACGGTCCCCCGCTTCGCTCCCGAAAACCGGGCAGCGAACCAGGACCTCGTCCACCTCGTGACCGGAATCGCGGAGAAGAAGCGGGCGACGCCGGCGCAGATCGCACTGGCATGGTTGCTCGCGCAGAAGCCGTGGATCGTGCCGATCCCGGGGACCACGAAGCTGCACCGCCTCGAGGAGAACCTCGCCTCGGCCGACATCGAGCTGACATTCGACGACATCGAGGAGATTGGACGCGCCGCCGCACAGGTGACCGTGCACGGAGCCCGCTACTCTGAGAGTTGGCAGAGGCTGATCGATCGCTGATGGCGTTTGCGGACCCTCGCTCTTGCTGGCCTTGCTGCCGCTCCGTAGCTATCGCTGAGTCGATCGCAGACCAGCAAGGAGCCGCAGATGTCCAGCAGATTTTCCCGCAGGGAGTTCCTGCAGACCGGAGCGATGGCGACCGGCGGATTGCTCGCGACGAGAGGCATCGCGCTCGAGACCGAGGCCTTCGCCGCCGCCGCGAGGCGTGTCGCTCCCAGTGACACGGTGCGTTTCGGCATCATCGGCGTCGGCATGCAGGGCTCCGGCCTGATCTCGTCCGCCCTCAGCCTTTCGGGCGTCGAGTGTGTCGCCGCCTCCGATCTGTACGACGGCCGTCATGAGTTGGCCAGGGAGTTGACCGGCGACGCCAGCCTGCCGACGACGCGCAGCTATCGCGAGGTGCTCGATCGCGACGACATCGACTGCGTCATCGTCGCGGTGCCCGACCATCACCATCGACAGGTCGTGGTGGATGCGGTCCAGGCCGGGAAGGACGTCTACTGCGAGAAGCCGATGTCGCACACGGCGCCGGAGGGGTTCGAGATGGTCGAAGCGGCCAGGTCGGCCGGCCGGATCGTGCAGATCGGGTCACAGAGGACCAGCTCGGCTCTCTGTGCCAAGGCAAGGGAGCTCTACCGGGACGGGGCCATCGGCGAGGTGTCCATGGTGGAGCTGTCTCTGGGACGCAATTCGCCGACCGGCGCCTGGGAGTATCCCCCTCCGCCCGACCTGTCGCCATCGAACCTCGACTGGGAGGTCTGGCTGGGAACTGCCCCCAAGATCCCGTTCAATCCCGAGCGCTTCGCGCGCTGGCGTTGCTGGAGGGAGTACGGCACGGGCGTGGCGGGAGACCTCATGGTTCATCTCATCAGCGGCATGCTGTATACGCTCGGCTGGAACGAGCCGCCCCGCAGCGCACAAGCGCTCGCCGGCATCTATCGCTGGAAGGACGGGCGCAACATGCCCGACCTGCACACGGTGCTGTTCGACTACGGCGGGGTCCAGGTCTACGTCCGGCTCGGGCTCGGCACGGCGACTCCCGAGGTCGCTCGTTTCATGGGACCGAAGGGCATTCTCGAAGCCACGGCGGAGACCCTGACGCTCTCGCCGCAAACGGGTCGCGACACCTACCCGAGCTACTATTCGGGCAGCTTTCCCCGGGAGATGAGGGAGGAGTACCGTGCCCGCTGGCACGCCGAGCACGACCCGACGCCCGGCAGCGAGCCGGTCGCCGTCAACACGATCTACACCGGGCACGACTGGGATGACACGGTACCGCACCTGTGGACCTTCTTCGAGGCCGTCCGGAGTCGCGATCCCGTCGTGCAGGACGCCGTCTTCGGCAACCACGCCGCCATCGCCTGCCACATGGCCAACGAGTCCTACTTCCGAGAATCGCCCGTACAGTGGGACAGTGGAGGGAAGGTCATCACGAGCTGACGAAGGCGGACCGCCATGGAAAGACGTGTGAGGGTCGGAATCGTCGGCTCTCGATTCATCTCGAGCATTCACGCGGACGCCCTGCAGCGATGCGCCGCCGCGGAGCTGTTCGCCGTCGCGTCCCCCACGGCGGATCATGCCCGGCGCTTCGCCGAGCGGCATCACATCCCGCACCATCTGACCGACTATCGCAAGCTGCTTGAGATGGATGAGATCGACATGATCGTGGTCGGTGCGCCCAACGACCTGCACTGCGCCATTACCGTCGACGCCGCGCGGGCGGGCAAGCATGTGGTGTGCGAGAAGCCGCTTTGCCTGAATCTGGTCGAGGCCGATCGCATGATCGAGGAGTGCCGCCAGGCCGGCGTGAAGCTCATGTACGCGGAGGAGCTTTGCTTCGCCCCCAAGTACGTCCGCCTGAAGGAGCTGCTGGACAGCGGGGCGCTGGGAAGACCGGTCCTGATCAAGCAGTCGGAAAAGCACGACGGTCCTCACGCCGACCACTTCTGGGACGTCGAGCGGTCCGGAGGTGGCGTCACGATGGACATGGGGTGTCACGCGATCGAGTTCTTCCGCTGGATGCTGGACCGACCCCCGATTTCGTCCGTCTACGCGCAGATGGGCACCTACATACATACGGACAAAACCCTCGGGGATGACAACGCGGTGTTGATCCTCGAGTTCGAGGGCGATGTGATCGCGGTGGCCGAGGAGAGCTGGACCAAGCTCGGTGGCATGGACGACCGTGCCGAGGTCCATGGATCCGCCGGGGTGGCGTACGCCGATCTGCTGCACGGGAACGCGCTCGAGACGTACAGCGCTGTCGGGTACGACTACGCCGTCGAGAAGGCCGGCACGACGACCGGCTGGTCATTCACGATCTACGAGGAATCGTGGAATTACGGCTTCCCACAGGAGCTGGACCACTTCGTCACCTGCGTCCGAGACGACACGCCGCCATTGGTGACGGGGGAGGATGGACGCGCCGTACTCGAAGCGATCTTCGCCGCCTACGAGGCGGCGCGTACTGGACGAAAGGTCGATCTGCCGTTCCACACGAATGCGGCCAAGCCTCATGACCTGTGGCGCGGTGCTTCCTCTGCATCCCGGTAGTCGTCACGGCGCCTGAGCCGAGATGCTGCGCCTTCGTCCAGCAGGGCGATGGCGTTCCGATGGAGCTGCAGGGCGGAAGCCGGTACCTGTGCCGAGACGGGTCCCTCCACCATGTCACGCACCGGAAGTGCCTTCCCTCCGCCCAGGGCAAGGAGCAGACAGGATCTGGCCTCGAGGATCGTTCCGACTCCCATGGTGATCGCCAGACGCGGCACCTCATCGGGGTCTTCGAAGGAGGACGCGTTGGCCTCCCGTGTCTCGCGGGTTAGGGTCGTGACGCGGGTACGACTGGCGAGCGACGAGCCGGGTTCGTTGAATCCGATGTGGCCGTTCGGTCCGATCCCCAAGATCTGCAGGTCGATTCCGCCGGCCTCGCGGATCGCGGTCTCGTAGGACTCGCACATCGCCGGAAGATCTTCAGCACCCCCATCCAGCACGTAGATGTTCGCCGGATCCATGTCGACGTGGTCGAAGAGATGGCGGCTCATGTAGGCCGTGAAGCCCGCGCCATGTTCGGGCGGGAGTCCGATGTAGTCGTCCAGGCCGAAGGTGACGACGCGCGAGAAGGAGAGCCCTTTCTTGCGGTGCCTCCGGACGAGCTCAGCATACAAGCCGATGGGCGTCCTGCCCGTCGAAAGTCCGAGAACGCATCTGGGTGATCGGCGGATGAGGTCGGCGACATGAGTCGCCGCTCGGCCTGCGATCGCTGCCGCATCCGGCTCGATGATGACTCGCACCCTGCCACTCCTATCGCTGTCCGCGGTCGATCGGGAGGCATTCCGGCTCCCCCTGCGGCGGGCCGGACTCGTGCCGGCTCGGCATGCGGTGCGGCTCGGGCTGCAGCCCTAGAGCGGTGACGCCCCGTTCAGGAACGACGCCAGGTGTGCGCTCAGGTCGCGGGCATCGTCTCCTGCGCCGTCGATGAGGCTCGACTTGCGCCGCCGGAGGAACGGGAGACCCATCAGATACAGGCCGGGCGCTTCCACCACGCCGCCGTCGTGCCGGATTCGTCCCTTGCGGTCGAAGACCGGCACATCCAGCCACGAGTGGTCGGGGCGGAACCCGGTGGCCCAGAGGATCGTCCGGATCTCGCCGCTGGTGAGGTCCATGCCCAGCGGGGGCGAGGCCTCGTGTCGCGTGGGATCGAACCGGTGGGGCGGCTCGATCGTGTCGTCGAGCCCGTTCTCGCTCGCCCACTCGTCGATCCGGTCGAGGAGGCGGTTCATCTTGAGGTCGGAGAGCTCGCATAGGTTCGGCAACGACCCGGAGAACTGGGCCTTGCCATCACGGATCCCGGCGAGACGACCGATCAGCTTGACGCCCACGTCCGTGAGGGAGTTCAGGTCGACCGTCCGGCGGTCGTCGGACCCGGCGAGCTGGGGCGAGGGCAGGTTCCGAACCCGCTCCAGATTGTCGTACTCGGTATAGTGCTCGTCGAGCACGCCGCACCGATCCATCCACCACTTGATGTCCAGGCCCCGATAGACCCGCGGGACCCGGACGTGCTCTCCCACGGAGACCGTCACCGGCCGGCCGGAGCGGTGGACCTCGGCGGCGATCTGCGTCCCGGTGGCCGAGGCGCCGACGACCATCACGCCGCCCTCGGGGAGCTGATCGGGGTTGCGGTACTTCAGGGCGCTGAGCGTGTGGATCTCGGGCGGCACCTCGGCGGCGAGCGCGGGCACGTTCGGCAGGTTGCAGGCGCCGCTGGCGATCACCACCGTCCTCGCGCGCCAGCTGCCCCGATCGGTTGTCACCTCGTAGCCGTCGTCCACACTCCGCACGGAGGTGACCGTGGTGCGGGTCTCCACCGGGGCGGAGACCACCTCCGCGTACCGCTCGATGAACGCGATCGTCTCCCCCATGTCGCGGAAGCCGTCGGGATCGTCGCCCTCGTAGCCGAAGCCGGGGAGCCGGCTCTGCCAATTGGGCGTGAGCAGCCGCAACGAGTCCCAGCGCTCGGTCTTCCACGAGTTCGCCACCTCGCCCCGCTCGAGGACCACGTGGTCGATCGAGCGTTTGGCGAGGCAGCGGCTCATGGCCAGTCCGGCGTGGCCCGCTCCGACGATGACGGTGGTGACGCGCACGGGAGCCGGTCCCGCGATCCGAAGAGGGAAGCTACGCGACCTCGACGGAGACGTTCGTCGGGTTGGTGATGATGTCGTAGACGGCCGAACGCTTCTGGGATTGGGCGACCACGGCACGGATTTCCTCGGGCGTCGCGTCCGCGTCGATCTCGTACGTGACTTTGATGCCGCTGAAGCCGTTCCGGACCTCGGGATCCATCCCGAGGATGCCCTGAATGTCCATCCCGCCTTCCAGGGTCGCCTTCACGGTCCGGAGCTGGATCTCGCGCATCTGGGCAACCGAGGCGACGCCGGCAGTGAGGCAGCTGGCCAGGCCAGCCAACACCAGCTCGACGGGAGTGGCGCCGTGGTCCTCGGACGCGAACACCTCGGGGTGATCCGCGTCGAACGTGAACACCGACCTGTGCTGCTGTTCCTCGCCCAGCCCGAAGAACCCTTCCACGATGGATCGGCTGTGCGTGCCGCGGATCCACTGGTTGGTCGCTCGCCACCTGAATTGAGCGGCTTCGGGTGCCTGGGACAGGGCCTCGCGGGCCTCGAGCAACGCGTCGACGTTGACGCCGTTGTCGACGGGCGCAGTTGTGGTCTCCATGCGGTCCTCCTTTGGTCGACTCGAAACGGCTTGGCGGCCTGCACCCTTAGCTATGAGCCAGAACGCCGCCGAAGGCAAGGGGTCCGGTCCGGTTGCTTGATGGACGGTCAGGCTTGGCCGCATCTTGGCAAGGACACGATCGGAGCTTCAGACCACGATGCCGACGGCCCGCCCATCGCCTCCCGGTGGACCGCCCGAGAACGAGGTGCAGAATTGAGTTCACCCATCGCCCGAGACCGCTACGATGTCGTGATCGCCGGCGCCCGGTGCTCGGGCGCCGCTACCGCCATGCTGCTGGCTCGCCGGGGCCTGCGGGTGCTGGAGGTCGACCCAGTTCGCTACGGCACCGACACGCTCTCGACCCACGCGCTCATGCGGGGGGCCGTCCTGCAGCTCCATCGTTGGGGCATCCTCGACCGGGTCCGTGCGTCCGGGGCGCCCCCGATCCGGACGACGACGTTCCACTACGGCGACGAGACGGTCGAAGTGGTCATCAAGGCGCGAGACGGCGTCGATTCCCTCTGCGCGCCGCGGCGGACCGTGCTCGACCCGATCCTGGTCGACGCGGCGCGGGAAGCGGGGGCGGAGGTCGTGTATGGTCAGTCCGTGGTGGATCTGATTCGCGACGATGATGGTCGCGTGCGGGGCGCGAGGATCGCGGGCGCCGACCGCGAGGTGACCGAGGTGCCGGCCGACCTCGTGATCGGGGCCGACGGCATGCGGTCGCGTGTGGCCCGGATTCTCGAGGCCGGGGACGAGTATACGATTCCCGATGCCGCCTGCTCGATTTACGGCTACTGGCCGGACGTGCGGCTCGAGGGCTACCACTGGTTCTACGAGCCCGGTGTGAGCATCGGGACGATCCCGACCAACGACGGGCTGACCTGCGTGTTCGTCCTTCGTCCGCAGGCCGTGTTCGACGATCGGCGACACGAGGGGATCGATGTGCTCTTCCACGAGGGCGTCAGCCAGGTCTCGACCGAACTCGAGGAGACGGTGGCGGAGCGCCCTCCGTCCGGCAAGCTGCGAGCGTTCGCCGGCGCGCCGGGCTTCCTTCGCCGCGCCACCGGCCCGGGCTGGGCCCTCGTCGGCGACGCCGGGTACTTCCGCGATCCGATCACGGCGCATGGCATCACCGACGCGCTCCGCGAGGCGGAGCTTCTTTCCCGCGCCGTGGTGGCTGACGGCGACGGGAGCCTCGACGAGTACGGGTCCCGGCGCGACGAGCTCGTGCGGGGTCTGCTCGACGTGACCCACCGTATCTCGGCCTTCGACTGGACCCTGGATGAGGTGAAGGAGCACCACCTCGAGCTGAACCGGCAGATGAACGCGCAGGTGGATGTACTGAGAGCCCTGGACTGAAGCTGGACTGCGGCTACCTGGACGGAGCTGCCTGAAAACCTGGACTCAAGCTACCTGGACTGAACGGGCGGAGACTGGAGGCTTGGCCATGAAGGTCGGTGATACCGCGAGCCGAACCCTCACCCTGACCGCAGAGCACGTCTCGACCTTCGCCGAGCTGACCGGTGATTACAACCCGCTCCACTTCGACGAGAATTTCGCCGCCGGAACGAAGTTCGGACGACTGGTCGTGCAGGGCGGGTTGACGACCGGCCTCCTGCACGCCCTGGTCGCGATGGACCTTCCCGGACCGGGCACGGTCTTCCTCAGCCAGGACTGGAAGTTCACTGCCCCGGTCTTCATCGGGGACACGATCACCGCGCATGCCGAGGTGATGAGCGTCCACGCCACCAAGCCAGTCTGCCAGCTCTCGATCCGCGTCGTGCGCCAGGACGACGAAGTGGTGCTCGAGGGCGAGACCTGGTGCTACACGTTCGGGCCCAAGGCCTGAAGTTCCGCGTCCTCTTTCCGTGCTGGGATCCGGGCAGCTCGTTCCGACTCTCTCCCGACACCGAAAGAGACCAATGAAGGCAGGAGCCGAGATGCCATCGATACGACTGTTCGTAGCCGCGCTCTGTGCTCTAGTAGCGGCAGCCCCACCCGGCAACGGAGCGGCTCAGGAGCCACGCTCGCCGTACGTGGACGAACTGAACCGCGAGATCAAGGCGCTGGCGGCCGAGGAAGTGGCCGGCCTGCTGGCGGGAGACGGGCTCGGCTTCGCCAAGGCCGCCGAGCTCAACGGAGTTCCGGGGCCGCGCCACGTGCTGGAGCTCGATTCCGCCCTGGGCCTGGGCACGGCCCAGCGGGCGCTGGTGCAGGCGGCGTACGACCGGATGCACGCGGAGGCCGTGGAGCTCGGAGCGAGGATCGTCCGTCTCGAAACGGAGCTGGACAGCGCGTTCGCGGAGGGACGGCCCGAGCGGCGCGAGGTCGATCGGCTGGCGGTCGAGATCGGCGACCTACGGGGCCGCCTTCGGGCGACACACCTGGTCGCGCATCTGGAAACCGCCGCCGCGCTCAACCCGGAACAGATCGAGCGCTATGGCCACCTGCGCGGCTACGACCGGCAACCGGCGCACGACGAGATGCACGGACACGAAGCGGAAGGACCGCGCTGAGGGCGTGTCGTCGAATCCACCTGAGCCGTTTCACGGAGCACCCAGACGGCGAGCTCGTTTCGCTATCGCACGCCAGAGCTTCCTCGTAAGGCTAGTCCGGGACGATGTCGAAAACTTGAGCCAAGCGATATGCCGCAACTGGGCCATCCGGTAGCTCCACCGAGGCGGATTCCTTTCCAGGTATCTCTCCACGGCGGCCAAATCCAAGGGGAATCCGGCTAACGATGCTGGGCCTTCGACTTTGATTCGCCTTCGCGCGTTGAAGAACAATCGCAACATTTGGATGTTCGCGCCGTGATTGACGACTACCGCCGGTGGCGAGTCTCCGGGTATCCAGTGAAGTAGCCCTTCTCCTCCGGGCACGACATCGGCATGGGTGAGGACACCGTGCCTCGCCAATTCGGTCCTTACTTCGCCGACTCGCTCTTGCACGAACGAACTCTGGGCTGCGACGGTCTCGCGATCCGCGAAATAAAAGCGTGCCACATAATGTCCGAATCGAAAGATCGAAAGATTTGGATTGGGGTATCCACTGAGCGCTGAGTATCCCGTGGACGGTGGGTAGTAGCGCCCATCTGGTGTTCTCGGGTGCCACGGCTTCAGGTGGCCGAGCGGGGCATGGCGCTTGGCCACCAGATCCCACTGCAGGGCGTTGCGGCACGCCATCAGCAAGAAACGCGGCAGCCCGTCTCGCGCCCGCGAGCTGTTCAGATGCGCCCGGATTCGCTCCACAAAATCCCCGCTCAGCATGTCGTCATCGTCGAGCAAGGTGCTCACAATGGAGTCTTGGCGATCTACGGCGTACGGAACGAGCCAGTCGAGAGTCCGAAGCCGTAGATCTTCGGAATAGCACTGCAGGTAGGCATTGGCATGCTGTGAAACGAGATCCTCCAAGCGTGATCGAAATGCTTCGGGAAGCGCCTCGTCGACGATCAGCACCCAGGAGAAGTCCTTGCATGTCTGTCCTAGTATCGAAGCCAGGCAGGTCGCCTCGAACAGATCGAACCTTCTCGACAGCACCGCCGGATCGAGGGGGTCGAACCAAGGGGGTGTCTTCTCAAATGACCTGCAGCTGAATCGCGTGATAATGATATGGGAGTAGGGCAACTTGTCTGGCATCGTCACTCGATCCATAGCCTACTGCTGCCGGCGGAACCCAGCGAGGCAGCGACGAGCGGCCAGACAAATGGGCTCAAGGCCGTTCCCCGATCACTCCAGGAGAGCCCGGGCAGCTCGGTCACGCTCTCGGGGCGTCAGGCTCGGAAAGACGGGTATGCTGAGCACTTCCTCGGCGGCCCGCTCAGCGAGGGGAAAGTCGCCGAGCCGGTAGCCGAGAGACCCGAACGGCCGCAGGACGTGAAGCGGCACCGGGTAGTAGATCCGGTGCTCGACGCCCGCCCGCTCGAGCCGAGCGGCAGCCTGATTCCGATCGGCGCAGCGAAGCGTGTACTGATGATAGACGTGGTGGTTGTTGGACCGCACGATCGGCGTGATGATCCCGGTGGCCTTGCCCAGGGCCCGATCGTACCATTCGGCATGCGCCCGCCGCAGCCTCGTCCACTCCTCGAGGTGTGGGAGCTTGGTCCGGAGAACTGCTGCCTGCACCGAGTCGAGCCGGCTGTTGTAGCCTAACACTGTCGGACCGTTCGCCGTGTCCGCCGCGCGATCATGGCCGTGATCGCGAAGGGATCGGAGGCGCGCGGCCGTCTCTGGATCGTCGGTGGTGACCAATCCAGCGTCCCCCCAGGCGGCGAGATTCTTGGTTGGGTAGAAGGAGAAGCAGCCTGCATCTCCAGCGCCTCCTGCCTTCAGTGCCTGGGTACGAGGTACGCCGACGTCCGCCGTGTCGACTGCAAGCGAAGGACCACCAATCGCTTGCGCGGCGCCAATCGCCTGCGCCGCATCCTCGACCACGGCGAGTCCATGCTGCTTCGCCAGCGCAAGTATCTCCTCCATGTCCGCCATCTGTCCGTACAAGTGGACCGGGAGAAGAGCCGCCGTACGCTGAGTGATCGCGGCGGCCGCGGCAGCCGGATCGAGGTTGAAGGTGTCGGGCTGGATGTCGGCGAAGACCGGTGTAGCGCCGGCGCGAACGATGCTCGCCGTCGTGCCGATGAAGGAGAACGGGGTCGTGATTACTTCGTCGCCACGTCCGATTCGCAGAGCCTCCAATGCGAGTACGAGGGCGTCACTACCGCTCGCGACGCCGATCGCGTGCCGTACGCCTATGTAATCGGCGATTTCGTATTCCAGATGCTCGACCGCAGGGCCTAGAATGAACTGGCCGGATGCGACCACCTCTCGCACTGCGGTTTGCAGCTTGCCCAGCAGCGGAGCCTGATCGCGAATCAGGTCCTGTAGGGGCACCTTCATCCGGGTAACCGCTTCTCGGCGGGTCGCGGGAAGTAGTCGCGGCCTACGATCGCGGTCAGGATGCGAGTGTCTGACTCTTTGAAGGTTGCAAGTCCAGTCGTCAGCCAATCCGGAGTGGGGATGCAATCGGCGTCCGTGAAGGCGTATACGTCGCCACGGGCGACGTGCAGGCCAGCGTTCCGAGCAGCATACGAGCCTGGCCTTGCTTCCCGTACACAAACGACGCGGCCGTCGAATCGCTCGCAGATTTGAGCGATGTCGACGTGAGATCCATTATCAGGTTTCGCGCGTTGTCCGCGGCGGCTCGCTGAGTGGTTCACTGGCCAATCGGTTGTGTTATCACGTCTACCGGGGTTGAAGCTTGCACGCCGGCGACGGTGGTGCCATGGTCAGCGCTTCATGAGGCAGGATCCTCCGCTCCCCGCCGGCGCCACCGTCGTTCGTGCGGTCTCCCGCTGGGAGATTGTCGGGATCGCCATCAACTCGGTCATTGGCAGCGGCATCTACCTCCTCCCGGCGGCCGCAGCCGCGCTGCTGGGCCCGGCAAGCCTCTGGGCGGTTCTGATTGCCGGATTCGCCGTGGGCTTCCTGGTTCTCTGTTTTGCCGAAGCCGCGAGCTACTTCGATGGTTCGGGGAGTGGTTATCTGTATGCACGCCACGCGTTCGGCTCCTTCATCGGCTTCGAGGTCGGATGGATGACTTGGCTGGCCCGGGTAGCCTCGATCGCCTCCGTCTCTGCGGGCTTCGCGCTCGCCGTCTCCTACCTGTGGCCGGCGGCCGCGGCGGGGTGTCCGAGGGTGGTGGTCATCACTCTCCCCCTCGCGTTCCTCACCTGGATCAACCTGATCGGCGTGAAGCAGGGTGCGCGCACCGCCGTGGCCTTCGCGATCGCAAAGCTGCTTCCTCTGGCCCTGTTCATCGCGGTCGGGATCTGGGCGGTGGAATGGTCGCGGGTCGCGCCGATGTCCGTCCCGGAGGCGGGAGGGCTTGGCGAGGCGGCTCTTCTTCTCCTGTTCGCATACGCCGGCTTCGAGAATACCGCCGCCGCGGCCGGCGAGTACGAGGATCCGAAGCGCGACGTCCCGTTCGCGCTGCTCGCCATGATCGTCGTGGTCACGCTGCTCTATGCGCTCGTGCAGCTCGTGGCGCTCGGCACGCTGCCGGGCCTGGCCGAATCGCGATCTCCCCTGGCGGAGTCCATGGGGCTGCTGGTGGGCGCCTGGGGTGGGCTGCTCATGACGGTTGCGGCAGCGATCTCGATCCAGGGGAACGTGGGCAACGCGACCCTGGCCGGGCCGCGATACCTGTTTGCTCTGGCGCTGGACGGCTTCGGGCCCCGCGCGCTGGTCCACGTGCACTCGCGGTACCGGACCCCCGACGTAGCGATCCTTCTGCAGTCCGGGCTGGCGCTCGGCCTCGCCCTGTCCGGATCCTTCGTGGCGCTGGCCATGCTGTCCGTTGTCGCCAGGCTCGCCACCTACCTGGCCACGGCGGCCTCGGTTCCTGTTCTCCGGCGTAGGTTCGCAGGTGCGGACCGATCGGAGGGAGCTGTGCGGCTTCCCGGCGGCGTAGGGATACCGGCTGCTGCCGTCGCACTCTGTCTAGGTCTGCTTGCCAGCACGACCCTACCGAATCTCGCGGCGGGCGCCGCGGCGCTCGTCGTGGGGGCCGTCCTGTACCGGTACCGGCGTCCACCGCTGGCGGTCCGCTCTTCAAACTCCGACCCGATCCGCCTCCCGAGATGACTGCGGTTCCGAGCTACCCGGAGCGGATCTCGAAGCGGCTGCGCCTCTGGTGGCAAAAGCCTCGAAACTACCGAGATCCCCGGACCTATCGGGACTTCCTGCACCAGCTGCGGGAGCGAAACACCATGCGGAGCCGGCATGATCCGGAGGAGGTTTGGCACTGCTGCCGCTACTGGCAGCGGTCATTGATCAACAAGTGGAATTCGCGCGAGTTCGCCGTGCGGCACGGCTGCCGGGTGCCGGAGCTCTATTGGGTCGGGCGAAGCCCTCGCAAGCTTCCGTTCGGAAGCCTTCCCGAACGATATGTGGTTCGGCCCACGTTCAGCCATTCGCGGAGGGGGGTCTACGTCATCTGGGACGGCGTCGACCTGCTCACCGGGAAGCCGGTCCGCTCCGAAGAGATGCGGCGGTGCCTGGCCGGAATGGTGCGACGCTCGGTCACCGGGCGCATCCTGGCGGAGGAATTCGTGGCAGAGCCCGATGCCGAACCCGCGCTTCCCGTGGAGGTCAAGGTGCACGTGTTTGGCGGTTGGATTGGTGCGATCAGCGTGGCTCGCCGATCCATTGTCCCCAGCCAGACACGGGGCCGTTTCTACCAGGCGGACTGGTCGCTCTTCCCGGAACCGATGCTCGCCAAGGGGATTCTCGACGACCCCATCCCGGCGCCCCCTTTCCTGGAGGAACTGCGGGAGGCTGGAGTGCGACTGGGGCAAGCGTACGGCACATACGTGCGGATTGACTTTCTGCTCGCGGGCAACCGGATCGTCTTCAACGAGTTTTCATCGACCCCGTGCGGAGGGCAATGCTTCACGGCGTTCGCCAACGAATACTTCGGGCGACTCTGGCAGAAGCATTGCCCGGACGAGGTCTAGGTGGGCTTGTCGCGGGTTGCCACCGACGCCCCCGACCTCTATAAGTGCCGCATGCAGTATTCTGTAAGTGCCGCATGCAGTATGTAGTGCCGCCGGACATCGGGCCGATTCAGGCGGCGCTCGGCGGGCTGCCGACGACCTTCGAGGCCCCGCCCCACGTGTACGCCCTTTGTTGTCCGCGATTCGAGCCCGCTCCGCTCGCGTCGCGACCACCTCTCCGGCATCCGCGGCTCAGGCTTTACATCCATGTGCCCTTCTGTCGCTACCGGTGCAGCTTCTGCAACTTCGCCGTGCTCATTCGCAGAAACGGCGATTCGGACGCCGTAATCGAGGAGTACGTTACGGCCGTCCGACGTGAGCTCGAATGGATCGAGCCCGGGACACCGTTGTCGCAGCTCTTCGTCGGCGGCGGGACGCCCACAGCCCTCCCCCCTGGTCTGCTGGATACGCTGCTGCAGGCGGCCTTCGAGCGCGTCGACCCGGCGCAAGCCATGGTCAGCACCTGTGAGTCGTCACCCGAGACGGTCACCGTAGAGCATGCCGACGTGATGGCGAAAAACGGGATCGGCCGAGTCAGCATGGGCGTACAGAGCTTCGACGAAGGGGTGCTGGACCTCGTCACGCGGCGGCACTCCGTGCAGCAGGCGGAAGATGCCATCCGGATGCTGACTCAGACTGGTCTCGTCGTGAACGTCGACCTCATGTACGGCCTCCCCCGTCAGACGGAGGATGATTTCCGCCGGGACGTTCTGCGAGCGGCCGAACTGGGCGTGCACTCGCTTACGCTGTACGAGCTACGGCTCGGCGAACGCACCACGGTCGGAGCCGCGCTAGCAGAGAACGAGCGGCTCAGTCTGGAACGTCTGGTCCGCTGGCGGGCTCTCGTACAAGCCGTCGCTGCCGAGGCGGGCTTCGTGCAGACGCGCTGGCACACCTTCAAGCGTGGGGAGGGTGCGGCCGCGAGGCATCGCTGGATGCCGACCTTCGACTCGGTGAGCGATGGTTTCCAGTTCGGAGCCGGCAACAGCGCCCGCTCGCATCTCGGCTTCAGGATCTACCGAAACGTTCGCTCGCCGCAGGCCTACATGAAGCGCATCGCAGCCGGCGAGAGCCCCGTCGAGGAGAGCTTCGAGCTGAGCGACGAGGACCGCCGTACCATGTATCTTGCTCGCTCGATAGGAGATGGAGGGTTTATCGATCGGCAGCACTATCAGGCTGCGTTCGGACGCTCCTTCGATCTCGACTACGGGCCGCGCATCGATCGCCTGATCGGTGCGAACCTCATATGGGACGACGGGCACCGGATTGGGCTCACGGATAGCGGGAAGCTCGTTCACGATCGCATCACCATGTCCCTGTATCCGCCGAAAGGCATCGAGGCGCTCTCGGCGAAGGCCGACAGGATCGACCAACGGATTCGGGATCGTGTCGAGCGGAAGCAGGCCGCCCGTAGGTCACCACCGGCAATCGGGCGGTAGACTGGATGCCCCAGCGCCGTAACCGGCTGGCGCTCGCCATACCAGACTGGCCGTCTCCTTCTTCGCGGCTGCTCGTGGGCGTTCTTCCCGGAGAGGGGGTGGGGCCCGAAGTCATCGGGGCCGCCGTGGCCGTGATCCGTGCACTCGAGCCGCGTTTCGGCCACGACTTCGAGATCCGTGTAGGCGGTGCGATCGGAGCCGAAGCCGTTCACCTGCACGGGGCCGCGCTGCCCCGCCAGGTCTCCGACTTCTGTGCCCGGATCTTCGAGGAAGGAGGGGCAGTGCTAAGCGGTCCGGGCGGCGGCCGATTCGTCTACGATCTGCGGGCTCGGTTCGATCTCTACTGCAAGTTTACGCCCATCCATCCCCTGCCTTCGCTACAAGACGTTGGCGTGCTGCGACCGGAGGTGCTGAGCGACGTCGACTTCGTGATCGTGCGCGAGAACGCAGGCGGGCCCTACTTCGGTGATTCGCACCGCGAGTCGGAAGTGGCTCACCTCACGTTCTCCTACCGAGCTGAAGAGGTCCGTCGCATTCTGGAGGTTGCAGTGCGGTTGGCGGAAGCGCGAGACGCTCGTCTTTCGCTGGTAATCAAGCCGGCGGCCATGCAGGCGGTAACCGGATTGTGGATGGAGCACTTCGAGGCCCTGGCTGCCGGGCTGGACGCTCGCGTTCTGGAGGCGGACAACGCGGTCTACCAGATCGTGGCGGATGCACCGGCGTTCGATGTGATCGTCGCTCCGAACTTGTTCGGGGACATCCTTTCGGATGGTGCGGCGCTGCTCCTCGGCTCGCGTGGTCTCAGCTACTCGGGCAACTTCGGGCCCGGCGGAGCCGCCGTATATCAGACTGGCCACGGTTGCGCGCACGATCTGGTCGGGAAGGGCATCGCCAATCCGCTCGGACAGATCCGGGCTGTGTCCATGATGCTCCGGGAGAGCTTCGGCCTGGAGCGCGAAGCGGATGCCATCGACGACGCGATCGAGCAGACGGTTGCGGCCAGTGTGCGGACCCCGGACATCGCCGGGCCGGTCTCGACTGTCGTCGGAACAGAGGAGATGGGGCGGCGGGTAGCGCAGGCCGTCGCAGCCCGTCCTTGAACCCCGGGCTCCTGCTTATCGACCTGCAGCGGGACTTCCTCGCGCGGCCGGGACTCGTGCCTCGCGCCCCTGCGCTGGTCGAACGGGCCGGAGAGCTGCTGAACCGCTGCCGCGCGCTCGGTCTTCCGGTGACGCACGTCCACACCCGCGTCGCCCAGGACGGTGCCGACCGCATGCCTCATTGGGTACGAGACGGGACGTGGTCGTGCGTTACGGGGACGCCGGGCAGCGAGCCCCCCGCTGCGGTCCAGCCGCGTGGGAGCGAGCCGATCTTCACGAAGCGGTTCTTCAGCGCCTTCGGTGACGCGGCACTTGAACCCGTGTTGCGCGACCAGGGCATCGATACGCTGATCGTCGCCGGAAACTATCTGCACGCTTGTGTCCGCTCGACCGTGCTGGATGCCTACGAGCGCGGCTTCCGGGTGTGGGTCGCGGACGACGCCGTGGGCTCGACGGAGCCGGATCATGCAGAGCTGACTCGGCTCTACCTCCAGGGCCGTGCGGCGAGCTTCCTGGCCACGGGGGAGATCCTGGAGCGGTTGGGCGCGGGTGCTGCGCGCCGATTCTTCCAACGGCGGAATCCATCGTGTTGGGACGAGATCGTCGCGGAGGTGCCTCTGGCATCGGCGGACGACGTCGCCGGGGCCTGCGAGACGGCGGCTCGCGTCACCCCGGGCTCCTCTCCCGAGATCCTGGGCGCCTGGGCCGCCATCCTCGAGGACCGGCAGGAGGAGATCGCAAATCTGCTGGCGAGGGAGATCGGGAAGCCGGTGCGCGATGGTCGCCTGGAAGTCCTGCTCGCCGCCGCCTTTGCCCGGGCGGCCGCCGGGATCGATCGCGACGAGGATCCGCACCTCGGGCCGCACGGCGTGGTCGGTTTGATCACCCCATGGAACAACCCGGTGGCCATCCCGGTCGGGAAGCTCGCGCCAGCTCTCGCGTTCGGGAATCGGGTGGTCTGGAAGGCGGCCGTGGAGGCACCCGGGGCAGCGCGCGCGGTGCTCGACGCTCTACGGGACGCGGGGCTTCCCGATCGCAACGTGCGTCTGCTTTTCGGCGGACCGGAGACGGCGCGCGCCCTGATCGACCATCCGATCGCTGCGGCCATCTCCCTGACCGGCTCGGTGGCGACAGGACGGGCCGCCGCCGTGCGCTGCGCGCGAGCGGGCAAGCCTCTGCAGGCCGAGTTGGGGGGGAACAACGCCGCGGTCGTCCTCGACGACTGCGACCTTGAGCGCACAGCGCCTGCCATGGCGCGCGCCGCCTTCTCGTTTTCCGGGCAGCGCTGCACGGCGACCCGGCGGTTCGTCGTGCAACGCGGAATCCTCGACGCGTTCCAGCGCGCTTTCGTCGCTGCGGTGGAGTCTCTTTGCGTGGGCGATCCGCACGCCGAGGGAACGGACATCGGTCCCCTCGTCTCCCGACTTCACCGGGATGCGGTCTCAGCCAGCCTCGAGGGTGTCGAGTTGCTCTGTGGCGGGAAGATTCCTGCCGGCTTGGAGCAGGGCTGCTGGTTGCGTCCTGCCGTCGTCGTCGGCCAGGAGCCCGGATCGCGCCTGGCGCAGGAGGAAACGTTCGGGCCGGTGGCTCTCGTTCTTCCCGCCGACGACCTGGACGACGCGCTCGTGATCGCCAACGGCGTCGAGCACGGGCTGGCGGCAACCCTCTATTCCTCTGCAGCCGCGAATCGGAGGCGCTTCGCTGAAGCGATCGAGGCGGGAGTCGTCAAGCTCACCCCGGGGCCGTTCGTGATCGACCCGTCGGCACCGTTCGGCGGCTGGAAGGCGTCCCGACTCGGGCCACCCGAACACGGCCGCTGGGACCGCGAGTTCTACACGCGCCCGCAGGCACTCTACGGAGATTCCTGATGCTGTCTCGTGAACGACAAGAGATGCTGACCCGAGTCGGCCCCGGCACGCCGATGGGGGAGCTGTTACGCCGCTACTGGATGCCGGTCGGGGCGTCCAGCGAGCTTCCGGCAGGAACGGTGCTGCCGCGCCGTCTGTTGGGCGAGGATCTCGTTCTTTACCGCGATACAGAGGGTCGTCCTGCGCTCCTCGAGGAGCGATGCCCGCACCGGCGAACCTCCCTGGTCGGTGGGTTCGTCGACGCCGAGGGGATCCGCTGTCCCTACCATGGCTGGAAGTTCGACGCGTCCGGTGCCTGCCTGGAGATGCCGGCCGAGCCTCCGGATTCGAACCTCCTGGGGCGTGTATGCGCACGCGCGTATCCGGTCGAGGAGCTCGGAGGACTGTTGTTCGCCTACCTCGGCCCGGATCCGGCGCCACTGCTTCCGCGCTACGACCTGTTTGTGTGGGACAACGTCCTCCGGGACGTCGGGCGGGCGCAGCTGCCCTGCAACTGGCTCCAGATCATGGAGAACAGCGTCGATCCGCACCACGTCGAGTGGCTGCACGGGCATCACCTGGCTCAGGTGCGCGAGCGTCAGGGCGAGGAGGCGCCTACGCACTACCGGCGGCGCCAGATCAGGGTGGGGTTCGATCTGTTCGAGCACGGCATCGTGAAACGGCGAGTGCTGGAGGGAGGATCGGAAGAAGACGACGACTGGAAGATCGGCCATCCGCTCGTCTTTCCGATCATGCTTCGGGTAGGGTCACACAGGCAGCACCGCTTCCAGATTCGCGTCCCCGTCGATGACACGCACACGATGCACTACTGGTACGCCTGCTACCGGCCGCCGGACGGCGTCGACGCGCCGCCGCAGGTGGAGGTTCCCCTCTACGAGGTTCCGTGGCAGGACGAGACGGGCGAGCACATCATGGACTTCGTGGATGGCCAGGACATCATGGTGTGGGTGACCCAGGGCCCGATCGCGGACCGGACCCGGGAGACGCTGGGGAGCTCGGATCGGGGGATCGCGCTCTATCGGAGGCTGCTCCTCGATCAGCTCGAAGTCGTGCGGACCGGAAAGGATCCACTCGGCGTGATTCGTGACCCAGCCGCTAACGAGATCATCGAGCTGCCGCAGGAGCGCGAGAAGTTCGGCCGGGGCGCGGCTTTCCTGGCCGAATCCATGGCAATGGGGCACGCGCGGTACAGCCCTATCAAGGACGAGGTGCTCGCGCTGCTCGCCCGCGAGTGAAGTTCCTGCTTCACTGCCAGCACCTGTCAGGGTCCGGTCACTTCGTCCGGACCTACGAGATCGCCCGGGCGCTCGCCGCCGACCACGAGGTTCATATCGTCGATGGTGGGTGGCGCGTCCCGCGCCCCTCGGCCCCGGTCCGGCGCCTGGAGATCCCGCGGATTCGTCGGCACGCGGGTCGATTGGTCCCCCTGGATGCGGCGCGCCCCCTGGAGCAGGTGATGCGGGAGCGGTCACTCCGGCTCCAGGAGGCCATGGACGAGATCCGACCCGACGCCCTCGTGGTCGATCACTTCCCGTTCAGCAAGGGGTCCCTGCGTCACGAGATCCTGCCTCTCCTGGAGAGGACGCCGGCCCGGACCTGCTGCTCACTCCGGGACATCGTCCCCGTTACCAAGACGGACGCGGTGCCACGCGAGGAAACGCTCGAAGTCCTCGGACGGCACTTCGACGCGCTCCTGGTTCATGGCGACCCTGGTCTGACGCGTATCGAGGACCAGATCTCCTGGGCCGGTGAGATTCCGATTCCGATTGCCTACACCGGCATCGTATCCGAGCGTCCAAGGGACGCTGTGTCTGGCCAAGGAAACGTGGTCGTAAGCGCTGGGGGCATGGGGGGAGAAGCGTTGTTCCGCGCGGCGGTCGCCGCATGGCGTCTGCTGGATGATCCGGATCGGACACTGGTTCTGTATCGGCCTCCTACGACTGAGGCCCCCGATCCGCCAGTAGGAAGCATCCGCCAGATGCCTTACGGCGCGGGGTTTCTCGGCGAACTGGCAGGCGCCGATCTTTCGATCAGCCAGGCCGGGTACAGCACCTGCGCCAACCTGCTCCAGACCCGTGTCCCGGCGATCGTAGTTCCCCATGAGGCCATGCCGGATCAAGCGGCTCGCGCCCGGCTGCTGGCCGAACGCGGTCTCCTGCTAGCCATTGAGCCCAGCGAGTTGGACGCGACCCGGCTGGCCGAGGCCATGTGCGCTGCATTGGGTCGGCGCATGCCCAAGCATGATCTCGATCTCAATGGCGCGGTCCGATCGCGCGAGCTCTTGACGTCGGCCGACTGGCCCGCCGTCGGGGGGGCGTTGCCAAGGAGCCATCGGGGTCCGACGAGCCGCGATCCTACCTAAGCCTTGGGTGGGTTCGCGCCGTCCTCGCGCCGCGACAGGAAGTAGTCTCGCACATAGTCCTGCATCTCCGTCTTGTCGCCGCTCCAGCGCCAGCAGCCTCCCTCGTCGAGAGCCAGATCCGAGGTGGGGTCGTAGTTGAAGCGAGACAGATCCAGAAAGCGCTCGCGGTACCGGCGGTGCTCGAGCGCGCCATGCCAGAGGTGACAGAGCGCGTTCTCGACGCAGCCGACGTCGCCTCCGGTGGATCGATGGAAGGCCGCAGCCCAATCCTGATAGTGTCTGGCGAATGCGTGGTTCATGTGGATCGCCCGGCGAGCGCGCTCGAACGCGCCCAGGGCCGCGCACAGAATCGCGAGATCGCCGCCCCCGACCACACACGCATCGTACAGTCCGTGCTCCTCGATAATCTCACGCCGGGTCGCGAGGCAGAGACCCCAGGCCCCCCCGCCGCGTCCCAACTCGCTTACCGGCCTCGACGGACGGGAATCTGGCTCGTCCTTCGACAGCCACTTCCAGACGACCGACGTTCCGACCTTCGCCACGTGCTCGTCGTTATCTCCCCGCGACGTGGCGGACGGCGCCAGATGATACACGGTGGAGTAGGGATGAACGATCGCGTGCCGGTCCAACGCTTCTGCTACGCGACGCGCCCAGTCCGTGCCTTCGAAGATCACGTCGGAATCGATCCACACCACCTTGTTACAGGCCGGGGGAAGCGCCCGAACGGCCAGGTTCAGCAGGCGTTCCTTGTGCCACAGCACATCCCGAGCCCGCTTCCGGATCATGATCTCGGCCTCGTGTTCCCCGAGGTCGAAACGGTCGTCGTGCGCGAGCTCGACGGTCAGGAGCGGCAGGTGCAGGTGGCGCCGGAAGGTCCGGTAGTTGCCAAGCCGCGTTCGATAACCGATGGGATTGAAGTAGGTGGTGACCGCCCACAGCGAAGCGTCCGAACGGTAGGAGGGTCGTGCGGTGTGCGGTCCAGTACCCGATCGCCGGCTCAACCCAAACTCCAGAGGTCAATTCGCCTTCCGACGAAATCCTCGAGCCACCGAACATCATCCCTCAGTGATCTCTCGAGCTGCCCCAGCCGGGAGCGCGACAACCCGTTCGCCGAGGCGCGCGTAGGCTCCGTTGCGTTCAGATGGGGGAGCGCGGCCGGCTCCACGAAGGGCATGTCGAGAAAGCGGCACACCCGCCGCCATTCGCGCCGCGGATCGCGGATCAACTCCTCGAACACGATGATGTGGATCTGCTCGCGTCTGAAGCCCGCGGCGAGGAAGCGGGAAAGCTGGAGCCGATATCGGCTGACGCTGAGGGCGTCCGAACTGAGGCGAAGGTACTCGTCGAGCCCTGCAGGAGGACGGTTCAGCGGCTTCGTGCGCTCGAATCGAAACTGGGAGAGGAGCCGTTCGACAGGGTGACGAACCAGGTAGATCAACTTGATCGTCGGGTTACAGCGCAACATCTTTCCCGGTACGTCGGAGCGGATGGCCGGGAAGCGCGTGTAGAGGTCCGTCGCCTCCCCGAAGTGTCGCTCGCCGGACCAACCTCGGCCGACCAGGGTGAGCAACTCTGCGTCGCTCCGGAAACCCCGCTTTTGTGCCAGGCTGTGGTACTTGCTCGGATACCGAATCGGCTCCGTCGGGTCGACGAACAGCGCGGGTCCCTTGATCGAGGACATGAACACGTCCGGGTGGCCGCCGAGGAGTGCATGGAAGCTGGTCGTACCGCACCGCATGGCTCCGATCACGACTAACGTCGGGTACCGCAGCACGGTTTCAGTCGACGCGTCCATTGGCCCGACGAGTCCCGGTAGGTCCGGCCGGAAAGTACGGGTGCTCGTGGAGCACCTTCGGCAGGATTCGTGGGTCGATGCGAACAGCGCGCGGCCAGCGGGACGCCGGCTCCTTGCGAAAGAGGTCCGTGGTGCTCGGCGCCCACTTCAACCACTTCTCCTCGTACCAGTCCGGCAGGACTTCCCGGGCGTGCGAGAAGGTGTGGATCTTCTCCCACATCCTCTCGTCGCTGAGCACGTATCCCATGTGCCAGTAATAGACCTCGCTGGGCAGATCCCGGCGAGGACCGCTAGGCCTGCGGGGGCGACGGCAGAACTCGGTGTCGTCATCGAGGTGGACCGCCACCGGCGTACGATGGTCGGATTCGATGGCGTAGTCGAAGCGCCGGTAGCAGGTGACGTAGCGAGCGTAGTAGACGGCGCCGGGATGATTGCTGCGCTCTATCTCGGAAAGCACACGCTCGACCATGCCCTCCGGATAGATCTCGTCGGCGTCCACGATCAGGCACACCTCGGCGCCTCCGGTCTTCAAGTGATCAAGGGCCGCCTGGCGCTGCTCCGGCTCGGAATCCCACGCGCCCTCGATGACCTCGATGTTGCGGAACACGTGGCACAGTTCGGACAACAGCTGCCGCGTTCGATCCGGCGTTCCGAACCGCTCGTTGACTGCCGAGGTGACGAACCGTGCCTCCGAGTACATCACGGCCACGCGGTCGACGTGGGGGGCCAGGCATCGCAGGGAATAGGCGATGTATTCCTCCTGCTTGTAGGCCAGCACCATCGCGCCGGAGCGGAGCCGACCGCTCACCAGGAGTACGCCCACACTTCGCAGGTGCGACAGAGGATGTCGAGGTTCTCGTCCTCGCGGCCCCGAAGCACTCGCTGCATCTCGGCCCCCCAGAAGACCGACTCGAAGCTCGAGACGAGGAGGTTCCCGAGCACGTGCTGCAGGCCGTAATCCATGCAGCACAGCGTCACATCTCCGTTCGGCAGAAGGACCCTCCAGCCGGGGCGTCGGCAGCCGATCCTGCCTTGCAGCCGGCCGACGGCTCGCTCTCGCCTCAGCGTGTGCAGGCCGTACAAATCGACATTTCCGGCGCGGGTGTGGGTCCTGCGGGCAGACGGCAGCTCGATCCCGAGTCGGGCCAGCAGGGCCTCGACTCGGGCATCCACGCCCGATCCGTGGTACACCAACCTCACGTCTTGGCGAGTGCCGAGGATCATCCCGAGAGTCTCCAGATACACGGCGTCGATCCGGAATCGCTCGAGCCTCTCGTCCCGGGATGGGAGGTGCACCGAGAACCAGGCGATCCTCTCCTGCGGGACGGTAGCGAGGAAAGCCGCATCCGAAAGGTCGACGCCCTGGAGTGTCGTGTGGACCCGAACCTGGCGATCGCGCTCGAGGGCGTACCTCAACATCTCGGTGCAATCCGGGTTGAGCCACGGTTCCGCGAAGCCGGAAAAATCCACCTCGACGTAGGCAGGCAACCTGTCGACACAGGTGGCGAAGGTGTCAAGGGTCATGAGGTGTTCGGGCCGGCGCCCGTCGCCACTCGACGAGTAGGCCCGGGTCAGCCGTGACTGCGGGCAGAAGCGGCAGCCCACACCGCAGCCGATGCGCGTGGTGATCTCCAAGACCACCTCGCTGAAGATTTCGCCCGGGGAGCACCGCGAATCCATCCGCTCATTATCGGGAGTGGCCGGGAGTCGAGCCAGGGAGGCCAGGCCCCGGGGCAGCGGCACCGAAGCCGCGGTCGACGGCCTGTGTGGGATCCGGGCCGCGGATGACGGTCCACACATCCCAGGCTCCGCTGGCGAATCTCGGAGAACTACACGGTCCGGGTGAGCTCGCATCTCTATCTTTGGCAAACACTTATCCCCAGAAGACCGAACGGGGTGGCATAGGCTGGCGGCGGAACGGCTCTTGCCAATCCAAGGCCAGGGCATCAGCTAATAGCGTTCCGGTTGGAGGTCCGGCCGAACCCGAGAGCGCACCCTTGGCTCGAAGGAGCCTGTCACGCGATGAAGGAGGCGAACGTTGGATGGCCTTGCCAAGCACCCCGAAGTCGTCTGTACGGAACTCGAGGATGGCGCCGTGCTTCTCAACCTCGAGACCCGACTATACTACAGCCTCGATTCCGTTGGTCTGACCATCTGGAACCTGATCGACTCCGTCCAAGACCCGGAGGAGCTCGTCGATCGGCTCATGCAGGAGTACGAGGCGGGAGAGGAGAGTCCTCAACTGCTCGTCGGGAGCTTTCTCGACGAGTTGCGTTCCGAGAGGCTGATGGTCGCCGGTGACGGAGAGAAGGAGACAGTGGCGCCTGCCTCGCGTCCCCCCGAGCGCCGGCTGACGGCCGCGAAGAGGCCCCTGACGCCGCCTCGTCTGTTGAAGCATGACGAGCCGCTGCACGAGGTGCCCCTACACCCCTTCGATCCCCAGCTTCCCCTGGCCGAGTAGCTGCAGAGGTCGAGATCGAGTCTTCCTCGGCTGGCGAAGTGAGATGACTCTCGGGCTGGCGCTGGCGGGCTGCGGGGGCATGGGCCTCCGGCACGTCTATGGGCTCAAGGAACTCCGCGACGCGGGTCGGGCGACGTTTCGACTTATCGCGGTCTGCGATCCGGTCGTGGATCGAGCCGAGCATGTCGCCGCGGCGGCCGAGGAGTTGCTGGGCCGGCGTCCCGGCGTGTGGATGGACTTCGAGCGGATGCTCGCCGTGCCGGGACTCGACGCCGTGGACCTCGTCACGGATCCGGCCACGCACCACGGACTGGCCTCACTGGCCTTCCAGGCCGGCAAGCACGTACTGGTGGAAAAGCCGCTCGGAGTGACGGTCCGGGCGGCTCGCGCGATCGTCGAAGCCAACGAGGGATCGGGCAAGACCCTGGCGGTCGCCGAGAACTACCGCCGGGATCCGGTCAACCGCATGGCGAAGGCCGTTCTGGACTCCGGCGTGCTGGGCGATCCGCTCATGGTCATCCAGACGTGCATCTTCGGTGGGGACCGAATCGCCAGCAGCGTTCCGTGGAAGCACCGCAAGCTGGAGGGGGGAATCCCGCTCGAGATCGGCGTCCACTACGCCGACCTCCTCCTCCAACACGTCGGCGATGTCGACGAGGTCGTCGCCTATGCGAAGATCTGGGAGCCGACCCGCCGCCCGCGCGAAACTCCGCCAAGGTTCTATCGCCATCGGGCGGCGACGGAAACAGCTGCCATCACCGCCACTTCGGAGGACAGCGTCTTTGGGCTCCTACGGTTTCGCAACGGAGCGCTCGGGCAGTTGAGCCTGAGTGCGGCCGGGCACGGTACGGCGTGGCGGGAGCGAAACGTCCTCTGCCGGCGAGGCAGGCTCGCGGTTCCGGCGGAGAGAACAGGGCGTCCCATCACCGTGACGATCGAGGGAGAGGCGCCACGCACGGGAGACGCGGCGCTGGATCTCGTTCCCGCGTACGAGCTCGATGACCTCACGTCCCGCCTTTTCCATCCGCGATGCACGGGCTACTCCATGCCCTCGGGCCTGCTCAACAGCAAGCTGGTCGCGATCGAGCTCGACGACTTCTCCGAAGCCATCGAGAATGGTCGGCCGCCCGAAGTGGATGGGATGGACGGCTTGAAGGCCACGGCCCTGGCGTACGCGTTCTGCGAGTCGGCTTATTCGGGCAGGCCGGTCTCGGTCCGTGCCGTCGAAAACGGCGATGTGTCCGCATACCAGGCCGAGATCGACGAGAACCTCGGCCTGGTCTGAGAGCTGATGGTTACAGACCTACCTTTCGTTTCCGTGGTCATCCCCGTGCTCAACGGCGAGGGGGTGATCGGGAGCTGCCTCGACGCCCTGATGCGCGTGCAGTATCCGCCGGATCGGCGGGAACTGATCGTCGTGGACAACGGATCCACCGACCGGACGGCCGAAGTTGTCAGCCGGTATCCGGTGCGGGCGCTCGAGGAGCCGAGACGGGGTCCCTCCCATGCTAGAAACCGCGGCATCGAGGCGGCGCGCGG
The DNA here is from genome assembly GCA_964510615.1 of uncultured Gemmatimonadota bacterium. Lineage (GTDB taxonomy): Bacteria > Gemmatimonadota > Gemmatimonadetes > Palauibacterales > Palauibacteraceae. The sequence continues at coordinate 26,333 of CAZEBA010000013.1, forward strand.
CGAGATCGTCGCGTTCACCGATGCGGACTGCGTGCCCACCAAAAACTGGCTCCGAGAGCTCGTAGGAGGGTTCGAGGAGCCCGATGTCGGAGGCGTTGCCGGAGAGATTCTGCCGTATCCGCCCGAGACGGCGGCCGAGCGTTACGCCGCGCGGATCCGCCACCTCTCTCCCGAAAGATACATGCGCCGGGAGCGATTTCCGTTCGCCGTCACAGCGAACCTGGCCTTCCGTCGCGAAGTTTTCCAACGCGTCGGCCTCCTGGATGTGAATTCACCACGCGGCGGCGAGTCGACCGACTTCTGCACCCGGTTTTTCCGTGGCACCGGCCAGCGTCTTCCAATCGCGCCGCGCGCGATCGTGCTACACCGCCATCGCCGCACGGCCTGGGAGTTCTTCAAGCAGCAGTGGGGCTACGGACGGGGGCACGCCTACCTGTACATCAAGTACCGCGATGAGATGCCGTGGGGTTGGGCCCACACCCGGAAAGTGTACGGCGACCTGGCGCGCAGCGGCCTCGTGGTGCTCGGCTGCGGCATGGGCTATCTGAGGGGACGCACCGAGAAGGACGATTTCCATTTCGCGTGCTTCCAGTTTCTCAAGAAGTGCGCGATCCGGCTGGGTTTCGCCCGCGAGGCGCTATCGCGAGGCTACCTGTATCTATGAGCTTGACGGAGTTGACCCCTCCGTTCGTGAGCGTCATCGTCACGGCGCGCAACGAAGGGGAGGCGATGGGGGACTGCCTGGCGTCGCTCACGCGCCTGGACTACCCGGCCGATCGCCACGAGCTGCTGGTCGTAGACAACGCATCGACGGACGGGACCGACGAGATCATCCGTGCCTTCCCGGTCACGTACCTGTTCGAGCCGCGCCTGGGGGTATGCTGGGCGCGCAATCGTGGTATCGACGCGAGTCGGGGCGAGGTGCTCGCGTTCACCGATCCGGACTGTGTCGTCAGCACGGGTTGGCTTCGCGGCCTCGCGCGGCCGTTCCGCGATTCGGGTGTCGGAGCCGTGGCAGGCGGCATCATGCCCTATCCTCCGGGCACCCTGCCCGAGCTGCACGCGTCGAGGCGTCGGTCGCACACCCAGGAGCGATCGCTGGCGCACCCGGTGCGTCCCTACGCCATGACGCCGAATGTGGCGTTTCGTAGGGAGGTATTCGACCGCGTGGGACAGTTCGACACCCGCTTCCCCGGGGGTGGTTGGGAGGACGCGGACCTCAGCTGGCGTCTTCAGGCGGAGACGTCATTCGTGATCGAGCATGCACCCGATGCCGTCGTTCTTCACCGCTATCGGGACACCTACACGAAGTTCTTCGTCCAGCAGTATCGATACGGCTTCGGGCTGGGCGTCCTCGCCGACAAGTACGGGGACGAATTCGCCCGCCAGTGGACCGAGCACCCGCTGTCCTTCGGCCCGATCCCACGCGACGCCCGGACTCTAGCCGGTGTCGTCTTGCGCTGGCTGCTCGGTCGCGTGGGCCGGGAATCCTTGGGCCTCCGCTACCTCGACCTGCTGCGCTCGCTGGCCCAGTGGAGCGGATTCAGGATTGCCAGACACGCGAGGAAGAGCCGTTGATCGACGGGAAGTCGACGCCGCTCGTTTCGGTCGTTGTTCCGGTGCTGAACGGGGAGCCCACCGTCGGCGATTGTCTCGCCTCGCTCTTGCGGATGGACTTCTCGCCGAACGATCGAGAGATCCTCGTGGTCTACACGCCCTCGCGGGACCGCACGCTGGAGATCATCGGACGGTACCCGGTCCGGATCCTGGTCGAGGAGCGGCTGGGCGTCGGCTATGCCCGCAACACGGGAATCGAGGCAAGCCGGGGCCAGTTCGTCGCGTTCACTGACGCGGACTGTCTGGCCAGCACGGGTTGGCTCGCGGAGCTGATGGAGGGATTCTCCGACGAGTCGGCAGCCGCGGTGCAGGGAGAGGTCGTGCCGTACCCGCCTCGGACTCCGGTGGAGCGTTACGCGGCGAGGCGGAAGCCGATGCAGACGAGATGGGTGCGGGCCCGTCGGGACGGGTGGTTTCTGTCCGGCTGTGTCGCCGTTCGACGCTCGGTGTTCAACCAGATCGGCCTGTTCGACACGGCGTTCCCGTGGGGAGCCGAGGACATGGAGTTCGGGTGGCGCTTGTTGATGGCCGATCTCCCCATACTTCATCGGCCTAAGGCGGTGGTGTTCCATCGAAATCGGATGACGTGCCGTGCACTCTGGCGCCAGCACGCCGGATACGCCGAGGGACAGGTGCTGCTGCGGCGCAAGTACCCGAACGAAGTCTCATGGGGGTGGCGGAGAGAGGGGGCCGCCTGGCTTGACCTCGGAGCAAGCGTTTGGACGGCCGCGAGAGGGTGGGCGCGAAGCCGAAGCACCGGTGATGAGATGGCGTTCTACCAACCCTACTACGACTTCGTGCGGAAGCTCGCGCAGAGGACGGGGTTCGTGCGCGGAAGCCTGAGGCCGACGACCCGGCGCGGGGCGGGTGTGGAGCCTGTGCCCCAGCCTCTCCGCCGTCAGCACGAGCTGAGGGAGGAGTCCTGAAGGCGAGCCTGGGCGGAGCCCGCGTCATGGTGACGGGAGCGGGCGGTTTCATCGGGAGCCACCTCGCGGAGGCGCTGCTTGGGTGCGGCGCCAACGTGCGGGCCCTGGTGCACTACAACTCGCGCAACGATTGGGGCAAGCTCGAGCGCCTTCCCACGGAGATGCGGGCCGAGATACAGGTCGTCGCGGGTGACATCCGGGACCCGTTCTTCCTGGAGCGCTTGCTGGCCGATGTCGAGATCGTGTTCCACCTCGCCGCCCTCGCCCCGATCCCGTACTCCACGGTCGCCCCGGCGCAATACGTGGAGACGAACGTCCGCGGCACCCTCAACGTGTTGGAGGCCTGCCGCCGTCATGGCGTCGCGCGGCTCGTTCACACGTCGACCAGCGAGGTATACGGGACCGCTCTCTACACTCCGATCGATGAGGCGCACCCGCTGCAAGCCCAATCGCCCTACGCCGCGAGCAAGATCGGAGCGGACAAGCTGGTCGAGGCCTACTGGCGCTCCTTCGGCGTCCCCGTCGTCACGGTTCGTCCGTTCAACGCGTACGGACCGCGTCAATCGGCCAGGGCGTTCGTACCGTCAGTCATCGCGCAAGCTCTCACATCGGACCTCGTGCGCGTCGGCTCCCTCGATGCGATTCGCGATATGAACTTCGTGGCCGATACGGTTGCCGGCTTCCTGGCCGCGGCGACAGTTCCAGGCATCGAAGGCCTGACATTCAATCTCGGAAGCGGCGTGGGGCTGACGATGCGGGACCTCCTGGAACGATCCCTCGACGCCGTCGGACGACCCTGTGATGTCGAGATCGATGAAGCTCGAGTCCGGGATCCGCGGTACGAGGTCCGGGAGCTGGTGGCCGACTCGACTCTCGCCTCCGAGAAGCTGGACTGGCGAAGCGAGGTGAATCTGGACGAAGGCTTGAAGCGAACGGCCGCCTGGATCGAGGAACATTTGAAGGAATTCAAGCCGAGCATTTACAACCTCTGATCCTGGAGTGTCCGAGCGTATGGAAGGCGATGCGCCACAGGTCGTGATCATGGCCGGCGGGACGGGGCAGCGACTCCGGCCCTACACAACAGTGCTGCCCAAGCCGCTGATGCCGATCGGGGACATGTCGGTGCTCGAGGCCCTGCTCCGGCAGCTCCACTCTCACGGCTTCCGCCGGGTCACGCTCGCTGTCTCCTACCTGGCGGAGCTCATCGAAGCCCTTTGTGGAGACGGATCGCGTTTCGGCCTGGAGATTCGCTACTCGCGGGAACGCGAGCCGTTGTCGACGGCGGGCCCGCTGAAGCTCGTGGAAGGGCTGGCTGACACCTTCGTGGTGTTGAACGGGGATACGCTCACGTCCCTGGATTTCGGGGATTTCCTCCGCTTTCACCGGAGGTGCGGGGCGGCCGCGACGGTGGCGACGCGGCGCCGCAAGTGGGAGGTCGAGTTCGGGGTCGTCGAAGCGGCGGACGACGGTTCGCTGCTCAGCTACATCGAGAAGCCGAGCTTCGAACACTCCGTCGGGATAGGGATCGTCGTGCTCGAGCCGCGGGCGCTCGACCACATCGACGCCGGTGAGCGGCTGGACATGCCCTCGCTGCTGCTTCGCCTCAAGGAGGCAGGGGAGCCCGTCTTCGCGTACGAATCCGAGTGCCTGTGGCTCGATCTCAGCCGCGAGGAGGACCACCCGGGGGCGACCGAGCTCTTCGAGGCCAACAAGGCCCTGTTTCTGCCTACCTCGTGAGGACCCACATGCCGATGCAATGTGAGGAGGAATCCAGATTCGTCCGCTAGGTGGCGAAACCTCGCCCATGGTCTCCATCGTCGTTCCCGTTCGAAACGGGGAGGCGGTCATCGGTCCCTGCATCAGGTCTCTGTTGGGCGCGCGATATCCGAACGCCCGTAGTGAAATCCTGGTCGTCGACAACGCCTCCACCGACCGCACGGCTGAGATCATCCAGCAGTTTCCGGTCCGATACCTGTTCGCGGCGGAAAGAGGGCCGTCGTGCGCCCGAAACCGAGGCATCGAGGAGTGCAAGGGTGACTGGGTCGTTTTCGTGGATGCCGATTGCGTGGCCACCACCGAATGGCTTGCAGAGTTGGTGTTGCCGTTCGAGAACTCCGATGTGTGGGGCGTCGCGGGCGAGATCATCTCCTACCCGCCGAAGACGAAAGCCCAGCGGTACATGGCCATGCGCAAGAGCCTCTGGCAGAAGCCGGCCGTCGAATCCCGGTTCTGGCCATTTGCCGTCACGGCGAACGTCGCGTTTCGGCGCGAGACGTTCGCACATATCGGCCTGTTCGATCCCCTGCTCGTACGCGGCCAGGACAAGGACTTCGGAAGACGCTTCCTTGATGCCGGGCTCGAGCTGGCCTACGCGCCCCGGGCGGTGGTCTTTCACCGACATCGCGAGACGACGTGGGGCTTCTTCCGGCAGCACATGGGTTGGGGGTTCGGAGCGGCGCTCCTGCACGTGAAGTACCGTCTGCCGTGGGGATTTCGGCACGAAGCCAGCAAGTACGCGGAGCTGCTGGCCTCGCTCGGCGCGCTCGGCAGGAGCGCGATCCGGTATCGGCTGAAGGGCGGAGACGAGATGGATCTGTACTACCCCTATCACGAGGTCGTGCGGAGGCTTGGCCAACGGGCAGGCCTGATCCAGGGGCTTGGCTGGCGGATCCGAAGGGGATGGAACCCGGGCTGGCCGGACGTCCCGTACCCCGAGGCCCCAGGCGGGGACGAGCCGGATTCCAGCCGGTCGGCCGCGGAGGCGGAGACCGGTCGGGAGCAGAGTGCATGAGAGCGAAGCTCTCGCCACTCGGAGATGCGGAACGCGCGCTGCTTCTCGCCTGCTCCCGGCTCCGTCTCGGCGCCGATCATGCCGCCGAGGCCAGCGCGCTGCTGGGGAGGCGGCTCGACTGGGACCAGGTCGTCTTCTATGCCCGCCTCCACAGCGTGGCACCGCTGTTGCGAGCGCACCTGAAGCGCCTCGACGGCGATGGCCGCGTTCCCCCCCAGGCCTGGGAGGGCTTGCTGCGCCTGTCGCACCGAACGGCCTATCAGAACCGACTCTACGCGCGCGAGAACGCCGCACTGCTCGAGAGCTTCGAAGCGGCGGGCATTCGCACCCTGATTCCGAAGGGTCTCTCCCTGGTCGAACGGGTCTACGGCGATCTCGGCCTTCGTCCGCTGATCGACCTCATGTTCATGGTGCCGATCGATCAGCTGAAGGACGCCGAAGCCGTGATGGAGGCGCGCGGCTACGCGTGGAAGGTTCCACGCCCAACGCAGGGCTTCTTCAGGTGGTCTTGTCCCTTCGCGCTCTACCGCGTGAGGGGGGAGATGCACTACTCCGTGCTGGTGCTGGGGAATCTGATCACCTGGCCGCGTCTCCACTGGCTGGACCCGGTCGGCGTGTGGCGGCGTGCGCGTCCCGCCGGCGTATCCGGCCGGACGACGTTGGAGCTCTCGCCCGAAGACCTCGTCCTCTATCTCTGTGTCCAGGCCGACAACCACGGCTTCTTCAACCGCTGCGTGCCCGACCGGGTGGATCCGGTGGATCTGCTGTTTGCGGAGTGGAGCAACAACCGCCTCGTGCGGTTCGTCGATCTGCACGAGGCGATCCGTCATCACTCCTCGGTCCTCGACTGGGGCACTATGACGACGCTAGCGAAGGAAAGCGGGCTGGACGGCGCCGCGTACGCCAGCCTCCGGCTGACCGAGCGTCTTCTCGGCACCGGGTTGGATTCCTTCGCCCTGGAGACGTTGAAGCCGGAGGGTTCGAGGCACCGCCTGCGCGGCATGGTAACCGCCGCGCTCCTCGCATCGAGCGAGGATTCCGGGCGCGCGACGCTGAGGGGCCGCGTCGGGCGCTGGTGGAAGCGCAGGCGACCTCGCACGCAGCTCTTCCTGGGCCGGCTGCTGGGCTGGATCGAGGTCTCGTTCCCCGGCCTGGAGGCGGTGGGTCGGGAGTACGGCATGCGTGGCCACACGGCGCGACTCGCACTCTACCTCCTTCACGCCATACGTTCCGTCCTCCGCTCTGTCAGGTCCTTCGCATCGCTTTGGATCTTGCGGGCCCGGCGAGGCTCGGAGATCCCACTGCGAGGTCCTCGTCCACGGCACGACGTATGGATGTCCCAATGAAGATCGGATATCTGCTTCAGAATCCCGGCCTCGCCAGTCGGACGCCCCCAGGCTGGGAGCACGCGGTGATCTCCGCGGCGGCTGACGGCAGCTATCGCGCCGAGGATCTGGAGAAGATCCGCGACTCCGACGTTCTCGTCGTGGGACTGGAACCGGTCACCGAGGCCGTGCTGAAGGCGGCCGGGCAGTTACGCCTCGTGCAGCGGCTCGGCGTCGGCTTCGACAATGTCGATCTCGACGCCGCGCGCGGGCTGCGAATCCCAGTCTGCCACATGCCGGATTTCAACGCCGGATCTGTCGCGGAGCACACGATCGCCCTCACGTTGGCGCTCCAGCGCCGGCTGTTCGAGGCGACCCTTCTGATGAAGGCGGGCCACTGGCCGCTGGGCGCGGTCGTGGCTGGCGGCAACTACGATCTCCACGGCAAGACGATGGGGATCATCGGCATGGGCAAGATCGGCCGGGAAGTGGCGATCCGGATGCGGGCCTTCGACGTTCGGATCGTGTACACCGATGTCACCCGACTGTCCACGGAGGAGGAGGACCGCCTCGGCGCCGAGTTTCGGCCCCTGGAGCGGCTGCTGTCGGAATCCGACATCGTTTCGCTGCATGCACCACTCACGCCGGAAACCCGAGGGCTTCTCGGCCGTGACGAGCTGCTCTTGATGCGGCCCTCGGCGATTCTGATCAATACGGCGCGCGGCGCGCTCGTGGACGAAGAGGCGCTCGCGGAACTCCTGCGGGCGGGAAGGCTCGCCGGCGCCGGCATCGACGTGTTCCAGGATGAGCCCCCGAGCGCTAATCATCCCCTCCGCGGCTGCAAGAACGTGGTACTGACGCCTCACACCGCGGGCCAGACGCGGGAAGCGATGGAGCGGATGGTGGAGGCCATGCTCGAGAACCTTCGCCGGATCGAAGCCGGCGAAGACCCGCTCTATCGGATCGTCTAGGATGCCCGTGTCGAAGTCCTCGATCAGCGGGTCGAACGTCTCTTGCCTGGAGGCCTTCCTGCACGCGCTGAAGGGCAACGAACAAGCGTTCGAGAGAGCCGTCAGCAGCGAGCCCTTCGACCCCGACGAGTTCTTAGCCTTTCTGAAGAGGCATACGGTTGCCGGATACTTCTATATGCTGATGATGGAGGCCGGCCTGCTCGAGATGCTTCCTGGTGACCTCGAGGGACGACTGCGCGATGTGCATGAACGGCAGTCCGCGAAGGCGGCTCGGTTACTGCCGGAGCTTCATCGCCTGCGGCAACGCTACGCGAGGGCAGACCTGGACGTCATCTTTCTGAAGGGGCCCTTCCTCTCGCAGCGGTTCTATGGGGATCCCCGGCTCCGGTGGTACGGTGACATCGATCTTCTCGTGCGGAACCGAGAAGGCGTCGTCCGCAGCGACGCGATCCTCCGCGAGGCTGGCTACGAGCGTCGATCGGTACCGCTGCTGGGTCACGGTGCCACGATGCGCTACGCCTATCACTTCGTCTACCGGAGCGACAGGGGAAAGATCGATCTTCACTGGGCATTCCGGAGCCACTTCTCCTACAAGATCGACTACGAGCGGGTCTGGGCGACGAGCACGACGGAGCGGCTCGACGGCCACGACTTCCGCGTCGTGTCCTCCGAGTACGTCCTCCTGCTGTTGATGCTCTCCATTCTCGGCGATTACCAGAAAGCGAGGGTTCGATTGAAGTTCCTGACGGACCTCTACAAGGTGCTCCAGTTCGTGGGAGATGACATCGACTGGGAGATCTTCTTCGAGGAAAGGAAGCGCGAGGGGGTCTTGAACATCTCGGCGAGAGTTCTGGATCTGACGCTGGGCGTTCTCGCCTGCCGAGCCGATTTCCCGAAACTTGCATCGACCGTGAGCCGACATTGCGGCTCACCCGCCGGCGCGACCGAGCCCATCCGGCTTCTCGAGTGGTCGGGCCGGGTGCGGGACAAGATTCGCAACCACATGTGGACCTTTCGTCTGCACGAGGGCGGAATGGCCCGCTGCATCGGCTGGCGCTTGATGGCGGAGCCCTTCGGCCGGGCCGTTTTCCGCTGAATCGCGCACCGAAAGCGTAGGAACGGACAATGCCGAGGATCCCGCGGGAAACGCACCTGCCGTCGGTGGCTCTATGGGCGATCCGGCTCGTGCGCGAGACGAACGCCAGGCTGTTCTACGGGCTCCTACTGACGACGATTATCCGGGGTGTGCTGCCGGCCGCGCTGGCACTGACGATCCGCGGGCTCATCAACGCTGCAGTCGGCGTCGTAGACGGGGAGGGCCTCGAGGTAGCTCCCTTGGTGCCTTGGTTGATCCTGGGCTTCGTCCTGTCAACGGTGGACGCGGTCTCCCGGCTCGGCGACAGACTCTTCGCCGAGCGGCTTCGAGACGACCTCAACCTCAAGATCACCGGCGATGTGATGGCCCACGCGGCGACCCTCGATCTCGGATTCTTCGAGGATCCGGCCAGCCAGGACATGCTCGCCCGCACCCAGCAGGACCCGGGAGGCCGGCTGGCGCTACTCGTCACCGAGTCGCAGAGGTCCGCCACCCATCTGGTCGTCGGCATCTCGCTCCTCGGCGTGCTCATCGCGATCGAGCCGCTCGTGCCGCTCGTCGTGGCTCCCTTCGCCGTGCCCTTCCTGGTGTTCCAGTGGCGGCTCTCCCGGGCGCGCCACCTGGAGGAGTACTCCCGGGCAACGAAGAGGCGCTGGACCGGCTACTTCGTGCGGAAGCTCACCCAGGGCGAGGCCGTGGCCGAGGTGAAGTTGCTCGACCTGGGCCCGCTGCTCGTCCGCCGATTTCGGGAGATCCTCGAGGATTTTCGTGATCGAAGCGCCGATCTCCACAGACGCAACTTCAGGGGCAGCGTCCTTACCGCGACGCTGACCACCGCCGTGCTGTACCTGCTCTTCTTTCGCGTGGCCCTCCGGACCCTCGATGGAACGGTGACGCTGGGCGATCTGGCGATCTTTGGCGGGGCCACGGCGCGGCTTCGCTTCGCGGTGGACGATGCGATCCGGTGCCTGGCGAACGCGGCGGAGCAGGTGCGCTTCGTGTCCAACGTCCTGGAGTTTCTGTCCATGAGGCCGGGCGCTGCCATCGCGGAGGGTCGTGCCCTTCCGCAACCGGCTCCCGTGCAGATCGAGCTGAGGGACATCAGCTTCACGTATCCTGGCTCGAGGGAGCCGGTCATCCGAGGACTCTCGCTCCAGATCCGGGCGGGCGAGACACTGGCCATCGTGGGCGAGAACGGGGCCGGCAAGACGACCCTCGTCAAGCTGCTGGCGCGCCTCTACGAGCCAGACGACGGCCACGTTCTCTTCGATGGCGTCGATATCCGGGAGGTGCCACCGGAGGCCCATCGCGGCCGGCTGAGCTTTGTCTTCCAGACATTCGGTCGTTACGAAGCGACGATCGCGGACAACATCGCCTATGGTGACTGGCGAAGGATGCTCGGGAATCCAGAGAGGGTAGGAGAGATCGCCCGGCTCACCGGCATCCACGAGATGATCGAAGAGCTGCCCGACGGCTACGAGACCTGGGTAGGCCGGCGGTTCGGCGCGCATACGCTTTCGGGCGGGGAATGGCAGAGAATCGCAATGGCGAGAGCGTTCGCGAGAGACGCGTCGCTGCTCGTCTTGGACGAGCCGACCTCGAACCTGGATGCCTCGGCCGAGTACCGGCTGTTTTCCCTCTTCAAGCAGCTCGCGCACGGCCGGACGACCATCCTTATTTCGCACCGTTTCTCCACGATCGGCATGGCCGACCGCATCGCGGTCATGAAGGACGGCCAGATCGTGGAGTTGGGGACGCACGACGAGCTGCTGAACACACCTGGCGTGTACGCGACGCTGTACGGCTTTCACCAGCGCCTGCAACCGCGCGGGGAGTCCGCGGCGAAGGGGATGCCGTAGCATGTGTCGAAGGGTCTTCCGCTACGAGAAGCTGAGCATCGGCGTCCGCAGCGACGAGGATGCCGACTTGGAATGGCTCGAGGAGTTCCTCGCTCCCCAGTTCGGAAGGGAAGAGAAGACGGACACGGATTGGGAGTTGACGCTCGCCCACGACGGTGGTGTGCGAGAACGGCTCGCCGCGCTCGGGCCCGCCGATGAGGACGTGGTGTGCTTCGCCCTGGACACTCGCGACATCCATCTGCCGCGATGGAATTCGAGCGCGCATGTGGACTTGGTGTTCGATGAGAAGTTCGACACGCTCTACCGCGTCAACGCTCGAGACCGACTCGTCACGCTCGTTGCAGGCGGTGATCGGGGCGGCGGGAGGATCGCCTTGATGCGCGTCGTCCGCGAGCTGGCCATGAATCGCGTTCAAAGCGACGGCGGCGTAATCGTTCACGGCGCTGCCTTCGCCATCGGCGGCCGAGGCGTTATCGTCGCCGGCCCGAAAGGGGCAGGCAAGACGACCCTGCTGATGTACGTGCTGCAGTCCACTGAGGCCGCGTACGTGAGCAACGACCGCTTGCTGTTGTCGCTGGATCCCCCAACTTGGCGAATCCGCGGCATCCCAACGATCGTGACGGTGCGCCGACCGACCCTCGACTTCTTTCCGCCTATCCAGGAACGGATGCGGGATCGGGGATTCGCCCTTCGGCTGACCCTTCGCGAGGCCCGGCAGCGGAGAGTGCCGCTGCCGGGAACGCAGCTCAAAGTGCCGAGCATCGGACCCGGTCAACTTTGCGCCCTCCTGGAGGCCAAATCGACCGCCGGCGCGCCGGCGACCGCCGTCCTGTTCCCGCGGCTGTCCGACCGTACCGGGCCGCTGCGATTGACGGAGATCTCGAGAAAGCGCGCGGCCGAACGCCTGTTCGACTCGCTGTTCGGGGTGAGAAAGCTGAGATCCACCTCCCCGGTGTTCAGCGACGCGCCCGATCAACCGACTTTCGACCGCGTAAGGCTGGAGGCTGCCTGCGCTACCCTTGCATCCGTCTTGCCGTGCTACGAGTGCGAGCTCGGGCCGGAGGCCTACGCCGATCCTCGCTCCGCTCCAGTGCTGCTCGATCATCTCGCGGAGCCGGCATGACAGGTGGTCACCAGCGGAGGTACGATTCGGTGGTGGCGCCCGGATCAGCGCGCCGCAGGAGAATCTTGAGCTTGCGGATCGGAACGGCCGCCTCGGGGGCATTTCCCCGCAACCGGACCAGGGCCGACTTCACCATCGCGTTGATGGACCAGAAGAGAAAAAAGGAAAAAAGGCTCCGAGGATCGCGGTGACGCGCGTAGCTTTCCCAGTATGCCTCGCGCTCGCTCGGACGCATGGGCCATCGATACCAGGTTCGCGCAAGACAGAAATCGAACGCCCCGATCCGGATGGCCTCGTTGTCGACGATGAAGGGGTCGCCGGCCTCGGAAATGACGAGGTTCTCCGCGCAGAAGTCTCGGTGAATGATCCCCATCTCGCATGCCCTGGGAAGCCGGTTCATCGCGAGCTCTACGAGCCCGTCCGCCTCGGTGGCAGTGATGGCTTTCTGGGCCACGAGGCCGTCGATCCGACGGCCCACATCGGCCGCCTCGTCCGTGATTCGGAAGGGGGGTGCTTCGGCGAGCAGATCGTTGGCCGGCGTCTCGTGGATCCTTCCATGCAGCGCTGCGCATTCGGCGAGCAGATCGGGGGTCTGGTCCTTCCAGCGCAGGGCGCGGCCCTCCACGAACTCGATGAGGAGTCCCGCTCCATGGCGGTCGAGTACCCGCGGTATCCGGGGAGAGCCGATGCGCGAGATGAGCCGTTCGAGAGCCGCTGCCTGGACCGCGGAGGCCATGCGTCGGTACTTGAACGCGCGTCCGTCGGCGAAGTGAAGCCGGAAGCATGCTCTCCGCTCGAGCCGAAAAGCGAGCCGGGTAAGCGGGACGACGTCGACGAGTCGTGAGCCTACGCGTGCGACGAGCTCGGCGAAGTCCTCCCCGAGGAATTCCGGGGGAACCGGATCTCGGTGTGGGTCAGCCATCCGTGATGCCGCTCGCCGCATCGGCCAGCTCTGACGCCCTGGGCGTCAAGTCGCCGAGATGAGCCGTCATCGTGCCATCATGTTTCACGTCGGTCGGAGCGGCAGTGTTGCGATCGGCGACCTGCTTCATCAGCACCCGTATGTCTTTTGGGATGGTGAAGTCTACGAACGACTGTTCCAAGAGCGCGAGCGGGAATTACGCCGCAAGGTGGGGAGAGGAGATCTCGATGTCGACGCGATCGCCCATCTGCAAAGCCGCCTCGCCCGCCATTGGAACGGCCATCTCGTGTACGGCTTCGAGGCCAAGTTCTTCCATTTGGAGATCCTCCAACTCGATCTCGAGGACTTCATCCGGCGCCTGGACACCATGGAGTTTGCGCGCTTCATCGTGCTGAAGCGGAAGAACACGCTAAGGAAGGTGATCTCGAGCCTGATCGCCCACCAGACGGGACGCTGGCACCTCAGAGCGGGCCAGCAGGCGGCGGAGGCGAAGGTACACGTCGATGTGGATCGGGTCGGCATCGACCGAACCGAGAAGGGGCTGCTGCAACTGCTCAGTGACTACGAGAAGAGCTTTCGGGAGCTGGACCTCGTGGTGCATGGCCGATCCACGCTCCGCCTGACCTACGAGGATCACATCCTGCCGGATCCGTTGATCGCATATCGGCGGGCGTGCTCGTTTCTGGATCTCGTTCCCGGGAGCCCCGTCGTCCGAACGCACAGAACGAATCCGTTCAAGCTTTGCGACATGGTCGAGAATTTCGACGAGGTGCTTCGATGCCTTCGGGGCACCCGGTTCGAGTGGATGATCCATGACGACCAGTACACCTAGCACACGAGTCTAGAGGACGTGAGTCAAGGGTCTGCGACGCGCGGACGGGCGCTGCGGGTGGCCATGGTGGCGGCTTGTCCCTTTCCACACGGCCGGGGCACGCCGATCCGGATCCATCGACTTGCCGAGGCGATGGCCCGACGCGGCCACGAGATTCACGTCGTCACCTATCATCTGGGCGATCCTGTCGAGGATAGTCCCGTACAGGTGCACCGGATCCCGAATCTGAGCTGGTATCGCCACTACGCGCCCGGCCCGACCTACGCGAAGCTGCTCGTCCTCGATCCGCTGCTCGTGCGCACGCTCCGTCACGTCAAGCGCCGTCACGACATCGAGATCGTTCACGCCCACCATTACGAGGGGTTGCTCGTTGCCAAGTTGGCCGGCTCCTCGTCCTGCCCCCTGGTCTACGACGCCCATACGACGCTCGAGTCGGAGCTCCCGTTCTACCCGCTGGGGTTGCCGAAGCGGTTGAGCCGCGCCGTAGGTCGGGCGCTCGATCGCAGATTGCCCACCGGCGCTTCGCACGTGATCTCCGTGAGCGAAGGGATCCAAGCCAGGCTGCTGGAGCTCGGGGCGCAGGAGGAGGGCCGCATCGACGTCATTCCGAACGGCGTGGAGTCGCACCTGTTCGACGTGCAGGATCCTGACGGAAGCCGACCAGGGGATGGGCGCACCATCGGCTTCGCGGGAAACCTGGCCCCGCATCAGGGAATCGAGTACCTGCTCGAGGCGTTCCGCACGGTGTGGGAACAGAGGGACGAGGTCCGGCTCGTCATCCTCTCGTCGTCGGATTTCACACCCTATGAGAAGCTGGCGGCAGATCTCGGAGTGAGAGGCTCGATCGATCTGGTGCAGGTCTCGTTCAGCGAGCTTCCGCAGCAGCTAGCGCGCGTCGCCGTTTTCGTAAACCCTCGAGTGGAGGCAACCGGATTGCCGATGAAGCTGCTCAACTACATGGCAGCCGGGCGACCGATCGTGTCGTTTGCGGGCTCGGCCGTTCACCTAGAGGATGGCAAGTCCGCGCTGATCGTACCCAGCGGCGACAGCCGTGCCATGGCCGCTGCCATCCTGAGGCTGCTCGAAGACGAGGGACTCGCCGCTCGACTGGGCTCCGAGGCGAAACGGCAGGCCCGAGAGGAGTTCGATTGGGGGATCCGGGCCGCGCAGGTCGAAGAGGTGTACCGGCGTGTCCTGGCCCGACACGGACGGGCGGCCGAGCGCGCGTCCTGAGAGTTGGGGACCGCGAAAGCTCCTACTTGAGATCTCTCTCCCGGCTCCTCCCTCCCGAAGCTCGATGGGATAGGTAATCCTGTCCGCACCGTAGTAGGCGAGCCCCGCCATGACGGCTACGTATGCCGCCAGCGCCGCGCTCATTACGCGGCGCCGCGCGACACCGCTTCCCAGCAGCGGGCTCTCCTGCAGGAACTGGGCGATGAGAAAGCCGAAATAGACCATGCACAACATCATCACGGCGCTGGCGGCATGGGCGTCCCTCATGAGAAGGACGTAGCCCAGATACGGGATCGGAACGAGAAAGCACAGCCGGTTGCCACGGCTGGGTTCTCTCACGAGGGCCCAGGCGGAAACGAGTGCCGCCGGCAGGAGCCCCGTGCTGAAGAGCCTCCAGGCGATGTAGCCCCAATCGTCCTGACCCGACTGCCTCCCGATGGACCAGAGCAAGGCGGAGAGGCTCGCGAACCCATCGACGAGGTTGACGACAATGAAGGGTGCCACAAAGGCGACGACAGCGACCAGAAGGGAACGCCACCGTCCGTCAGAAAGGAGAAAGAGGCAGAGGCCCGCGAAGAAGATGGCAGTCCAGAACTTGAACAGGAAGCCCAGCCCCATCAGCATCGAGGCTCCGAGGACCGCCTCCCGTTTCAGGAAGACGAGAAGCCCGATGCCGAACAACAGGCTCGCCGTCATGTCGTCTGGCTCCCCGGCCATCACGTTTCGGTGGGTTCCGACGTAGAAGGCGAAGAGGAAGAGCGCCAGCAGGAGGCTCGTTCGGCCGTAGAATCTCCGGCCGGTGCGGTACTGCACTCCGAGCAGGACGACGAAGACCAGCAGGTTGAACAGCTTGAGGCCCCACGGGCCGGCCAGCTCGAAGAGCTGATACCAGAGAACCGGCCCCAACCACGTCTTTGTGTTGTCGAAGTGCGTGCGTATGGAGATAGCGCCATCGTGGACCCCGTAGCCGAAGTTCACGGCCCGCACGGTGTCGCCGTGGAACTCCGTGCCCAGGTATAGCGCCAGGGCAAGCTTGATGACGATCGAGCCCGTCAGGATCAGCGCGATCAGGCGTCGATCTTGGGCCGACGGGTCGAGCTTCATCGCTGTTCGTGATCGGGCGATGTCGAGCGGATCGTCAGAAACCGGCACTCCCTGCGCTGCTCAGACGGTCATGGCAGGCGTGCCATGTTCCGATCACGATAATGTATGGCCTCTTCGCGGGCGACCAATGGAACTGCGCTGCAGACCACCGGGATGCCTGCATCCCGGGCCCGATCACCCCTCGGACGCGAGCAGTTTCTTTCGCTTCGCCGCGTCCCAGCGCGTTCGCGCCCAGAGGAGCATCAGAAAGGCTGCCAGGACGGGCGGCAGGATGGCGCCGGCGAGCACCACCGCCAACGGAATCGCACCGGCGAACACGAGAAGCGAGGCGAGGACCGGCGAGCGTTCGCGGGTCCACACGCCAAGCAGCATGGAGATGCCGGCGGCGAGACCCGCGAGCCCCCACATGGACCTGGCGGCCTCGTTCGGATTCGCGATTCCCAGCCAGACGGAGAGCCCTCCGGCCATGTACAGCACGGCCAGGAAGATCGCCACGGCGCTGAAGGCCCTCTCGCTCTTGGTTTCACCGAACCTAGACATCTCCATTACCTCCTCTAGTGTCAAGCTGCAGAAGCCCCGCACGCGCGGTGCACCGGTCATGCCTGCCGAAGTCTTGCAGGCCGCCGAGCGCCCGTCGCTTTGGTTGGAAGCGTAACATATTCTATTGCAGCTGCTTCCGAGGTTATCGAGGCGGGAGACCACCGGAGCGCCGGGTTGTTCGGGTGGAGCCGCACGCAAACTTCTGTGAGGGAACGGTAATCATTACGACCAGTCGCATCAGACGTGCCACAATGACCGTGCCGCTCTTCCGGCGCCGCCCGGCGGCTCGCCACCGGATCCGCCCGCGCCTCCGCCGATGACCCGAGGCCCGCTTCGTCTTTGCGTCGTGGGATGCGGGCGCGCATTCCGCTTCTTCCACTCGCCGGCAATCCGTCGCGGAGCCGATTGGGCGGTGGTGGCCGTGTGCGACCCGATCCCGGAGCGCGTGAGCGAGGCCATGGCGCTTCATCGCGGCGCACAAGGCTATCCTTCGCTCGCTGAGGTTCCTGCCAACCTGGATATCCAAGCGGCCTTGATCTCCACTCCGGCAGCCGGTCACCTGGAGGTCGCCCTTTGCGCTTTCAGCCGCGGCTTGGACGCCTTGGTCGAAAAGCCGCTGGCACTCGACGTCCGTGAAGCCGCCGCGATTGTTTCCGCGGCTCGCCGTGCCGGGGTCCACCTGAGCGTCGGCTACAACCGCCGCTTCCGCCGGAATCTGCGCGAACTGCAGCGTCGCTATCGGACAGCCTCGGGATCCGGCCTCGGCCCGATTGAGATCAGGCACGATTGGACCGTGGACGTCGCCCGGTGGCATGTGGCTGACCCAGCAGGGGGCGAACTGGCCCTGGCTGCGGGTCTGTTGCACGACGTGGGCTCGCATCAAGTGGATCTGCTGGCGTGGCTCACCGGCGAGCCGGTGATGGAAGTGAAGGCGATGGCGGGACGGAGGGAAGGAACGATGCGCTGCGAACTACAGCACCGGGGCGACCTCCGTTCGAGTTTCCACACCCGTCTCGGGGCGCGCCATCGGGAAAGGCTGCGCGTGCAGACGCCGGGTCTGGTCCTCTCCGCCGGCCAGGGCGGGCTGGTGGTAGTTCCCCGATCGATCGTCTTCCTGCTGGATGTTCCCGAGCGGGTCCTCGACCTCGGACACCTCGCGTTGAGTCGGGCGATGCATCGGCCGTCGATGACCGGCGAGAGCTACGAGAAGCAGCTGGCCGCCTTCGCGGCCGCCGTTCGGCGAAGACGAGATTGCACGGTTGCGGATGTGGACGAGGTCCAGCGCCCCGAACTGGCCGCTGGTTCCGTGGATGGCCTCCGGGCCGTTGCGGTGGTGGAAGCGTGTGTGCGGAGCCTCGAGTCGGGCAAAACGGAACGCGTGACCGCAGATCGGGAGATCGGGCTATCGCCCGGTCCTGCCGGCTAGATCTATCGGGCGACCTGCGAGTCTCGCGCCACACTTCGTGCCCAGAATCTGAAGCGCGGTCGGCGCCAGATCGACGATGTCCGCACTCTCCTGGAACTCCACGCCCCGGGCGATGCCCTCGCCCGACGCGATGAAGAATCCTTCGGTTCGGTGGTTGCCGCTTCGGCCATTAGGGATTCGGCCGGGCGTCGCGCGGTCGATGCGGCCGAACGACTCGGACTCGAGCGCGATGTGATAGGCGGCGGGACTTTCCGTCCAGCGCACGACGAGATCGGGAACGCGATCCGACCGTTCGCCCTCGCCGAAGACGTCCATGGGCCGCCGCACTTCCTCCACGATTCGCTCTCCGGTCTGGGCGTCGCGGAAGGATGACAGGCCGACGGCGATCCGCTCGCAGAGTTCGCCGTAGGTGGTGGGCGGCACGATCCCCTCCGCCTCTCGATCCCTCAGGTTGATCCGGACGTAGCCCTGCAGGTCGGCCCTCAAGGTGAACGCCGGCGTACTCGACCAATCCGTGCCGCCCGTGGCCCAACGGGTCATAGCGCCGTCCCGAAGCCGCGCCGGAAGGCGCTGTGTGAGCGATCTTCTGAGGCCGAGAGGCAACGTCTCTCCCATCCGACGAAACACGCCCCGGCGCGCTGCTTCGGACTCGCTCCTCCCCAGAACGCGCTCCAGCATCGCGTCGAGGAAATCGTTGCGACACGCGTTCACCGTCATTCCGTGCAGGGCGAAGACGATGACGTCGGCGGCGCCCCCGGCGGCGTCGATCAGTGCTCCCACGCTGCGATCGCATTCGACGTACAGGCTCAGCAGCGCCTCGTCGAACTCGCTCCCTTGCTCGGCGCTCATCGGACGGCTCGAGCTGGACCGGTCCCACAGCCGGTGGCCTCCGCGGTGCAGGGCGCCGAAGACGATGATCGCCAGGTCCCACGGCTCGACCAGCAGGCGAGCGCTGGCCCGGGTCGATCGTCGCGTGATCTCGAGCAGCGTGTCCCGCATGCGGAGCAGGTACCGCGGACTCGAAGCCCCGTAGTCCTCCTGCCGCATCTTCCAGCCGTCGAACTCCCTCGCCACCTCGGCGAGAACCGAGGGTGGGTGGGACGTCGGCTCGATGATCCGGTCGTGGCTGGCGAACCCTACCACCTCGATCCCTGTCGCGCCCTGCGTGCCCATTAGAAACGGGACGTCGTAGGTCAGCACTCGGATGGCGGGGTCGAGCCGCCGCCAGAAGGGGAGCACCGGCAGCCACTCCCAGCTCGGCCGCGCGAATCCCATCGTCTCGTGTCTCCACTGGAAATCGTGGAACACACCGTGTTGCGTCGGCGGCTGTCCCGTGTAGAACGTTGGCCACGGTGACCCGACCAGATAACGAGCCGACGTACGGAGCCGCCCGCTCGTGCCCGCTGCCATCAGGTCGCGCAGGCGAGGAAGATGTCCCTCCGCTGCCCACTGTCGGACAAGCAGGTAGTCGGCCGCGTCGAGACCGATCATCAGCAGTCGGTTACCGGTCATGGATCACCTGGGTTGGTCCGGATATCGCGTGTCCTGGGCCGCAATGGCCGAGATCTCGGTCGCGGGCGGCCCGAGGCATCCGGAGTCACGAGGACGTACGATATCACCGCCTGTTTTGCCGTCGCTACAGCCGTCATCATGAAAGAACGATACAACCGCCCGCCGGGACGCGGCCCGGTCCCTTCGGGTGATCAAAGGTTCGGGTCCGAGTTTCGATGGAGCGGTGCGCGTTGAGGATCCTGATGACGTGCTACGAGTTCCCTCCGATCGGTGGCGGAGGCAGCCGAGTGGTGCACGGTCTGTCGAGGGAGCTCGTCCGACTGGGACACGAGGTCGACGTCGTCACGACGCGCTTCAGGGATCAGCCTCCGCAGGAGACGATCGGCGGCGTGAACGTGCACCGTGTTCGGTGCGTTCGGCTCAAGGAGCACTTCTGCACGCTGCCCGAGGTTGCCACCTACGTTTGGGCCGCCCGGGCTGGGCTCCGCGCTCTCCTCACGCGCCGGTCCTACGATATCAACCACGCGCATTTCGTGTTTCCCGATGGCCTGAACGCCCACCGCGCGAAGGAGATGTACGGTCTTCCGTATCTACTCACGGCGCACGGTACCGACGTGCCAGGGTACAACCCCCACCGCGTCCGCGTTCTGCATCATCTCCTCTCGCCCGCTTGGCGCCGGGTTGCGCGAGGTGCCGCGGAATTCGTCTGCCCCAGTCGTTCGCTCCAGCTGCTCGTCGCCCAGCGGGATCCGGCCCTGAGAACGATCACCATACCCTATGGCTTCCAGGTCGGGAGGTACCGCGCAGACCGAGAGCGCAGGAAGCGGATTCTCGTGGTCACGAGGATGTTACGTCGCAAGGGAGTGCAGTACCTGCTCCAGGCGGTCCGGGATCTTCCCCTCGAGCATGAGATCCATATCGTTGGCGACGGGCCCTTCCTGCCGGAGCTGCGACGGCTCGCGTCCGGTCTCCGCACGCCGGTCCGATTCTACGGCTGGCTGGACAACGACTCGGGTGAGCTGACCCACCTCTACGAGACGTCGGATCTCTTCGTCCTCCCCTCGGAGAGAGAGAACTTCCCGGTCTCCCTGATGGAGGCGATGGATGCCGGCCTTGCGATAATCACGACGCGAGGAACCGGCTGCTCCGAGGTCGTGGGTGGCGCGGCGCTGCTCGTCGAGCCCCACGACCCGGCCGGGCTGCGGGCCGCCCTCGCGTCGCTGGTCTCCGATCCGGGTCTCGCCCGGCAGCGGGGTGATGAGGCGCGTGCCCGGCTCGCGGCCGAGTTCGCCTGGCCGGTCGTGGCGCGCCGATATGTCGAGATCTACGAGAGGCACGCAAGGAGCGTGGGGCGGCCGGCGGCGTGATGAGGGAGTCGGCCCGTTGAGTGTTCCGAAGCCGCTCAGGCTTTTCGCCAAGCTGCTGATCGGCATCATGATCCTGGCATACGTCTTCCGGGTCGTGCCGGTGGGGGACGTGCTGGCGGCGATCGCTTCCGCTCGGGTGCCGTGGCTCCTGGGGGCGGTTCCGCTCGTGCTCCTGAACCCGTATCTGTCGGCCGCCCGACTGAAGATCCTCACCGATTCCCAGGCGCTCTCCTTCTCCGTTCGGGAGATCCTGGAAGTGAACTTCGTGACCAGGTTCTACGGACTGGCCCTTCCCGGACAGCTGGCGACCGGGGCGGTTCGATGGTTTCGGCTCACGCGCATCCAGGACCGGAAAGCCGAGGTGTTGGCGGCGATCCTCTTCAGTCGCGTGCTTCACCTCACCGGGCTGGGGATGCTGGGGACGGTCTTCTTCCTGGTTGATCCTCCTCGCGAGGGTGCGCTGTGGATCGGCCTGGTCCTCGTTGTCGCCGCGATGATGCCTGCCGTGTTCATCCTCCTTCGGCTCGGCAGTGGTCGGCGCGTCGTGCCGCTGCCTACTTCCGGATGGGTGGAGCGCCTGATCTCGGCGGGCCGCCGGTTTCGCGACCTATCGCCTTCGGCGTTGGCTCGGGTGATCGGTCTTTCCCTGGCGGAGAATCTATCGGCCACCATCGCCATCTATTTTCTGGCGATCGCGGTTGGGGCTTCGGTTCCCTTCGTCTCCCTGGGCTGGATCCGCGCCGCCGTTCAGCTGCTCGTCTTCCTTCCGATCTCGATCTCCGGCTTCGGTGTGCGAGAGGGGAGCCTCCTCCTCGCTCTTCAGCCCTACGGCGTTGCGGGGGCGAGCGCGCTCGCCCTGTCGCTGCTCATCTTCGGAATCAGTCTGCTGCACGGGGCGATCGGAGGACTCCTCGAGTTGCGCCGGCTGATCGTCTCGACGCGGACTTCGGCTCCCGGCCCCGCGGTCGACCGGAGCCGTCCTCGATGAGCTCGGGGACCGAGTCCGATGATGTGTGGGGAGGGCGCTCGCGAGCCCAGGCGCCTTCCGGCCGGAGAGTTGTGGCGATCGTGGCGAATCGCGACGGGCGGGACTATCTGCTTCGATGCCTGCGCCAGCTGGAGGGCCTCGCGCACCGCTGTTCGGAGATCGTGGTGGCCGACGACGCGTCGAGCGATGGCTCGGTCGAGGCCGTGACGTCCGAGTTTCCCGAAGCCCATGTTGTGCGGACGCCGATGCAGCTCGGGGCGGCGGGCGTTCGGAACCTCGGGATCGAGTTTGCCCGCCAACGCTTCGGGTTCGACTATCTCCTCTTCCTCGACAACGACGCGTTTCTGGAGCCCGGCGCACTCACGGAACTGCTGGAGACGGCCGAGGAGTCGGCAGAGATCGGGATCGTGACCCCCAAGGCGTATCAGTCCCTTGCCGAACGGCGACTTCACCTGGCAGGGGAGCTACGAGTGAGTCTCTACACAGGTACGGTGCGTGACGTGGGCGCCGGCGAGATCGACGAAGGGCAATACGATGGATCCCGCCTGATCGAGGTATGCTCGGGATTCACGATGCTGGTGCGAAAGGAGGTCATCGACCGGATTCGCGGATTCGACGCGGCGTTCGGCGGGGCGGCTTGGGAAGACGTGGATTTCTGTCTGCGAGCGGGCGCCGCGGGCTTCTTGGTCGCCTATGCTCCGGAAGCCGTCGTCGAGCACGTCGGGGGCATGCGCGGACGCGGCAGGCTCGCGGATCGCGAGAGAGCGAAAGCGCGCAATTGGTTCCGGTTGATGCGTCGCCACGCCACTCCGCTCCAGTGGCTCTGCTTCCTCGCCACCCTTCCGCTGCGCACGGCGCAGCTCGCCTTGGAACGACTGTCGGGTGGAGAGATCTGGGCGATTTCGGCCCAGGCCGGTGGGGTCGGCGATCTGCTTCGGGACATGATGAAGAGACGGAGGTCGGATTGAGGCAAGTCGAGGCGAGGCGGCCGGTTCTCGCACTGAGCATCGAGGTGGCGGACCCGGACCTGGTGGACGCGTGGTGTCGGGAAGGGCTGTTGCCCAACCTCGACCGGCTGCGACGCCGGGGCTGCTGGAGCCGGCTCCGTTCCACCAACGATATCTCGAGCGGCTGCATCTGGCCCTCCTTCGTGACGGGCACGAACCCTGCCCGACACGGGATCACCTTCCACCACATGCAGCTGGTGTCGGGTACGTACCGGGTTGCCAAGTTCGGCCCCGACGACGTAGGAGGCGTGCCGTTCTGGCAACATCTGAGCGCAGCGGGCCGGCGTTGCGCGATCATTGACGTGCCGGTCACCGGGCCGCTGCCGGGGTTCAACGGCCTGCAGGTGTTCGGTTGGGGTGTGGAAGCGGCGGAGCGACATCGCTCAAGCGATCCGCCCGAGCTGATCGACGCGCTGCTGGCTGAGGTCGGTCGGCACCCGCTGGCCGATGAACTGGACCGGCGGCGATACATCCGACCCAGGACCCTCGAGGAGCACGTCGACGTAGCCGCCGCCTTGCTCGACGGGGTGGAAAGAAAAGGTCGCCTCCTCCACTGGGTGCTGGAGAGGGGGCCGTGGGACCTCGTGGTCGGGGTCTTCGGTGAGTCCCACTGGGCGGACCACATGTTGTACCAGACGCTCGATCCGAGCCATCCTGATCACAATCCGGAGTACGCGGACGAGAAGGAGCATTTCTTCCTCCGGTTGTACCAGGCCCACGATGCGGCCATCGGGCGGCTGCTCGAGATCGAACCTGGCGCGGTGGTCCTCGTGTTCGCCGGCTCGGGCATGAGACCGACGTACAGCGGCAACCATCTTCTGCCGGCCGTGCTGTGGAGGCTCGGCTTCGGGGCCGGTGACCCTGACGCGGTCGGGGATGGGGAGTGTGCCGCCGGGCGGGGCTGGGCGTTCTACCGGATACGGCGTTTGCAGGACATGATCCCGGCACGGGCAATCTCGATGGCCAGACGGCTCGTGCCGTCCCGCCAGTGGGAGCGGTGGACGCGCCGGGTCGCGTTTGCCGGCTCCGGCTGGTCCAGGAGCCGGGCCTTCGCCCTCATGAACGATTTCTCCGGCAACATTCGGATCAACCTGCGGGGACGTGAGCCGAAGGGAAGGGTGGCTCCGGAGGAGTACGATGCCGTCTGCGAGGAGCTCGCCACGGAGCTGCTCCGCCTCGAGAACCCGGAGACGGGCCGCCCCGCCGTGGAGCGCGTGATCAAGGTGAGAGAGGAGTACGAGGGAGACCGCATCGACTCGCTCCCCGACCTGGCTGTCGTCTGGGCGACCGATGCCCCGATCAACGCTGTTCGCTCATCCCGAGTCGGTCTGCTCGAGGCCATCAACCCGGAGCGTCGGCCCGGCGGTCACCACCCGGACGCCTTCCTCATCCTCTCGGGTCCCGGCGTGGTTGAGGGCCGAGTCCTGAACGGAGTCGATCTCCTCGACGTACCGCCCACGCTCTTCCGCTTGCTGGGTGTTCCCGTGCCCGCCGGGCTCGACGGCGAGGTGTTGGAGGAGGCCCTGGTCCCGGCGGGTCGCTAGGCTGCGGCCCGGATCGGGAGCTTGGAACCGCGCGCCAGCGCTACAGGATCGGCTTTCGATCGCCTGCCCTCTGCGCTGCGGCCGGAGGGGTTCTCCTCCCGAGCGTCCTTCGGGGCGCTCAGATCGAGCGATGCGGCTCCTACGGACAGGCCGGGCTTGTAGAACGGCGTGTATCTCGGCGTAACCATCGTCTTACCTCCGTGCTGCCGGTCCAACATCCTATTCCGCGCTCCTGTTCCGTCATGCGCAGAGAGGCGTTGAGACCGGACATGGCGATTGTCCTCGGAGCGACGGCCCGGTAACGTGACCCACCGCATGAGGCACCTGCGGAGGACGCATCCCGACGGCCCGGAAACGCCACGGCCCACCCATGTCCCCCAGAAAGGCAGAGAGGAAGTGACGACCATGAAGACACCCGCGTGCGCGGGGCGGCGGCCTGAATCGCTCCGGTTCACCGGGCTGGCGGCAGTTCTCGCTTTGAGCCTCGTGCTGACCACCTCGGCCGATGGCGCGGCACAGGCGCCGGGGCAAGGCGAGGCAGCCGGCGCGCCGACCAGCGCGCGAGCTCCCCAGGCATCGCGCACGATGACTCCGGAGCTGGTCGCCAAGCTGCGCGGCGTGAGCTCGGCGGTCGTGTCACCCGCCGGGACGCACGTCGCTTATACGGTTCAGGTACAGCGGCGGCCGTTCGTCGACGAGGATGGTCCGGCGTGGGTCGAGCTTCACGTGCTGGACCTGGCCACCGGGGAGTCACGCGCCTTCGTGAGTGGCCAGGTCAACGTATCCGCGGTCGCCTGGACGCCGGACGGAGCCTCGCTCGCCTACCTCGCCAAGCGAGACGGAGATGAGGATCGCTCCCTCTGGACGATCCCGCTCGCCGGTGGAGAATCTGTTCGGCTCCTGACGCACGAAGGGGGCATCGGCGCCTTCAGCCTCGCACCTGACGGCATGCGGGTCGCCTTCCTCGCGACCGACCCACCCGACCCGCGGGTGGACGAGCTGGCCGGGAAAGGGTTCAAGGCGGAGGTCTTCGAGGAAGGGCTACGCTACACCAGGCTCTGGCTTGCGGCGCTGGACGGCCAGGATGCCCGACGGGTCGAGATCGACGGCCAGGTGAGCGGCGTGTTCTGGGCGCCGGCCGGGGATCGGCTCGCCGTGACCGTGGCTCCGACGCCGCTGGTCGACGACTCGTACATGCGCCGCCGCATCCGGGTGGTCGATCCGGCCACCGGCCGCGAAACCGGGCGGATCGAGAACCCGGGCAAGCTAGGGCAGATCGCCTGGAGTCCGGACGGCACGAGGCTCGCCGTGATCTCGGCGGAGGACATCCACGATCCGATGGAGGGACGGTTGATGGTGGCCTCCGCCGAGGGCGGCGAGCTGGCGGACCTGGTGCCGGCATACGAGGGCCACATCAGCAGCGTGCTCTGGCGGGACGAGACCACGCTCGTGTACCTGGCCGACGAGAACCTGCACACGCGGCTGGCGGAGGTGCGGGCCGACGGCACGGGCGGGCGCGCGATCCTGGAGCCCGGGGGGCCGGTCCTGCACGCCATGACCGGTTCACGGGATGGGCGCACGCTGGCATTCGTCGGAGACACGCCCGGGCACCCGAACGAGGTGTACGTTCTGCGCGAGGGAGACTCGGGGCTCGAGCGGATGACCGACAGCAACCCGTGGCTGGACGGTATCAGGCTGGCGTCCCAGGAGGAGGTGACCTGGACGGCGCGCGACGGCCTCGAACTCCACGGGCTTCTGATCCGCCCGCTGGACGACGTCGCCGGCCACCGCTACCCGCTGGTGGTCCAGGTGCACGGCGGGCCGGAGTCGCGTTACGACGACGGCTGGCTCACCGGCTACTCGCTTCTGGGTCAGGTGGCGGCGGCCCGCGGGATGGCGGTCTTCTACCCGAACTACCGGGCGAGCACCGGTCGCGGGGTGGAGTTCAGCAGACTGGACCACGGCGACATGGCCGGGAAGGAGTTCGACGACATCGTCGATGGCGTCGACCACCTGATCCAGATCGGGCTCGTGGACGAGAGTCGAGTGGGTGTCACGGGGGGCTCGTATGGAGGGTACGCCACCGCCTGGCTCACGACCCGTTACAGCCATCGCTTCGCCGCGGGCGTGATGTTCGTCGGGATCAGCAATCAGATCTCGAAGGTCGGCACCACCGACATTCCGGATGAGATGTATCTGGTGCACAACCGCCTGCGTCCCTGGGACGACTGGCAGCTGTTCCTCGAACGGAGCCCGGTGTTCTGGGCGGGCGAATCGAGGACGCCGCTCCTCATCCTGGGCGGTAAGGACGATCCCCGGGTCCATCCGGAGCAGTCGATGGAGATGTATCGCTACCTCCGGCTTCGCGGGAGCGCTCCGGTCAGGCTCGTCTACTATCCCGGGGAGGGACACGGGAACGCCAAGGCGGCGGCCCGTTACGACTACAACCTGCGGGCCATGCGCTGGTTCGAGCACTACCTGTCGGGTCCCGGCGGCGAGAAGCCACCGGCCGAGCTGCAGTATCCACTGGAGCATGTCGACGAGGGCACGTCGGAGAACGTGTCGGCGCCGTCCGGAGAAGGGGGCTGAGCATCGATGGGAAACACCGCCAAGGCTGTCGTTGTCGTGGCCGCCGCCGCACTGGTCGGTGCGGTCGGCTACCTCCTGATGGGCTCCGGGTCCGAGCCGGCATCTCCGCCGCCCGAGCAGGCGGCCGCCGGCTCGACGACCTCGGGGGTCTCCGGGCGGCCGGCGACGGCTCCGGAGGCAGCTGACCGCGAGGTCGTCGTCTACAAGACGGCGGCCTGCGGCTGCTGCGGGGATTGGGCGCAGTACCTGAGGGAGCAGGGTTTTTCCGTCAGGACGGAGGACGTCTCCGACCTGGCCGCCATCAAGGTCGAGCTCGGGGTGCCGCCGCAGCTGCAATCGTGCCACACGGCGGTCATCGGCGGATACGTGGTCGAGGGGCATGTGCCGGTGGAGCCGATCCGGCGAATGCTGCAGGAGCAGCCGGCGATCGCGGGTCTCGCGGTTCCCGGAATGCCGATCGGTTCACCGGGCATGGAGATGCCGGACCGTCCGGCGGACTCCTATGACATCGTGGCCTTCGACGGAGAGGGCGGAACCAGCATCTACGACTCCCGCTAGCCGGTCTCGGCCGCGCGGGGAAGCTTCTCGTCACGAAGGCGACGGTCGTTTAACGCGGGGTCCGCAGCCGGCGTCCCAGGCAGAAGAGCCGCTGTCCAAGAGCCCTTGCCTCGAGGTTGCCATGCTGCACAACCGGCCCCGATCCATCCCGGCGTTGCTCGGAGCCCTGTCGCTCGCCCTCGCCGGCTGCGGCGACGAGCCGGTGGGCCCACCCGGCCCGAGCGGGGGGCCATTGCCCGCCCTGGTCGGCGACGCGATCGCCGGCGCTGCGATGTTCGCCGAGCACTGCGGCACCTGCCATGCGTCCAGAGACGGCTTCGACGTCGCGTTCTTCGCCTTCCCCGACACGACGATCGTCCGACGCGCCGTGCGGCACGTCGACACGGCCACGGCCCTGGATATCGTGGCGCACGTGCGGACGTTCGCTCTTCGACCGGCGGACCGTACGACTCGGGTCTTTCAACCGCGCCAGGCCCTGTTCGCCAGCGACATCGAGTTCGCTCTCGGCCTGTTTGGAGCGGATCGCTGGCCGTCCGACCTGACCTCCGAGGCCCTCCTGTCGATCGATCCGCGCGACGTGCAGGTAGCGGTCGAGTTCCCGGTGTGGTCCGTGGAGGAGAGCAACGTGGACTGGATGCCGGAGGTTCCGATCGACGCGTCGCTGCTCGACTTCGCAGGCGGAGCCGCTCGTCAAGCGCTCGACCGCTACTACGCGACGCGCTCTCTCGACGATCTGGGCCGGGTGGTGGCCGCGCTTCGTGTGGCGGACCGCTCGCCCGTCAACCTCGACGCCCCGTGCGTGGAGCAGCCGGATACGCCTGATCCGCTCTCCCGTTTCCGCCCCGAAGAGTGCTTCGAGGCGCGGCGCTGGACATCGACTCTGGTCGCACAGCAGATGCTGCGGATGGGCATTGCCGCGCCCATTTCCGCCGAGCTGCACGATGTGTGGTGGGACGTGGGAAACGCCGCCCGCCGGGCGGCCCAGCGCCGGGATGATTTCCCGAACGCGGTCGAGAACTGGGCCGCATGGATGTACCTCGGCTGGAGCTTCGCACCACAGCAGCACGCGAGCGTCTACCTGGGCATCGCCCTGAACGAGCGTGGACTTCCGCGGCACTCCACCT
This sequence comes from uncultured Gemmatimonadota bacterium, assembly GCA_964510615.1. Lineage (GTDB taxonomy): Bacteria > Gemmatimonadota > Gemmatimonadetes > Palauibacterales > Palauibacteraceae. The sequence continues at coordinate 54,787 of CAZEBA010000013.1, forward strand.
TCGTGGCTCTCCGATCGCAGGTCGCGCGGCCGCCGCGTAGCCTCGCGCCGTATCGGGACCTGAGGAACGCCGCCCTCTTCTCGCCCCCCACGTGGACCCGGGAGGCCGTGCGCTTCGGCCTGACCCACCTTGTCGAGCGACTCGAGCGGGGGTGGGTCCCGCGAGACGAAGCGCTGGCCGAGGCCCGAGCGAGCGTCGACGAGGCATACGAGATCGCGGCGCGAAAGCTGTTCGGTCTCGGCACGGACGAACTCGCCCAACTTCGGGATCGCGTTCAGGAGCTCCTCGCGAAGACGTGAGCGGCCGGCCCATCCGGCGGGTCGACTCGGGCAGAGGGCTTGCGCAATCGGCGCAAACTGTGGAGGATTGCGTAGCTGGCCCGCAAATCTGCTGAGATCACCCAAAGGAGGCGGCGATGACAAAGGACGAATTCGCGGCGAAGCTGGCTGGACAGACGGGGCTCACGAAGGCGAAGGCAGGTGAGGTTCTCGACTCGATCTTCTCGACAGACGCACGGAAGGGGATCATCGCGGTCGAACTGGATGCCGGCCGTGACTTCACGATCACCGGATTCGGTACGTTCGGTACCCGCCGCCGGAAGGCTCGCACCGGCCGCAATCCGCAGACGGGTGCCAGGATCCAGATTCCCGCGATGACCGTCCCGACGTTCCGGGCCGGCAAAGGTCTGAAGGATCGGGTCCGCATGTAGCACAGCTCGGAGGCTTTTGCGGTCCAACAAGCCGCCCCCGAGCCTCCCAACCTGCAGTACCGGAACCCCCGGGCTGATGGGGCACCGTTCCCATGTCCGGATTCGCCGCGGTTCTCCAGATGCATGGACGTCCGTCGACCTCGATGGGCGTCCGTGTCATCTGCCCCCTCCGATGTCCGCGATCCGAGTGACCTTCCGTGATGACCCGCGCCCGAGAAAGAGGCGATGGAACGATGCAGCCAACGATTCGCAGCTTCCGTGAGCCGGATGAGGTTCGAGAGTTCGGCATGGGGCGGTTCGAGATCCTGTCCGTGGGCGACTTCACCGTGGGCCGGGCGACCTACGAGCCTGGATGGATCTGGTCAGAGCATGTCGGCAAGGCCCTCGGGAAGGAACGGTGCGATGTGGAGCACGTCGTGCTCGTCGTGTCGGGTCGGTGCGCGATCGCGATGGAGGATGGGACCGAGGTGATCGTGGGCCCAGGCGATCTGTGTGCCGTCCCGCCGGGCCACGACTCCTGGGTCGTCGGGGAGGAGCCCTATGTCTCGCTGCACTTCCTGGGTGCGTCGGTGTACGCACGGTAGGCGGTGGTGCTCGAGCTCACTCGCACCACACGATGCCCTCGTTCCGGGCCGGGGAGAGGGGCGCGATCTTGCCGTAGTAGAGGGCACACTCTCTTCCGTCCGATGCGGGGTGAGTGGCTCTGCCCGTCCAGCCATCGTCCTGTGCCTGCAGGGTGACCTCGACGTTCTGGCTGAGTCGGATCTGGAGGTCGTCGACATCGGACGTGTAGGTCTGGTTGTCCGTGAAGTAGGCCTCCTGCGCAGCCGCGATGTTGCGCAGGTCGCTTTTCAAGCTGGCGACGATCGCCTCCACCTTCTGGTCGTGCCAGCGCGCCAGGGCGATGGCGGCCAGCACGGCGATGATCACCATCACGATCATGAGCTCGACCAGCGTGAAGCCGTGGTTTCTGCGAATTCGCGTACGCACCTGTGCCTTTCCTGTGGGGTTCGGCAGCTGCCGCAAGCGCAGGGTCGGTGCCCGATCCGGCCGATTCCACTATGTACATGACCATCAAACACTTATCGTGTGACCAGCCGGAAGGCTACCAGCACGGGGCGGCGCAACAAGCCCCCATCACCCGCACTCGGCCATAGTGCGGAAGTCGAGGTGGTGAGCAGGTTTTCGGCGATGCGGCATGGTGCGAGGGAAGGCTGCCGGGCTCCGGCATACCTCGGGATCTCCCGCGCGGAACTCGCGGAAAGAAGGGATCGGGCGGTCGCCTCGCTCGCGGATTGCCGGGCCTGTCCGCGTGACTGCGGCGTCGATCGGCTCCACAACCTGTGGTCCGCCTGCAAGACGGGACGATATGCGCAGGTGTCGAGCTACTTTCCGCACTTCGGCGAGGAGGATTGCCTGCGCGGTTGGCTCGGATCCGGGACGATCTTCTTTTCGCACTGCAACCTGCGCTGCGTCTTCTGCCAGAACTACGACATCAGCCAGGCGATCAAGCCGGCGAGCCCGCCGCGGGGGACCCCTCCCGAACGCATCGCCGAGATGATGCTGGAGCTCCAGGGGCTCGGCTGCCACAACATCAACCTGGTGACCCCGGAGCACGTGGTTCCGCAGGTGCTCGAAGCGGTTTGTGCGGCGGTGGACTCCGGCCTCCGACTGCCGATCGTGTACAACACGAGCGGGTACGACGCGCTCGAGAGCCTGCGCCTCATGGACGGGATCGTCGATATCTACATGCCCGACTTCAAGCTCTGGTCGGAGAAGCGGAGCCGCTCCTACTTGATGGCGGCCGACTACGGCGAGACGGCCAGAGCGGCGCTGAAGGAGATGCACCGACAGGTGGGTCCGCTGGCGATCGACGATGACGGTCTCGCCCGCCGGGGGCTTCTCGTCCGACATCTCCTGATGCCGGGTTGCCTGGACGAGACCCGGGCGATTCTGGAGTGGATCGCAGCGGAGCTGGGGTCCGATACCTACGTGAATCTGATGGACCAGTACCGTCCGGCCGGGAAAGTGGGTGGTGGGCGGTACGGGGAGCTCGGCCGGCGTATCGAGTCCGGGGAGTTGGCGGCGGCCAGCCGGATCGCCGGTGCACTGGGGCTGCGACTGGATCGTCGCCTGCCGGTTTCCCGGCCGTCCGGGAGGATCCGGTGGACCTGAGCCTCCATCCGACCGAGTACTGGCACGCCCTACCCGATGGCCGGGTGCAGTGCGATCTCTGCCCGCGCGAGTGCCGGCTGCGCGACGGCCAGCGGGGCTTGTGCTTCGTGCGGGCCAATGATGGCGGCCGGGTCGTCCTGACGACGTACGGCCGCTCGAGCGGCTTTTGTGTCGATCCGATCGAGAAGAAGCCTCTTCATCACTTCCTGCCCGGGACGCCGATCCTCTCGTTCGGAACTGCCGGCTGCAACCTGGCGTGCAAGTTCTGTCAGAACTGGGATATCTCCAAGTCCAGGGAGATGGATACCCTCGCCGACGAGGCCGCGCCCGAGCGAATTGCCGCCGTGGCGGCGAGGTTGGGCTGCCGGAGCGTCGCCTTCACCTACAACGATCCGGTGATCTTCCACGAGTATGCGGTCGACGTGGCGGCAGCCTGCCGCGAGCGCGGCATTCGATCCGTGGCCGTGACGGCGGGCTACGTGAGCCCGGAGCCGCGGGCCGAGTTCTACGCGAACATGGATGCGGCCAACGTGGACCTCAAGGCGTTCACGGACCGCTTCTACCGGAGGGTGTGCGCCGGCGCCCTCGGACCTGTCCTGGAGACCCTCGAGTACCTGCGGCACGAGACACGGGTCTGGCTCGAGATCACCACCCTGCTGATCCCGGGCGAGAACGACTCCGATGAGGAGATCGGACGGGAATGCGGCTGGATCGCCGAGCGTCTCGGGCCGGAGGTGCCAGTCCACTTCACCGCCTTCCACCCCGATTGGAAGATGCGCGATCGCCCGCCCACCCCGGCGAGCACGCTCGTACGAGCCCGCCGCCTCGCGATGGACGCTGGATTGAGGTACGTGTACGTCGGCAACGTCAGGGACAGGGAAGGCGAGAGCACGTACTGTCACCGTTGCGGGTCGCTGCTGATCGGCCGTGACGGCTACCGCCTCCTGCACTGGAATCTGAGGACGGGCGGCGCCTGCTCCCGTTGCGGGACGCCCTGTCCGGGCGTGTTCGAGCCGGCGCCGGGCAGCTGGGGCGGCCGTCGGCTGCCGGTCATCCTCTCGCAGATCGCCGCCTGAGCCGGTTGCGTTCGGGGATACCCGCTCGCCCCCGTCGTCTCCGTTTGCCAGCTGAGGGAACGTGCTGTGTGGTCGAGATCCCCGGCGTCTCGTGGCTGGCGGGCGCCCTCCCGTTTTTCGGTTGAAATCGCAGGCTCGCCCGCGTAACGTCGCCTCCCACACACGAATGGAGGAATGGACGCCATGCGTAGCGACGTAGATATCGCCCAGGAAGCCTCTCTGTCCCCGATCACCGAGATCGGCGCCAGGTTGGGGCTTGGTGAAAGCGATCTGGAGCTCTTCGGCCGACACAAGGCCAAGGTTCGGTTGGAGGCTCTGGCCGAGCGGGAATCGAAGCACGGCCGGCTGGTTCTCGTCACGGGTACGAGCCCGACGCCGGCCGGAGAGGGGAAGACGACGGTGGCCGTAGGCCTGGCCGACGCCCTCGGGCTGCGGGGCAGGCAGGTGTCCCTCTGCCTGCGGGAGCCGAGCCTCGGGCCGGTATTCGGGATCAAGGGCGGGGCCGCCGGTGGGGGATACTCGCAAGTGGTGCCGATGGTGGACATCAACCTCCACTTCACCGGCGACTTCCATGCGATCACCTCGGCTCACGCGCTTCTCTCGGCGATGCTCGACAACCACCTGCACCAGGGGAACCCGCTGGAGCTCGATCCGCGGCGCATCACGTGGAAGCGGGCCGTCGACATGAACGACCGGGCCCTTCGCCAATCGGTGATCGGCCTCGGGGGTCCCGGGAGTGGGGTGCCGCGCGAAGACGGGTTTCTCATCACCGCGGCATCCGAGATCATGGCGATCTTCTCTCTGGCCACGGGCCGTGACGACCTGGAGGCCCGACTGGGCCGGATCATCGTGGGCTACACGAGCGACCGACGCCCGGTGCGAGCAGGGGAGCTCGAAGCCGCCGGCGCGATGACGCTGCTGCTCAACGACGCGCTGGCACCGAACCTGGTTCAAACGCTCGAAGGCACGCCAGCCTTCATCCACGGTGGGCCGTTCGCCAACATCGCCCACGGGTGCAACTCCCTGATTGCCACCCACGCCGGAATCCGGCTGGGCGACGTCGTCGTCACCGAGGCGGGCTTCGGCGCCGATCTCGGCGCCGAGAAGTTCTTCGACATCAAGTGCCGGGTGGGAGAGTTGAGGCCTGATGTGGCGGTGGTGGTCGCCACGGTCCGGTCGCTCAAGATGCATGGCGGCGTGCCCAAGACCGAGCTGGCCCTGGAGGACGCAGCGGCGGTGCGCCTGGGGCTGCCGAATCTGGCCGCCCACGTCGATATCGTGCGGAAGTTCGGCGTACCGCCGGTTGTGGCCCTGAACCGCTTCGCCTCGGATAGCGAGGCGGAACTCGCAGCGGTGGAGGAGGCCTGCGGCGAAATGGGAGTACCCGTCGCTCGGTCGGACGGGCATGCTCGCGGAGGCGAGGGCACTCTTCCGCTGGCCGATGCGGTGCTCACCGCGCTCGAGAGCGAGTCGGCCGAGTTCGAGCCGATCTACCCGCTCGGCATGGCGCTGGATGCGAAGATCGAGACGGTCGCGCGAGAGGTATACGGCGCCGACGGCGTCGACTTCCAGAGTGCCGCCCGCAAGTCCATCGAGCAACTCGAGGCGATCGGGCTCGGCGGGTTGCCCGTTTGCATCGCGAAGACCCAGTTCTCGCTCAGTGACGATCCGGCCCTGTTGGGTCGGCCGACAGGGTTCCGGATCACGGTTCGTGACGTGACGCCATCCGCGGGTGCCGGATTCGTCGTGGCGCTGACGGGCGACATGCTGACGATGCCCGGACTGCCGAAGCGCCCGGCAGCCGCCGGCATGAGCGTGGATCCGGAAGGACGGGTCGTGGGACTGTTCTGACTCCGTTCGCGGCGCCCGACGGCGCACGCGAGCCATAGGGGGCGAGCGGGAACTCGCACCGGTCGGGATCGGTTATCGGTTTGGCATGAGGCACACGAGCGACGTTCCCGTCTTCGGTACGTCCCCCCGAACCGCCTGTACCGGCTCTCGGGTGTCGAGCCCGGGCGCTCGGTCGCCAATCTGCGGTTGACTCCGAGGCGCGGGCCGATCAGCGGTTGACCCGCCCGCCTGCGGCGGGCTGACCCGCAGCGATCCCACCCGAGAGACCTCTCAGCGAACACGGTGTGACCGGCGCCGCTGCGTACTGCGGCAGCGGGGCGCGCGAGTCGGGCACCGTCTCATGCTCCGTCCAGGAACCAGCGTCAGGAGACACACGATGACCGCCATCGACAAGCTGCTGAGCAACAACGAGCGATTCGCCGCCGCTTTCAGCGGAGCCGAGCTGCCCATGGCACCCTCTTTACGACTTGCAGTGGTAGCCTGCATGGACGCCCGGCTGGATGTGTACGACCTGCTCGGACTCGAGGATGGCGAGGCACATGTGATTCGGAACGCCGGCGGTGTCGTCACCGACGACGTCATCCGGTCGCTTCTGATCTCGCAGCGCCTTCTCGGGACGGGTGAGATCATGCTCCTCCACCACACCGACTGCGGCATGCTCACCTTTCAGGACGACGAAGTGAAACGGCAGATCTACAGCGAGACCGGGGTCCGTCCGTCGTTTGCGCTCGAAGCGTTCGGGGACCCGTTCGAGGACGTGCGCCACTCCATCGCCCGCATCGAAGCGAGCCCGTTCCTTTCCCGCCAGGAACGCGTCCGGGGGTTCGTCTTCGATGTGACCACGGGTCGTCTGCACGAGGTCGCGCCTGCGGAGCGAGCGGCCGCGATCTGAGGTCCCATCTCAGGTCGCGGAGGGAGCTCTAGGTGTCGGTCGACCCCACGACGCCGACGATCACCGGTGTCATCTTGATCCGTTTCTGATTGGCGGTGACGTTCTTCACTGAGTTCGTGAGATCGACGACCAGGCCGACGGATTCCGTCCCACCGGCCGGCACGTCGAACATCCCGGTCTGCACCTTGATGCCACTGGTTGCGCCGCTCGGGACCTCGAGCTCGTAGGTCGTGCCGGCAACGTACGGATCGCCGCCTCCGACACTCACATCTTCCGAGAACACGATGGTCGACACGCTGAAGAAGAGGCGGACCTGGTTGTAGCTCCCTCCGGGCACGTCGGCGCTACCGATCTCCTGTGGCGACATTCCGATCAGGTCGACGGTCACGCCGCCCTCCGGCAGGGCGATGGGAATCCAGGAGCTTCCGTCCTCGCCTTCGCTCTCGGTGTCCTCGCCTTCGCTCTCGGTGCCCTCACCTTCGGTCGCCCCGTCGTCCGTCCCGTCCTCGCCTTGCAGCCCGACCCCATGCACGGAGATCGACGTTACGGTGATCATCATCGACTCGATGCTTTCGAGCGGAACTCCAGCGGCCGTGGCCTCGGCCTCCGCGACGGCGGCCAGGCGGGCCGACAGGCCGCCGGACGTCTGACTGAGGATGACGTCGAGCCGGCCCGTCTCCGGCTGGGTATTGGCGTCGCAGCCGGTGAGCGACAGCGCCGCGACCAGCAGCGGGGTGACGGCCAACAGCGGGCGGGCCCGGGGATGTACGGCGGACATTCCTTCCTCCTTGGTGAGGGGCGATCCGGTATTCAGGCAGCAAGAACCGAACCGCCCAACCGGCTCCGGTCCGGTGGAGGGCGGCGGGTGAAAAAGGACAGGACAGGCCCTCCTAAGCCGAAGCGGAGGTTGGTGTTGACGGATCTGCGCCAGTACGCGGCCCACCCCCGCTTCCGGCGTGCCGACCAGGTTCCACGGGGCGACGTTTCGCGTGTGCGGCACCCAACGGCAGAGGAATGTTCGAGGTCCACCACAGGCGCCGGGTAGGCGTTGCCCGCCGACCGTGGTCCGTCCGGTTCTTGCGGCCCGGCCGAATCGATGAAAAAATGTCTATTCATTTCAGCGATGGCCAAGGAGGCGAGGCGGTGCCGGTAGCCGGGAAGGGCGAATACTCGATCCAGCGGGCGGAGCAGCTCAGGGCGCTCGAGTCGACGGTGTGTCAGGAGATCGTCGACCTGGTGGGAGGGGGCGGCCCCTGCTCGGTGCGTCAGATGGCCGGCCTGATGGGCCGCCGCCCCGACTCCCTCTACTACCACGTTCGAAAGCTCCTGCGCGTGGGCCTACTGATCAGGCAAGGCACGCGCGGCTCCGGCCGCCGGACAGAGGCCGTCTTCGACGTTCCGGGACGACCCCTCCGACTCGCGTACGATCCGGCGGATGCGGAGAACGTCCGCGCGGTGAACCGGGTCGTCGCCTCGATGTTGCGAAGCGCGCTGCGCGACTTCGGCTCGGGCTTCCGGCCGGAGCTGGCGGTCGTCGAGGGAGAGCGGAGAAACCTCTGGGCGGCTCGCCTGAAGGGGTGGGTGAGCGAGTCCGAGCTCTCCGAGCTGAACTCCTTGCTCGCGCGCATTCTGGAGATCTTCCACGCCGATGCCGAGCTTGAGCACGAGGAAGACCGTCCGCCGATCGGCGCTCGGGATGCTCGCCCTCGTCGTCTGCATTCGATGACCTGGGTGCTGGCGCCGGAGGAGCCGGTGGCCATGCGGCGGCGGAAGCCGGCTTCCTCTCCCGTGAGCTGACGGGACTATCGATCCGACGGAGTCCCCGTCAGGTAGGCGAGTATCGCGCGGCCGAGATCATCCGCCAGCTCGCCCTCGAACGCCTCGCCGGCTCGGGGAACGCCGAGGACGAAAGCTTCCCGGCAGGCGGCCGCTGCCAGGAAGAGGGCGAACCGGACGGCCCGCTCGGCGTCGGAATGGGTGATCTCCCCGGCGTGCGACTGCAGCGCCTCGGCCCAGCCTCCGTGGAAGACGTCACGATGGGTACGGATCTCGCGAGCCGCGGCCTCTGCGCTCGCTCCATCGAGACCCGCGATCTCCCGCAGCAACCGCCGATGCCTTCGATGATGGGCGACCATCTGCCCGACCACCTCCCGCACGCGCTGCTCCAAGGGCATCCGACGAGCGGCAAACTGGGCCAAATACTCGCGGCTCCGATCCGGGCTTTCCCCGGCGATGCGACGAGCATACAGGGCCGGCAGCAGCGCCTCCTTGGCGGGGAAGCGGGCGTAGAAGGCGCCCACCGAGGTCCGGCTGCGGTGAACGATCTCGGACACCGTGAGCGCAGCGAACGGTCGCTCTTCCAGGAGCTCCTCGACGGACGCGAGGATGCGCTCCAACGTCTGGCGGCTTCGCGCCTGCCTCGGCGGCCGGGCGCCGCGTACGGAGGCGGTCGCCGACTCGTAACGGACCATAGGTCAGAAGGTGTAGTCCGATGGTCATGGGATGGAACAGAATTAGATTCTAATTCTAATTATAAAACCCCAACCTATGCAAGCACCTGCGATCGCTCAAGATGGATCGGATGGGGTGGCGGCCGAAAGTCGGGCGACCCAGGCAGCGGCCGCGGCGAGATCTCCGACTTCGGCGCTCGGCCGGAGTTCTCCGGCCGGCGGTGCGCCGGTGCGGTTGACCCAGATCGCGCGGATCCCGAGCTGCCGCGCAGGCTGGATGTCGTGGAAGGAGCTCTCGGCGATGTGCACGATGCGATTCGCTAGGCCGCCGCAAACCTGGAGGGCCCGGTTGAAGTGCCCCGGAGCGGGCTTGTAGCTTCGGAGCCTCTCGGCCGTGATCAGTGGGCTGAAGGAGACGGTGAAGTGCTGGAGGGTCCTCGCAAGGAGATCGTCGTCGATGTTCGACAGGATTCCAAGACGGAGGCCGAGGCCGGCCAGGCGTTCGAGCGCGGGCGACGTGTCCGGGAAGGGGCGCCACGACGGAAGAGCCTCGGCGAGGAACGAGCGGCGGGCCGAGGGCACCCGAAGCCCCAGCCGCGTCGCGGCGCCGGACGCCGCTGCCTCGAGCACCTGACGATACGGGCGGTACGGGCCGCGCTCCACCATCGCCTCCGCCTCCGCGTAGGCGCCGAAGAGACGGTCGCGTGGGATGTGGCGGGCTCCCGGCACCGCTTCGTCGAAGGCGTCGGCGATTCCGTTGCGCCAGTCGATGAGCGTGCCGTAGCAGTCGAAGGTGACGAGATCCGGCCGCCCTCCGCGCTCGATCCTTCGGCTTTCGCTCATCTCTGGCGCCCCGTTGGCCGCCCGCGCCGGCTGTTCCTTCCGGGCTCGGCTGGCTGCGAACGATGAACCGTCCCGGCGTGTCCCCCAACCCTCTCGCGGCCGGGCCTCTGGATCGAGCGCCGGAGCGTCGCCGGGATGCGGCGTGGCTGGCCGATCGCCTCCTCGACCCGGAGAGCCGGATACTGCCCGTGTGGCGCTCCCGCAACCTCGTCACCACGGGCGACACGCCCACCGCGGTCCGGTTGTCCCCCGACGCTATCGAGATCCCGGACGACGGGGTCGGGGCGATCTTCCTCGGCCTCGAGGGCAGCGCGGCCTGCTTCGCCGTCGACCTCTCCGCGCTCGACGACCCGTTGGCGACCCTGGAGCTCGCCGCGGCCGAGTTCGCGGATCTTCGCCGGATCGGCGCGCGGCTCGGACAGGCCGAAGGAGCGCTCCTGGCGTATGCCCGGGGCATGGCTCACTGGCACGGCCGCCATCTCTTCTGCGGACGCTGCGGCAGTGAAACGAAAAGCACCGACGGCGGCCACGTCCGGCGCTGCGTCAGCGACGACTGCCAGGAGCTCCATTTTCCCCGCACGGATCCCGCGATCATCGTCCTCGTCCGGGACGAAGACAGCTGCCTCCTCGGACGGCGAGCCGACTGGCCGACCGGGATGTTCTCCACGCTGGCCGGCTTCATCGAACCCGGAGAGAGTGCGGGCGAGGCCGTGGCCAGGGAGGTCCGGGAGGAGGTCGGCGTGACGGTGCGATCGGTTCGCTACCATTCCTCCCAGCCGTGGCCGTTCCCGTCCTCTCTCATGCTGGGTTTCATGGCCGACGCGGATCGTGTGGAGCCGGTCCTGGATGCGGACGAGCTCGCTGAGGCACGCTGGTTTCGAAGGGAAGAGCTGCGCCAGCGGATCGGCTCGGGCCGGGTCCGGCTGCCGCCTCCGATCTCTATCGCGCGGAGGCTCATCGAGGATTGGCTCGAGGGTCCGGCGGACGGCTGAGCTAACCGTCGTCGGCGCGCCCGGCAGGTTCCCCTGCTCCGCCGGTGATGTCTCCGGATCGCGCGTTCTCCGTCGTGTCGGCCGTCTCCCCCGTATCCGGGCCCGTCTGATCGCCTCCCGCCACCGTCTCCCGCACCCGGGAGGGCCCGAGGTGGGCCTCCGACCCCTCCGCCTCCGGCCCCGGCCCTTCCTGTCGCCTCAGCATCCCGTCGAAGACGGCCAGCACGTCGGGGTTGAGATCGCTTCCCGACAACTCGCCGAAATAGGCCAGGATCCTCTCGACAGGCCAGGGTCCACGAAACGGGCGTTCGGTACGGAGCGCATCGAAGATGTCACAGATCTGTACCATCTGGCTTACGGGATGTGGACGCCTGGGGTAGCGAAGCTTCGGGTATCCTCCTCCCTGCCATGTGAGATGGTGCTCGTAGGCGACCACGGCGGCGAAATCGGTCGCTGCCCCCGAACGGAGAATCATTTTCGCACCGTCCTCCGGGTGCTTCTTGATGGTATCCCACTCCTCCGGGGTGAGCTTTCCGGGCTTCTGGAGTACCTCGGTCGGTGTGACCGCCGTTCCCAGATCGTGCAGGAGCGCGGCCTCGCCGATGCTGCGGATGTCGTTCCGGGGGACTCCGGCCGCCTCGGCCAGTCCCATCGACAGCGTCGACACGTTCAGCGAGTGCACCGTCGTGTACTCGTCGTGGCTGCGCACCGGAACCAGCAGTTCCATTAGCGGTCTGCCGTACTGGAGTACGACCGACAGCGACTGAATCACCGCCCGGGCCACGGCCAGCGAGACCAGCCCACGGGAGCTGGCCTGGTCGAACAGATAGTCGATCGCCTGCGTCTCCTCGTCCACATCCGGTCGTGGCAGCTCGGGCTCGGTGTCGTCCGACTCCCGCAGCCGCTCCGCCTCCTCCTTGGCGATGGGGCCGACTCGGGCGTGGGGCAGCTCGATGCGGCGAGGCTCCCGATCTCCCCGCTCCCGGTCCAACGTGCGGAGGAGGCCCTCCAGCAGCTGGTCGAACTCTGCCGGTTCCAACCCGCGAGAGAACTCGATTCGCTCTGCCCCGCTCCGCACCAGCGTTTCCGCCCAAGGCCAGTCGCGAACCTCTCGCAACCGCCGGTTCGCGAAGATGACCTCCGCATCCAGGAAGGAGAAGCGGGGGTTGGAATCGGTATCCAGTAGCCTCGACAGGGACCGAAACGCCCTCTCCCTCGCGGATCGGTAGGCCGGATGTTCCACGCCGTACAGACCCGCCGCCGACAGGACGTGTCCGAGCGAGATGAGGAAGTCGGCGGCGACGGTCATGGCCGTGGATCTCCGCTTCGCCGCCCTTCGCTGCCGTCGTTCCCTCCGCCGCCCTTCGCTCTGGCGTCCGTCT
>CAZEBA010000013.1:67256-76366 GCA_964510615.1 uncultured Gemmatimonadota bacterium
TCTCCGCCCCGGCCGCGATCCGAATCGAACGATGCTCCGATCGCTCCGCTTCCTCGAGGAGATCACGCGCCTTCGGCAGGTAACGATACTCGGCTCGAATGCACTGCAGGGCCTCGAGCACCACGGGGTCCGGCGGAGCCAGGGTGCGCCGCACGAGCCAGCGTCGTCGGGTCGCGACCCGGAGGAGCGCATCCAGCGCCGATTCGTCCCGGCACCGCGACAGCGCCTGGACGGCCTTGACTCGAAGCTGTACCGGCAGGTCGGGGTTCGACACCAGCGGCTCCAGCATCGCTCCGGCTTCGGGAGGCAGCACTCGATCGGAGGCGGCGAGTCCGATGGCGAGCAGCCGGGGATCGGTCTCCGCCAGGGCGTACCGGATCATGGCCTCCACTTCCCGGCCGGATCGCGTCGCGAGCCGGTACGCCTCGGCGCGAACCGTGGGAGCGGGATCGCCGAAGAAGGGCTCGAGCGCCAGACCGTGCGGGTGGATACCCAGCTCGTTGAGTATCGCCAACAGGGCGGCGGTCGCATCCGGACCTGCCGCCTCGAGGCGGGAGACGACGGCTCCCGCGATCACCGACCCCATGTGGACCAGCCGGCGCCCGAGCTCGATGCGGACCGCGTGATCCGAGGACGCCACCAGTGCGTCGAGGAGCGGCCCGGCGGCGCCCAGCCCGACGTGCGGAAGGAGACGGTCGATGGTATCGAACTTGGGGGTCCCGTTCTCCAGTACGCGGGCGAGGGTCTCCGCCGTGGCGACCTGGCTCCACATCGCCTGCGCCACCCGGTTGTCGTCCGCTGCCGCCTCGAGCAGCCCCAACACCTCGCTCAACCGGCTGCCGCGAAGCTCCTGAAGGGCAAGCACGACCATCCGTCCCATCATCTCCAGCTCCAGGCCCATCATCACCAGGCGGTCGGCGAAATACGGACGGGCTCCCTCCCGTGGCCGACCGGCGGTGGCTCGCGTCAGCTGGTCCAACGCGCCGGCGTAGGCCTCGGGACGGGGGTCCGCGAGTTGCCAGTCGTCGACCAGATCGTGCACGACTTCCCGCAGCGCGTGGTCCTTATCGGAGGTGTCCTGACCGGTTGCGCCCTCGCCATAATAGGCGAGCTTGGTGAGCAGCCTGAGGAGCCACGGCGCGACAGGGCGGGTCTCGCTGGCGGCGGCGGCCTCCACCAGATCGACCACGGCCCGCGGATTGAGCTGGCTGGTGGCTCGTCGAACGAGCCTGGCTGCGAAGGCCGCGTCCTGCGAGCCGAGCAGCTGGCGCAGGTCCTCGGCTCGGACCTCCCGCAGCAGGGCGGCGAGCTGGGCGGCTGCTCCCGGGTCGTCGATCGACTCGTTGATCTGCCCGACGAGCTCCAGCAGCTCCGGTGGCAGCTCGACGTCGGAGAGAGCCTCGGCTGCCAGCCGGAAACCCCGGTCGATCTTCCCACGCGGCTTCGGCTCGCGGGACGGCTCCGGCTCGCGGGACGCCGGCAGCTCGTCGGCCGCCGTCTCCTCGCCCAGACGGAGCGCGTCGTACTCGACGGGATCAAGGCGGATACGCGCCCACGCCGGCCGGCGGTCGGCCGGCTCGAGCCCGATCGGCCGCTCGCTCCGGTCCGGATCGAGGGCGAGAGAGCGAATCAGGTCGTCCAGCTCGTCGTCGGTGGCGCCGTGCTGCAGGTGGAGGCCGGCGATCTGGTGGTCATGCAGGCGCGCGGCCAGCGAGTCGAGCAGCGCCCGGCCCGGTCGGATCTCGACGCCATTGACCGTCAACCGACCCTTGGCAAGCTGGATGGAGAGCGTGCCCTGCTCGTCGAGAAGCTCATCGAGAAGCTCATCGAGGTGCGAGGCGAGGTCGGACGATACGGTCCGCAGCGCCGGATGTCCGGGTGGGTACATGGCGTGCTTTTGCACCGCCACCGCCAGCTCGTTGAGGAACGTTTGCACGTTGGGCATTCGACGACCGGGTGGTACCAGGGCGGAGCACGCCGCGGGAGCCGGGGCGTGGTCGGTGTCGCGCGCATGCGAAACGGGCGCAAGATAATGCGCCTCCCCTGTCCCCCGGCAAGCCGGGCACCGCCGGCTCGCCGGGGCCAGCCGTGCGCTCCCGGCTCCCTGTTGCCCGACGCGACAACCGCTACAATGGCGGCTGGATGAGAGGCGGTCGGCTGCTGGCTGCCTCGACCGACTCCGACACCCTGGGCATGGAAGGTGATCGAGCGCCAGCCACAGGTGAGCCGTGAGTGAGCCTCGGACGCTGCTGGTGGCCGTGGCCCATCCCGATGACGAGATCGGTGCTGCCGGTAGCATCCTCGCCCAGCGCGCGCGAGGCGACCGCGTCGTGATCCTCTGGCTGACGAGAGGGGAGATGAGCGATGCGTTGGGTGACATCCCGACCGAGGAGGTGGCGAAGCTCCGGACGGAACAGGGCCGGGAGGCGGGAAGGATGCTGGGCGCGGATACGATCTTCCTCGACTTTCCCGATACGGAGCTGGAGGCGACACCCGACGCGGCCCGCCAGGTGGCCGCCGTGATGGTCCGGGTTCGGCCGGATGCCGTCGTGACCTGGGGCGAAGCCTGGATTCGCGGCATGCGCCACCCGGACCATCAAGCCTGCGGTCGCATCGTGCGTGATGCGATCACGCTCGCCCGCATCGACAGAGTCGTGCGGCCGGCCGACCCGCACCGGGCTGCGGTGCCCGTGTTCACCTTTCGCGGACACCACTCGACGCTGCCGGCCGTGGTGGTGGACGTGGAGCCACACCTGGAGGGGGTGTTGGAGCTCGGCCGCTTCTACCAGGAACGGGTCGGCTTCGGCCACCCCGGCTGGCTGAAAGCCCGACTGGCGGAGACGGGACGCAGGTGGGGCCTTCGCTACGCGGAGTCCTTCGATGCATGGGAGACGGAGCCGGGTGTCGTGTCGACCCTTCTGCCCGCCGCGCCTGCCGGTCCGGAACGTCCACCCGAGCGCGATCCTTGAGAACGGGCTAGCTGGCGCACTCTACTCGCCTCGTGCTCACACCCGGGTCCAGGGCGGCCCGTGTCGAGCGGAGGATCTCTTCGTCGGTCACCCGACCCAGGTCGAAGACCTGTCCTTCCGGCGCTCCATGGTCGAGCCAGCGACGCACGATGAAGCCGGCCACCAGCTCGTGGGGCGTCCGTGCTGAGTGCATGCCCAGCTCGCTCACCCGGATCGCATAACACGCGTCGGCCACCGTTCGGTCGACGGCACCGAACCGCCAGCCGGCGACCCGCATCGGCAGCGCCTTTCCCAGTGCCACCGGCAGGAAGACCCGCAGCTCCGGCCGGTGATGTGGAAGGATGGCGAGAAGCGACGGCTGCCTGGACGGTGATGTCAGCGCGGTGCGAAACGCCTCCAGCTCGTCGAGCCACGCCAGCCTCCGTCGTGGGTCGGGGGAGCGGGTCGATGCCGACAGCGCCGGCTCGGTCGACTCCCTGAGGAGGCGGGAGCGCAGCCAGCGTGCCTGCTGGGGATCGTCGAGCACGCGGATCGCGTCGCGGACCCGCTGGCGGTAGCGGTTGAGGCTCTCGGCTCCGATGCACGGTGCCGCGCACCTTCCGATCTGATGGCGGAGGCAGGCCGAGCCGTTCGCGTCCGGCCGGATCGGACCCGGGCAGCTACGGAGCCCGAAGAGGTCCTCGACGAGGCGGGCGATCTCGACGGGAGCGTGACGGCTGGCGAAAGGTCCGAAGTAGCGCGCCGAAGGATGTCGGACCCGGCGCACGACACGTGGGCGAGGGAACGGGATACTCTCATCGACTTCCAGAAACCATGTGCGCCAGCGATTCTTGATCGCCCGGTTGAAGCGAGGCCGGTGCGCCAGGATCGCCTGGGCTTCCAGCAGCCGCGCCTCCAGGTCGCTTCCCGTGCGTCGGTAGGTGAGGCCCCGCGCCAGGAGTCGAAGGTCGGCCAGGCGTCCGTCCGGACCTCCGCCATAGAAGTAACCGCGCACACGCCTCCGAAGATTCACGCTCTTGCCGATGTAGAGCGGCTCGCCTCGCTCTCCGAGGAAGCGGTAGACACCGGGTGCGGTCGGCAGGTCCGCCGGCACCCATTCTGGAACCGGAGATCGTCGGGGCATGGGCAGCGTGCTTGTCCGGCGCGGATTCGGCGGGACAGCGGGACCCACCAAACTGAGGGACGTCAGGGGAGTGGCGCCAGGGCTTGAGAGCCCGTTCGGGCGCCGGGGCCGGCGCAGAGCGTGCGCGTCGAGTCGGGCCACCAGGTCGGAGGCCAGCTCGCGCAGTCCGCGCTCGGCTCCGGAGCGCTCCCGATCGCCTGCTCGACCTCCATGAGGTGGCGGGTGACCCGTGTCGCGTATTCTTTGGTCCGAGGAGCGGGCCTCTATGTCCCTGGCCAGCGCCTCCGCTTCCTCCGCGGGCGAGCGCGGTAGCAGACCGGACCAGCCGATACATGCCCACAAGCCGTTTGTTTTCAGGGTCTTATAGTTGGCAGGTCTTTCCTGGCCGGGGTCGGTACCCGCATAATGCTTGACCGGCTGGAAGCTGCACTTGCCGGCGGAATCGTCGGATGGCCGTCCGGGGCCACCTGGAGCATTCGCCCGAAGCACGAAGACGAAGCATGATCGCACTGATCACGGGTATCACGGGACAGGACGGCTCCTACCTGGCCGAGCTGCTGCTGGCGGAGGGGTACGAGGTGCACGGCATGGTCCGCCGCTCCTCGGCCGACAGGTACGAGCGAATCGAGCACCTCGCGGATCGCATCACGCTTCATCAGGCCGATCTGCTGGACCAGCTGTCGATCGTGTCGATGCTCGACGAGGTACGGCCGCGGGAGGTATACAACCTGGCGGCCCAGTCCTTCGTGCCGACGTCGTGGAAGCAGCCGCTGCTGACCGGGGAGTTCACGGCGCTGGGCGTTACCCGCATGCTCGAGGCGATTCGCCACGTGGATCCGTCGATCCGCTTTTACCAGGCGTCGTCCTCCGAGATGTTCGGAAAGGTCGCGGTCAGCCCGCAGAACGAGTCGACGCCCTTCTATCCTCGCAGCCCGTACGGGGTCGCCAAGGTCTACGGACACTTCATCACGGTAAACTACCGGGAGAGCTACGACCTGTTCGCGGTCAGCGGCATCCTGTTCAACCACGAAAGCCCACGGCGGGGGCTGGAGTTCGTCAGCCGGAAGGTCACCCACGGAGCGGCGTCGATCCGACTCGGCCTGAGATCGGAGCTGCGGCTGGGCAGCCTCGACGCGAAGCGGGATTGGGGTTTCGCGCGCGATTACGTCCGAGCGATGTGGCAAATGCTCCGGCAGGACCGTCCGGCCGACTACGTGATCGGCACGGGCAAGATGCACTCCGTGCGGGATCTGGTGGAGGTCGCGTTCGCCCATCTGGACCTGGACTGGCGCGACCACGTGGTCGAGGACCCGGCCCTGCTTCGACCGGCCGAGGTCGAGCAGCTCTGTGCTGATGCGGCCAAGGCCCGGCGCGAGCTCGGCTGGAGGCCCGAAGTGGGATTCGAGGAGTTGATCCGGATGATGGTGGACGCGGATCTTCGTCGGCTGTCGGCTGCCCGACCGGAGCACCTGGACGTGGCCACCGATGCCGGCGAGAAGGTCGTTCCGGGGTAAACGGTCGGCCGGCGGCCGGCGCTAACGGAAAGCGTGAAGCATTGCGGATCCTCATCACCGGCGCGGCCGGCTTCATCGGCAGCCACCTGACAGAACGGCTTCTCGCCAGCGGAGCCGAGGTGCTCGGGCTGGACAGCTTCGATGATTTTTACGATCCGGCCGTGAAGCGGGACAACCTGGCGGCGGCGGTCGGTCACTCGGCCTTCCGGCTCGTGGAAGGGGATATTCGGGACCGGGATCTGTTGCGCACCGCCGTGCCCGATCCGCCGGACTGCATCGTGCACCTGGCGGCGCGGCCGGGCGTAAGGCCATCGATCGAGCGGCCGTTTCTTTACCAGGACGTGAACGTCCGGGGCACGCACGAGCTCCTGGAGTACGCGCGCGAAGCGGGGGTCCGCCGCTTCGTGTTCGGCTCCTCCTCTTCCGTGTACGGAAACAGCTCCCGCTTGCCGTTCTCGGAGGAGGATCCGGTCGGACAGCCGATCTCGCCCTACGCCGCGACGAAGCGGCAGGCCGAGCTCCTCTGCTACACGTACCACCACCTGTTCCGGTTGGGGGTCGTAGCCCTGCGCTTCTTCACGGTCTACGGCCCGCGCCAACGACCCGACCTGGCGATCCATCGTTTCACCCGGCTACTGAGCGAGGGACGCCCGATCCAACAGTTCGGCGATGGTACGAGCAGCCGGGACTACACCTACATCGACGACATCGTCCAGGGCGTCGTGGCCTCGATCGGGTACCTGGAGGAGTCACCCGACACGTTCGAGATCATCAACCTGGGTGAGAGCGACACCGTCGAGCTGGCGCGTCTCATCGACCTGGTCGCCGCCGAGCTCGGCGTGAGTCCGATCGTGGAGCGACTGCCCGCCCAACCGGGCGATGTCGAGCGCACGTTCGCCGACATCTCGAAGGCTCGAAGGCTTCTGGACTACCGGCCCGGGGTCGCCATCGAAGAAGGGATCAGGCGCTTCGTCGCCTGGTACCGCGAGCGCGGTCGCGGCCAGGCAGAGTGACGCGCGGACGGCGCGTTACGACTCCCGGGCGAAGGCGGCCAGCAGGATCTCCGCCACTTCGGGCCGGGTGAACTCCGGAGGAGGCCGCTCCCCCCGCGCCAGCATCTCGCGCAACCGTGTCCCCGAGAGGGCGACCCGCTCCTCGGCGGTGGAGGGCGATGTTTTGCTCGTGGCCATCTGCCCTGTTGCCCGGCACCAGAACGCGTTCTCGAATCGGAGCGGCCGGATCCCGAGCACCTCGGGGTCGATCTCGTCGAAGATCCGCTGGGCGTCGTAGGTGCCGTAGTAGTCGCCCACCCCCGCGTGGTCCCTTCCGACGATCATGTGCGTGCAGCCGTAGTTTCTACGGATGATCGCGTGCAACACCGCTTCCTTCGGGCCAGCGTACCGCATGGAGAGCGGAAGGGCGGAGAGGAGAACGCGGTCGGCGGGGAAGTATCGGTCGAGAAGGACGCGGTAGCACTTCATCCGGAGGTCGGCCGGCAGGTCGTCGGCTTTTGTCTCGCCGACGACTGGGTGGACCAGCAGTCCATCCACGATCTCTAGCGCACACTTCTGCAGGTACTCGTGCGCCCGGTGGATGGGGTTACGCGTCTGAAAGGCAACGACGGACCTCCAGCCCCGCTCGCGGAAGCACGAGCGCGTCTCGGCCGGCGTGAGCACCTCCTCGCGGCCGATGCCTGCACCGATCGGCTCGATCCCGGCGTAGCGGACCGGCCCGGCCACGTACCGGGCGCCGGCGCTGCGCATGGCCGCAACGCCAGGATGCGCGACATCCGTCGTCCCGTAGACGACGCGGCTCTCCCGCTCGTGATCGGGCACGAAGACGTCCGTGACCTCGAGCGTGCCCGCGACGGCCCCGCGAGCGGTGCGGAGGGCCACGACGTCGCCCGTCTGCAGACGCTCCGCCTCGGCTGCCGACACCGGCAGGACGACCGGGATCGTCCAGGGGAGTCCGGAAGGCAGTGCCATCCGGTCGAGGACGGCCTC
This sequence comes from uncultured Gemmatimonadota bacterium, assembly GCA_964510615.1. Taxonomy (GTDB): domain Bacteria; phylum Gemmatimonadota; class Gemmatimonadetes; order Palauibacterales; family Palauibacteraceae. The sequence goes on from CAZEBA010000013.1 coordinate 74,866, forward strand.
GTAGGCCCCCCGGTCCATGAAGCCTTCCAGGGGCGACAGCGCGCCGACCGCCAGCAGGTAGAGGTCGGTGGCGACGCGCTCCGAGAGCTCTACGCCGGGAAGGCGAGCGGCGTCTGCGCGCAGCTGCGCTGCCCCGTCCGGATCGAGGGATCGATCGACGAGCCGCCCGCCGAACGGCTCGATGGGGTCGGTTCCCTCTGAGCGCACCTCGGGTGCTCGGTCGCCGCGTGTCATCCCGTGGAGGCTCGCGAGATGGTTGCCGCAATGTACCCGTCTCGTCGCAGATAGCCGATGATCTCATCAACGCACTCTGCCACCCCGCGGTCCTGCGTCTCGACGACGAGCTCGGCCGCCTCCGGAGCCTCGTACGGAGCATCGATGCCGGTGAAGTCGCGGATCTCGCCGGCTCGAGCGCGCCGATAGAGGCCCTTCGGATCCCGCTGCTCGCAGACCTCGAGTGGACAGGCGACGAAGATCTCGACGAAGTCGCCCTCCCGGTTCATGAGCTGGCGTACCCGCCGCCGGTCCCGCCGATAGGGGGAGATGAAGGCCGTTAGGACGATGGCTCCCGATTCGGCGAACAGCTTCGCCACTTCGCCCACCCGCCGGATGTTCTCCGCGCGGTCCTCGGGGCTGAAGCCGAGGTCGGAACAGAGACCGTGACGCATGTTGTCCCCATCGAGCACGTACGTGAAGTAGCCCTCCTCGAACAGGCGCTCCTCCACCTGCGTGGCGAGCGTGCTCTTGCCGCTCGCGGAAAGGCCGGTGAACCAGAGGACACAGCCGCGATGTCCGCGTCGGGCTTCGCGGTCCGCTCGCCTGACCGAACTGCCTTGCCAGAAGACGTTCTTCGGGCGGTGGTTCAGTTTTCCGTCTTCCACGTTTCTGTTCCCTTTCCGAGGTTCAGGTCGCGAACAGGTGGTTCGCCACCTCCCGCACGATCGGGGCAACCCGTCGGTGGACGTCCGGCCGTCCGCAGAAGATGCCCCCGCCCTGGACGTGATCCGATTTTCCGTACCGCAGAGCTGCCGCCGCGCAGTCCGTGACCCGACCGCCGGCCGCTCGGAGCACGGCCTCGGGGGCGCAGGTGTCCCACTCCTTGAGGCCCGCCACCGGGTGCACGTACAGGTCGGCCTCGGCGGCGGCGATGGCCGCGCACTTGACGCCCACCGAGCCCGATACCACGACCCTCACCGGGGCGAGGCGCGACTCCAGCTCGATGAGCGCCGGGTCCGGATGCGACCGGGACCGGATCAACCGCAAGGGACGGGCCATTGCCCCCCGGATCCGCAGGGGGGAGGAGAGCCCGGCCGCCTCCGGGTCCTCGACGACCCATGCCCCGGCGGAAACGCACCCGAGAAACAACCGCCGTGCCGCTGGCTGGTACACGGCGCCGAGCACCGCCCGTCCCCGCTCGGCCAAGCCCACCATCACGCTGAACTCGCCGATCCGCGCGATGAACTCCTTCGTGCCGTCCAGGGGGTCTACGACCCAGAGCCGC
>CAZEBA010000014.1:0-19608 GCA_964510615.1 uncultured Gemmatimonadota bacterium
AGAGCGTCTGGCTACGGACCAGAAGGCTGGGGGTTCGAGTCCTCCCGGGCGCATCCACGGGGTCGGGCGCTCGGTACGACTCTCACCCGGGGGTGAGCTGCGGCCGCTGCGCGGCCTCGCTGGCGTCTCCCAGTGACGACACAAAGCTTCGGGGGATCGAGGAAGATTACCTTACTGATCCCTAGACAAGCTGGAGGCCGCTATGATGTCCCGCTTTGGACTCCCGCTGGCTTTCCTGACGGTTGTCTCTGCCTCGGCAACAGCACAGCCACAAGAGGCCGACACGACAGCGGCCGACACGGCAGTGGCCGACACGACAGAGGCTCTCTGCACCGCATGGACGCTCGACATTACAAACCATACCCGCCTTGAGGCGCAGATCTACGAATACCTGGGCGAGCCAAGCCCGATCCGAATCGATCAAAATCTCAAAGGTCTCTTGATCATCATAGTTCCTGCGCGGCTTCGGGATACAGCGCTGCTGTTCGACGCTCGACCCGCCGTCCTGGTCTTCGCCTTCCAAGAGGCGACGGACGCACGATTCCGTTTCGTTGTTGATGAGAACGGCAGACCGCAGTATGAGCAGGTCGCGCCAGACCGCCCCGCGAGGACGTGGCTGCTGGGAGTAGCCTCGCCAGGTGAGCAACGGACGCCGTCGGGGCTCGAGGTGCCGAACCTGACACCAGGCCTGGTGCTAAAGTTCATCTGCGTGTCAGAGAACGGGGCCGACGCGAAGGAACCGCCCGACTAGAACTCGATCTGGCTGCCGATCTCGATCACCCGGTCGGAGGGGATCTGGAAGAAGGCGGCCGCCCTTCGGGAGCTGCGCTGCATCCAGGCGAATAGTCTCTCCCTCCACATGAGCATGCCGCCCGGACGGCGCGTGGCCACCACCGTCTCCCTGCCGAGGAAGAAGGTGGTCTGCTCGAGATCGAACCCCTGCCCGTCCAGTCTCTGGCGGCTCAGCAGGTCGGGAACGTTCGGGTCCTCGGTGAACCCGTATCTCGCCACGATCTGGTAGATCCCCTGTCCGAAGTCGGCGATCGCACAACGATCGGCGAGGACGACCGGCCGCTCGTCGGTGACCAGGCAGAGGATCACCACGCGCTCGTGGAGCACCTTGTTGTGCTGCAGGTTGGCGTGAAGGGCAGGGGGCGTCCCGTACGGATACGAGTTCATGTACACGGCCGTACCGGGGATCCGGATCGGTTCCTCGGCCGCCACCTTCAGCAGGAAGTCGTCCATGGGGATCACCCGCTCCCGGAAACGGTCGGCCAGGATCCGTCGGCCCCGTTTCCAGGTGGTCATCACGACGAACACGCTGCCCGCGACGAGGAGGGGGAACCAGCCGCCGTGCGGTATCTTCGGAAGGTTGGCGAACCAGTACGAGAGATCCACCGACAGGAGGGCAACGGCCACCAGCCCCGTGATCCACACCCCCCACGCCCAGCGTGAGCGCGCCACCGCTGCGAGCAGAATCGTCGTGAACACCATGTCCGTCGTCACCGCCACGCCGTACGCCGCGGCGAGTTTGCTCGAGCTGCGAAATCCCAGCACGAGGCCGATGCAGGCGATCATCAGCACCCAGTTGATCGCCGGCAGGTAGATCTGGCCGATCTCGACGGCCGAGGTGTGGAGGATCCTCAGCCTGGGCAGATAGCCGAGCTGGACGGCCTGCCTCGTCAGGGAGAACGCTCCCGAGATCACCGCCTGCGAGGCGATGACGGTCGCGGCCGTGGCGATCGCGACGATCGGATAGAGGGCCCAGGAGGGTGCCATCAGGAAGAACGGTTGGCCCACGGCCCCCGGCGTCCGGAGCAGCATCGCGCCCTGACCGAAGTAGTTCAGGAGAAGGCACGGCAGGACGACGGCGAACCAGGTGAGACGGATCGGCCGCTTGCCGAAGTGGCCCATGTCGGCGTACAGGGCCTCACCGCCGGTCACCACGAGGAAGACGGACCCGAGGACGAGAAAGCCGCGCAGTCCGTTGTGGGCGAAGAAGGCGAAGCCGTAGTGCGGGCTGATCGCGGCCAGGATCGCGGGGTTGTGAGCGAGCTGGAAGAGGCCGAGCACGGCGAGGCAGATGAACCAGACGAGGGTCACCGGTCCGAAGACGGCGCCGAGCCCTCCGGTTCCGCGCTTCTGCGAGATGAACAGGGCGAGCAGAATCCCCACCGTGATCGGAATCACGAACGGACGGAAGACGGGAGTCGCCACCTCCAGACCCTCGATCGCGCTCAGCACCGAGATGGCCGGCGTGATCATGCTGTCCCCGTACAGGAGGGCGGCTCCGAACAGGCCCGCCATCCTGATGAGCCACCGGCGGTCGCGGCGCCTCTCGGGCTCCACATCGTCCGCGGTAAGCGGCTTGGGCGGGGCCACCAGCGCGGTGAGCGCGACGATTCCGCCTTCGCCCCGATTGTCCGCGCGCATCACCAGCCCGAGGTACTTGACCGATATGACGATGATCAGCGACCAGAAGATGAGGGAGAGCACCCCGAGGACGTTGGCGGCGACCGGATCGATCCCGTGGGAGGTGTGGAAGGACTCACGGAAAGCGTAGATCGGGCTGGTGCCGATGTCCCCGAAGACCACCCCGACCGCCCCGAGGGAGAGGGCGAGCAGCCGGCGTCCGTTCGCTTCGGCCGCGGTTGGCGCGGCCGTGGTCGGTGCTGCCTCCTGTCCCCCTCCTGCGTGGGTCAACTAGCCTCCGAGCTCGGAGCGTCAAGCCACATCGGCATCGCGCTGTCGCCTCTCCTCGGTGCCGCTCCCACCCGGGAGCGCGGCTGTGGCGGGTGGCGGTGAAAGTATGAGGAGGTGAACAACGTTCGGCCAGTTGGGCTCACTTGTACGTCGTCCAGGGGCCCCTCAGACTACGGGAGGTTCACACCAGTCCGCAGAGGCATTCTACATGAAGAGCCCCCCCAAAGCGCTGATCTCGGCAACGAGCACGCCGTTGGCTTCCATCTTCGGCAGCGGCTTCCTCGTGATCGTTCCGATCCTCGCCGGTGCGGTGGGAATCTACTCGCCACTGACGATGACGGCCGTCTGTGCGCTCGCCTACGCGGTGGGAAGCGTGATTCGCTTCAACATTCGGCACGCGGAGCCCGTGCTCCAGGACCGGCTGTCCGAGGCCACGCTCTCCTTCGAGCGCGCATCGGATCTCGCTCTCGTGTTCTCCTATGTGATCTCGGTCTGCTTGTACATCCACATCCTCTCCGCCTTCGTCCTGGGAGGGCTCGGAATCGACACCGAGTTTCACGAGAATCTTCTGACGACGACGGTGATCGTCGGCATCACGGCGATCGGAGTGATCCGGGGTCTGAAGGTTCTCGAGGAGCTGGAGATCTGGGCGCTCGGCGTCACGCTGCTCATCATCGTCCTGGTCGTCGCGGGCTTCGCGCGCTACGACTGGGCGGCCTGGCACTCCGCGGCGGGCTTCGCCTGGCCCGAGGTGAAGGACCACACCCCGTGGGAGGTGCTGACCATCGTGGCCGGAACTCTGATCGTCGTGCAGGGCTTCGAAACCCCGCGCTACCTGGGTGCGGTCTTCCCCGCCGCCACGCGGGTGAGCGCCTCACGCTGGGCACAGGGGATCTCGAGCGTCGTGTACGTCGTCTTCGTGGCGGTGGCCCTGCCGGTGCTGCACACCCTGAGCGGTCAATACGACGACAACAGCCTCATCAAGCTCGTGGGTGCCGCCGCCGGTGTTCTGGTGGCGCCGTTGATCATCGCCGCCGCCCTGAGCCAGTTCTCGGCGGCCGTCGCCGACACGCTGGCGGCCACCGGCAACATGGAGGAGGTCACCCACGAGCATCTGAAGGAGAAGTTCGGCTATCTCGTAGTGGGTGGTGGCGCCATCATGCTGACCTGGTCAGCGAACACGTTCGAGATCATCGCTCTCGCATCGCGGGCGTTCGCCCTCTACTACCTCCTCCAATGCCTGGTCGCGATGAGTGTGAGCCGGTCCGCGCTTCAGCGAGCCGGGATGATCGTCGTCGCAGCCGCTCTCGCCTTCATCGCGATCTTCGCGGTGCCGGCGAGCTAGGATCCGCCGACGCGGAGCAAGGATCCGCCGACGCGGCTCCGATCCATTGAGTTCCGGCTGACGCGCCTGCCGTTCGGCGCCCAGTATTGGGTCATGGCCCGAGCTCCCGTCAGAGATCGGACCTGTCCGTGAACCCCTCTCCGATCGGCTCCTCGGTCGTCGACAGGTCGCACCAGGAGATCCGCTCACCGTCGTCCTCGAAGCCCCAGGAGAAGAAGACCGGCTTCTCCGTCTGCAGGAGATGGTACATGTCCGAGAAGTATCCGTCGGACAGAGTCACCACCAGGAAGTCGGCGGCGCTCCGCCCCACCTCGGCGGGATCCGGCTCGAAGAAGATCCGGACGCCGCTGCTGCCAGGCCCTTGGTAGCCGGGGTCGAGCTCCAGGAACAGGAACCGCGTGAAGTCGTCGGCCGTGCGCCGGGAGACACCGACCCGATAGGCCTCGATCTCGAGAACAGGCATGACTGGCTCTCCGGTGTGAGTGGCGTGGTGATCGTTTCCTTGCGAAATCTAGCCCATCGCCTCGGTTCCTTGTCCAGCGGCTGTCCTGTTGTCCGGGAGCTCTCCGAACGTGGGCACGCCGTCTGCGGCGATGTTCCGGCAGAAAGGAGGGACCATGTCCCCTGACGGCAGAAGGGCCCGGCCGGGTCCGGTCCTGGCTGCACTCTCCCTGCTCGCTTTCTCTCCCGCGCCGGCTGTGGCGCAGGGGTTCGTGCTCGATCTGTACGCCGGCGTGGGCCTGCCGACGGGTCGCCTGAACAACCTGTCGAACGCCGGCTTCTCGGGGGGGCTCGGTCTCGGTTACCTGGTCGGCCGCTCCGTCGGCCTGCGGGCGGATTTCGCCGCCGAATGGCTGCACGGGGAGGATCCGTCCGGCCTCCCGACGTTTCCAGGAGTCGATCCGGCGTTCCTCGGACGTGACATCCGGCTGTACCACTACGATGCGGCGATCATGTTCGACGCCATGGACCCCCAACGGTCGAACTGGGTCGTGGCGTTCGATGTCGGCGCAGGGGTCACCACCATCCAGTTCGGCAGCGAGGATCCCCGACCGGCGTCCGAGACGCGGTTCTCGGTCCCGATCGGGACCACGGTCGGTTATCGCGTCGCGGAGAGGGTAGCGGTCTTCCTCCGAGGCCGGTGGTATCTGATCTTCGCCGACAGTGCCCGATTCGGCGGGTCGACCCTGGCCTCCTTTCCGATCTGGGCCGGGTTCGCGGTACGGCCGGGCTGAGACGGCTGCTCGGCGGAGGCGCCCGCGCTACGGGCGCTCCGACGTGGAGTGCTGCGACAGGAAGACCCGCGCCTCATCCAGCTCCGCACGCTCGGATCGTCCCGCGATCTCCACCAGTGCGCCGTAGTATTCGAGCGCCTTGGCGCCGTCGCCGCTCTCACGCGCGGCCCGGGCCGCGCCGATCAGACTGTGAAACCGTCCCGGCCACGTCGCCAGCGACCGCTCGTAAGCCTTCAGCGCCTCGGCAGGTGCGCCCTGCGCCAGCAACAGATCCCCGAGCGCCTCGCTCGGAGGCAGGTAGGATCCGGGGGTGACGGGATGCTTTTCCGTCGTCGCTTCCAGATCGACGGCGGATCGGGCCAGGCCGAGCGCGACGTCGGGCTCGCCCTTCACCATCGCCTGCCAGGCGGCCAGGGTCCGCAGGTCGATGTCGATGTAGGTCGCGAACGCCCCCTCCCCCGCTGCCGCCGCAGCGTCCCGTAGCTCCTCCATCCGTGCCAGCGCACGATCCGCTGCATCGAGTTCGCCCGTCTCGATCGCACCGAGGCCCCTCGCAAACCAGGTCTGGGCTTCGGCCCACTGGTAGCGGCCCCACGGCAGGTCCGGCGGGCTCAGCGGCGACAGCGCGGCCGCAGCGGCCCAGTCCCTCCGTTCCACCGCGTAGCGGGCGGGCATGGCGGCCAGGTGAAACGCGCTGATGAACGTTCCCTGGTAGGGCCCCCTGGAGAGCGCCTCCTCCACCGCCGCTCGTGCCTCGACATCCTCTCCCTCCTGGAGGTACGCGTACACGAGGTAGTCCATGGCGTGCGCGTAGTGGTGCGAGACGGCATCGCCGGCCGGGAACCCGAGCGCGGCGTCGGCCGACCTCCGGTTCCACTCGATCACGGCAGGCCACTCTCCGAGGCGCACGTAGATGTGGGTCGGCATGTGCAGAGCGTGCGGAACACTGGGCGCGATGTCGTCGTAGCTGCGCACGACCTTGAGGGACTCGTCCGCCCGGTCGTCGACGTCGTTGGCGTGGATCGTGTAGTGGATGGCGCCCGGGTGACGCGGTTCCCGCTCGTACACGGCGAGCAGCACCTCCGCTGCCCGGTCCTGGTAGGCATCGCGGTCCGCGGCGAACTGGCCGATGGCGAGCAGCGACAGGGCGTAGAGCGCCGCGACCTCGAGGTCGTCGGGGGAGGCGGCGTACGCCAGCTCCATGCCGGCGGCCCAGCGTGCGATCCGGGTCGACCAGTCGGCGGCCTCGTCCTCGTAGAACGCCGCGGCCGCTTCGACGAACGCCGCCTCCCGCTCGGTGACCGGGCCGAGCTCGGCGGCCATCCGGATCTGCTCCCGGCCCTCGCGCAGCTGCTCGGGGCCCGGGCGGGTGGGCCAGAGCGGCTGAAACAGGGTCGCGGCGATTCCCCAGTGGGCCATGGCGCACGCCGGGTCGGCCTGCGCGATCGCGGCGAACGCGGCGCGCGATTCCTCATACATCATGTGGTGAAGGAGGGCGACCGCGCGGTCGAAGTCAGCCTGAACGCTCGCCTCGCAGGAGACGGGGAAGTGGACCGCACCCAGCGACTGGTCATGTGCGCCGTGCGCCTCCTGGGACAGCCCGCGTTCGGCGGCGGCCAGGAGCGCGATGGAGACGCCGACGCCGGTGGCGAAAGCGCACAGGAAACAGGACCGGGGAACGGTCGGGGGGAACCGCATGCCAATACCTCCTACGAGCGGGTCGCGATTGCCTCCGCCGCCCGGCGCATGTCCTTTGTCCGTTGTCCGTTTGGCGGAACGAAGCGGGGGAGGAATCTAGGTCCCGGGTCGCCCGACGGCGATCGAGAGCTCGATGGGAGGGTGCCTTGAGCCGAGAGGTTGCGACGCTGGCCGGCGGGTGCTTCTGGTGCCTGGAGGCCGTCTTCGAGCTGCTGGAGGGGGTCGAGCGAGTCGAGTCGGGTTACGCGGGAGGGCACGTCCCCGACCCGACCTATGAGCAGGTCTGCTCGGGCGGCACCGGGCACGCCGAGGTCGTGCAGGTCACGTTCGACCCCGCCGTCATCAGCTACAACGAGATCCTGGAGGTCTTCTTCGCCACCCACGATCCGACGACCCGGAACCGGCAGGGGCCGGATGTGGGGACGCAGTATCGCTCCGCGATCTATTATGCGTCGGATGCTCAGCGAGCGACGGCCGAGGAGCTGATCGGCTCGCTGGAGCGCGACGGCGTGTTTCCGCGGCCGATCGTCACCGAGGTGACCGAGCTGACCGCGTTCTACCCGGCCGAGGCGTACCACCGGGAGTACTACCGCAACAACCCCGCTCAGCCGTACTGCCAGGTCGTCGTCGGGCCGAAGGTGGCGAAGTTCCGGCAGAAGTACGCCGACCGACTGAAGCCGTCGTGAAGCCGCGGGTGGTAATCGTGGGCGGCGGGTTCGCCGGCCTCGAGGCGGCCAGGGCGCTGGTGAGGGCCGACGCCGAGGTCGTGCTCTTCGACCGCCACAACCACCATCTCTTCCAGCCGTTGCTCTACCAGGTCGCCACGGCGGCCCTCTCGCCGGCGAACATCGCGGCTCCGATCCGGAAGGTCCTGGCCAGGCAGAGGAACTGCGAGGTGATCATGTCGGAGGTCACCGGCGTCGACCTTCGGGCCAGGACCGTAACGGTGACGGACCAGCCGTACGCGTACGACTACCTGATTCTGGCGGCGGGGGCGCGCACGAACTACTTCGGTCACGACGAGTGGGCGTCGGTCGCTCCGGGCCTGAAGAACATCGCGGAGGCGATCGACGTCCGCTGCCGCTTCCTGCTGGCGTTCGAGCAGGCGGAGATCGAGACGGACAAGGCGGCTCGCAGGGCGGCGCTCACCTTCGCGATCGTCGGCGCGGGACCGACCGGCGTGGAGCTGGCGGGCGCGATCGCAGAGATCAGCCGGCAGACGCTGCGCGCGGATTTTCGGCACCTGGATACCAGCACCGTGCGGGTCATCCTGATCGACGCCGTCGACCGGGTGTTGTCGACCTTCACGCCGGCGCTCTCCGGCCGAGCCCGACGGGACCTCGAGGAGATGGGTGTCGAGGTCGTCCTCAACACGAAGGTCGTCGATGTGCAGCCGGGGCGGTTGACGGTGGAGACGGCGGACGGGGAGGAGCGGATCGAGGCGGCCAACGTGATCTGGGCCGCCGGTGTCCGCGGCGTGCGGCTCGGTGAGACCCTGGGTGCGGAGCTGGACTCGGGCAGGCGGGTGATCGTCGGCGACGACCTGACCGTCCCGGGTCACCCCGAGGTGTTCGTCGTCGGCGACCTCGCCCGCCGAGTCGATCCCGTCACCCACGAGCCGGTGCCCGGGGTGGCACAGGGCGCGATCCAGATGGGCCGGTTCGCGGGAGAGACGATCGCGGCCGAGATCCGGGCCCTGTCCCGCGGCCAGCCGGTCCCGGAGCGGCGGGACTTCGTCTATCGCGACAAGGGCTCGATGGCGACGATCGGCCGTAACCGGGCGATTGCGGACATCCGCGGGCTTCGCTTCGGCGGCTTCCCCGCCTTCCTCGCCTGGGCGTTCATTCACGTGCTCTCCCTGATCGGCTTCCGGCGCCGCCTGATCGTGATGCTCGAGTGGATCTGGATCTACTTGACCTTCGGCCGTGGCGTCCGGTTGATCACGGGAGAGGACCAGGTGCCGAAGCCGGTGCGGCCGCCGCCGGATCCGCGGCTGCTTCGGCGCGGCGACTGAGCCCTCGTGACATCTCGTCCACGCGGGTCACAGAAGACGGGCTGGACGTGGGAACGGAGTGATCTCGCCCGACGCTAGAAGGGGAACGCGATCGGTGCCAGGAGTATGGTGATCACTCCCACGAGTAGCGTGAGGGGCAGCCCGAGTCGCAGAAAGTCCGTGGCAGTGTATCCGCCCGGGCCGTAGACCATGAGGTTCGTCTGGTACGCGGCCGGCGTGATCGTGGCGCCGACCATCCCGGTCATCAGGGTGATCGCGAACGGCATGAAGCTCACGCCGAGGGAACCGGCCAGGGATACGGCGATCGGGAACATGAAGACGGCGGAAGCGGCGGTGGTGATCATGTTGCCCATGATCGCATGTCCGATGAAGACCGCGGCCAGGGCGACGTAGGGATCGCTGGCCCCGATCGACTCCAAGGCCCCGGCGATCGCATCGGCGAGGCCACTATGGCTGACCGCAGCCGCGACGCCGATGGCGGCCGCCAGCACGATGAGCGTGGCGAAGTCCACGCTTCGGGCGGCAGCCCGCAGGCTCATGCAGCCCGTGAGCAGCATCGCTCCAGCCGCGAGTAGCCCGGCGTTCAACATGCTCATCCACCCCAGGGTGACGGCCGCCACCATCGCTGCGACGATGGCCGAAGCCACAACTGCCCGGTGCCAGCGTCGCATGCGGTAGCCCTCCAGTGGCTTCACCAGAGAGAAGTCCTCCTCGCTGCGCGCCACATAGAAGAACGAGTCGTCGACCTCGAGCACCGCGTTGTCACCCACCTCGATACTCACCTCGTCGAGCCGTCCCTCGATCGCCTCCCCGGCGCGCGACACGCCGACGATGGTGACCTGATAGGGGCTTTCCGGTAGCGGGAGTTCGGAGATCTTCCGTCCGACGGCGGCGCTTCGCGGCGAGACGACGACTTCGACCAAGCTGTGGGTATGGCTCGGGGTGGCCATCGGATGGCCGGTCTTGAGCGGTCGAACGCCGAGTGCGGTCCAGATGTCGGGAAGGATGTGGATCCCGGCCGCTATCGCGGCCACGTCACCCTCGTGAAGCCGGGCCTCCGGGACGAGCTCGACCGATCGTCCGTCCGCCCGCCAGAGGCCGCGGAGCTCGAAGGCGACAGGATCCAGCAGGCCAGCCTCCTTCAGAGTCTGGCCGACCAGCGCGGATGCGTTCGTGATCACGAACTCGGCTGCGTAACGGCGCCGGGCGGGGCGGGCTACCGTGGCCGCCGCTCGATCCGGCAGGAGCCACCGTCCGGCGACGATGATGAAGGCGATCCCGACCACGGCGGCCGGCCCGGCGACCCAGGCGGGGTCGAACATCTGGATAGGTCGCATGAAGGGTGCTCCTGAGACCGCCTGGGTGAGCTGCTCGAGGACGAGCCCTCCGATGATCAAGTTGACCGAGGTGCCGATCAGCGTTGTCGTGCCGCCGAGAATCGACGCGAAGCTGAGCGGGATGAAGAGCTTCGAGGCGGATAGGCCTCGGGATCGACAGAGATCCCGAATGACCGGGATCAGCATGGCGACCAGCGGGGTGTTGTTGAGGAAGGCGCTTCCGAACGCCACCGGCGGCAGGACACGCAGCTGCACTTCCCGCTCGCCGTTCGGCTGGCCGATCAGCCGCCTGCCGATCAGGGTCATGGCACCGGTGGAGTACATGCCCGCCGCCACCATGTAGAGTGCCCCGACGGTGAGGACACCTTCGTTCGCGAAGCCCGCCAGGCTGGCGCTCAGTGGTGCGAGGTCGAGCGTGATGCTCGCCGTGAGCGCACCCAGAAAGACGGCGGCCGGCGGCAACCGGGTCCCGAGCAGCAGAGCCAGGACGACGACCAGCAGGCCGACGGTCAGCCAGGCATCGAATGACATCCGACCGGATTCCTCCTTGGTTGAAGGACGTAGGCCAGCGCCGCGCCCCCTGCGCTGCCGATCACCGCCACTCGCGAGGAGGTCCGGACGATGCTCATCGGAGCCCTCGGCTGCAACGTGGCCCGATAGGGCCGGCGCGACAGCCGTGAATCTCGTGGCGGGACCTGCGCGGCCGGAGCCAGGAGAACAATGGAACCGATTGACCGCCTGATTCCGGCCCTCTATCGTGCTTGGCCATGTCCAGGCGGCCACCGTCGGCAGGCATGTTTCAGCGCTTTGTCCAGGGCAAGGCAGGGGGCGAAGGAGGAGGAGGGGCAGTAGTCTTCCGAAGGGGTCTGATCATGAAGGGTACCAAGCTGGTCGTACTACTCGTCGTGGGCGTGGTGGCGTGCTTGTCGCTCGATGCGGCCGAGGGCACCTCGCAGCAGGCGCCGGCCGCCCAGGAGGCCCCCCCGCCGGGGGCGATGGACACGCTGGTGGCGCGGGTCGCCCTGTATCCTGATGCCCTGCTCGGCCAGATCCTGATGTGCGCGGAGAGCCCGTTCCAGGTGCGCGAGCTGGGCGAGTGGCTCGCTGCCAACCCGGAGCTCAAGGGCAACGCGATCCAGGAAGGAGCCCAGGCTGAAGGCTTCGACCCGAGCTTCGTCGCCCTCGCGGCTTTTCCGCAGGTCGTCGAGATGATGTCGAGCGACCTCGAGTGGACACGGCAGCTCGGCGAGGCGTTCACCCAGGACCGGTCCGCCGTTTTCGAGAGCATCCAGCGTTTGCGCGCCCAGGCGATGGCCCTCGGCAACCTTCAGAGCACGCCGCAGCAGCAGGTCGTCCAAGATACCACGCAGAGCGGGCAGCCGGTGATCATCATCCAGCCCGCCAACCCCCAGATCGTCTACGTCCCGCAATACAACCCGCAGGTCGTGTACACGACGCCGCCCTCGACCACGGTTGTGGTGGAGGAGGACGACGATGAGGGCGACGAGGCCGCGGCCGCCGTCATCGGGTTCACGGCCGGCGTGATCGTCGGGGCGTGGGCCGATCCTTACTACTACGGTCCCTACGGCTGGTACGGAGGGATCTACATGTACGACGACGCGTGGGACGACTGGTACGACCACCGCGAGGACATGTGGGAGGACTGGCAGGATCATCGGGACGAGGTGGAGCCCAGGCGCGAGGAGCGGCAGGCCGATCGCGAGGCGCGGCAGACCGATCGCGAGGAGCGGCGGACCGATCGCCAGGAGGGTGACCGGGCGACGACGCGCCAGGAGGGTGACCGGGCAGCCACGCGCCAGGAGGGTGACCGGGCGGCCACGCGCCAAGAGGGTGGCGCGGAACGGGCGACGACGCGCCAGCAGGGCGGCGCGGAGCGGGCGACGGCGCAGGCACGCGGGGGGGCGTCGCCCTCGGCCAGCTACGGCTCGCGCGGGTACAGCATGCCGGGAACGCAGCCTTCCAGGCAACAGAGCGGGACCCGCTCCGGCGCGTTTTCGGGATACGGAAGCGGGAGTGCATCGCGGGCGGCCTCGTCGCGCGGTCGCAGCAGCATGAGCGGCATGGGCCGGCGGGGTGGCGGCGGTCGGCGCCGGTAAGGAAGGGGAAAAAACGATGAGAGTGATGCGAGCCGGTTTGCACGCGGTATGGAGCGCCGTGGTCCTGGGGGCGCCGTTGTGGGCCGCGAGCTGCACGGAGACCTCGGCAATCGGTCAAGGTGCGGCGACCTTCGCGAGTCCGGACGAAGCCGCCGAGGCCCTGGTCGAGGCGACGGAGGCCGACGACATGGAGGCGTTGCGCGCCCTGTTCGGGCAAGGCTCGGAGGATGTTCTCTCCTCGGGGGATTCGGTGAGCGACCGAAGGCAGCGACAGGTCGTCGCGGTGGCCTTGCGGCAAGGGTGGACCCTGGAGGAGACGGAGCCCGGGGAGCGAGTCCTGGTGATCGGCTACGATGAGTGGCCTTTCCCCATTCCGCTGGTGCGGGAGGGAGAGAGCTGGCGGTTCGACCTCGAGGCCGGAGATGAGGAGATCCTCGCCCGCCGGATCGGCCGCAACGAGCTGCGGGCGATCGAGACGTGCGTGACCTACGTGCTGGCCCAGGAGGTCTACGCGAGCCGGCCTCATGACGACCGGCCGGCTGGCGTATACGCTCAGCGAATCGCGAGCCAACCAGGGAAGCAGGACGGCCTCTACTGGGATTCCGCACCCGGCGAGAGGCCGAGTCCGCTCGGCAACCTCGTCGCCGAAGCGGCGGAGGAGGGATACGAAAGCCCTGACGCGACGCCCAACCCGTTCCACGGCTACTACTTCCACATCCTGACGGCGCAGGGCGAGGCCGCTGCGGGCGGTGCCAGGAGCTACGTGGAAGGTGGAGACATGACCGGCGGCTTCGCGCTCATGGCCTACCCCGCCGAGTACGGCGACAGCGGGATCATGACCTTTATCGTCAACCAGGACGGGGTCGTATACGAGAAGGATCTGGGCGAGCGCACCGCGGAACTGGCCCGCGCCATCACGGAGTACAATCCGGACGAGTCCTGGCAACTAGCGGAGTGACTGCGGCCAAGGAGGGGGCTGGTCAGACGGCGGCCGGCCTCCGAGAGCCGAAGAAGATGGAGATCGCCCGTTCGCGTCCGAGGACTCGTACGAGCTCCCGCAAGGCGCAGTAGACGAATAGGACGACCGCCAGCCATATCTGAATAGCCCAGAAGTGGGTCCAGACGACCTCGTCGAGCAGGTGTCGATGGGCGACCGCAAGATCGCCATGCGCGCGGACAAACGGGATCAGATGCTCGACATAGCGGACGACGAAGGCAGCGAATAGGTAGATGGCCGTCTTCCACGCGACGTTGTAGATGAGAGGCTTCTCGGGGAAGCGATTGACGAAGGGCAGGTGGTCCACGACCAGAACGACCTTCGCGACGACGAGTGCCCCGACGGTCGCCGCGAGGAACGTCGAGACTCGGATGCCGTACTTCTGCAGCATGAGCGCCCGCGTGACGGCGATCACCTGAAACGAGACGAAGAAGAACACGGAGGGAGGGATCACCCCGAGCATTTCGCGCTTCAACCGCGAGACGAGGCGGCTCATGTTCAGCACCCCCAAGCAGAAGTTTCCCAAGCTACCGGGCGCCGCCCCTCAGCTCGGCCCGGTTCCGTCAGAAGTCCTCGAAGCCGTCGTAGCTCTCGAAGCCTGCCGAGGGCAGCGGTACCGCCTCGGGGATGTCCACCTCGGGAAAGCGGCCGCCGACGTAGTTCGGCCCGCCGTAATAGTATCGCGGGCCGTAGCCCCACCAGGGCCCGCCGACGCCGACTCCGACGGTGTAATGCACCGGTGTGCTGCGCACGTGTGTCGAGCAGCCGACCAGCAGCGGAGCTGCGATCCCGAGGACGAAGATCACACCGAACCGTCGCCCTGAAGCTCTCATTTCGGACTCCTCTCCGACTGCGGCACGAAGACGGCCAACGCCGCGCCCGTGGGGTCTACGATCACAGCCGACCGACCGTCCGCGAATTCCGGATCGGGCTCGATGACGACTTGACCTCGAAGCTCGAGAACTCTCTCCAGGGTGGCGGAGAGGTCGCCGACGGCCACGTACGGCAGCCATCCGGCGCCCGCGTCGTCCCGTTCCAGCTCCACGATGCCCGCCTGCGGTTCACCCGCCACCTTGAGCACACGGTAGGGCTCGTCGCCGCGGATTCGAAGGCCCCCGGCCGCATAACCCAACGAGACGTAGAACGCGAGCGACCCGGCAAGGTCCGGCGTCCATAGCTCCATCCAGCCGAAGTCGCCGGGAGACGGCTCCCGATCCGGCGGATCGCCGCCGCTCGCCTGGAGGAACGCCACAGCCGCGCCCTGTGGATCCGTGACGAAGGTCGTCCTGCCACGATCCTTCAGCTCCCGGGGCGGATCGTGCACCACGCCGCCGGCGTCCGTCGTCGTTTGGGCCGCCCGGTCGATGTCGGGCACCGAGATGGAGCCGATCCAGAGCGAACCGGATGCTGTTGCCCCCGAGTCGGCCACCATGCCGGCGATCATCCGGCCGCCGTTCTCGACGACGGTATACCGCACCTCCCGCTCCGCCAGGTCGGCGAAGTCCCATCCGAACAGCTCGCCATAGAAGCGCTTGGCCGCCTCGAGGTCGCTGGTGGCCAGGTCGAACCACACGAACTTGCCATACTGGAACTTGCCCGTGCTGGGCTGCGCGACCCGCGGCACGCGGACGTCCATCGCGGATTGGCAGCCTGTCAGTACGAGGGCCAGAGCCAGTGCCGCCAGCAGGTATGGTCCGATCTTCGGGGGAATCCGTGGCTTGGACATGGGCTCCTTTCGCATCTGCCGGTTTCGCGGCTTGCTCAGGCCGGTGTCGGGGACGGCGGGGGCGAGACCGGATGGGGCGAGACGGGTCCGGGTGTGGCGACAACGGCCTCGGGCGCCTCGTCCCCGCCGTAGGGGATCCGGAAGAATATCGTGTACAGCACGGGCACGACGACGAGCGTGAGGACGGTGGCCACCAGGAGCCCCATCATGATCGTCACCGCCATCGAGACGAAGAAGGCGTCCTGGAGCAGGGGAAGCATCCCGAGGATCGTGGTGGCGGCGGCCATCATCACCGGGCGCATCCGGGTCACGCCGGAGTCCACGACCGCCTCGAAGCGGTTCTTCCCGGTGTCGATCTGACGGCCGATCTCTTCGACCAGGACGATCGAGTTCTTGAGCAGCATCCCGATCAGGCTCAGGAAGCCGAGCAGGGCCATGAAGCCGAACGGCTGCCCGAAGAGCAGCAACCCGGCCGTCACGCCGATCATCGCCAGCGGGACGATGAGCCAGATGACCAGCGTCTTCTTGATCGAGTTGAAGAGCAGGATGACGATCAGGACCATCATGCCGAGGAAGACCGGCAGCGAGGCCGCCAGGCCGGCCTGCGCCCGGGAGCTGTCCTCCGCCTCGCCGCCCCAGGCGATGAAGTAGCCGGGCATGCCCTCGAGCGGGATCTGATCCAGCTCGACGATCGGGATCGTGCTCGCGGTCAGCATCTCGAGCGGGTCATCCTGCACCTTGCTCCTGCCGGTGTAGGCGGCCAGGTCCACGTTGAGCGCCCGCTCGATGCGCGGCTTCGCCCGCTCGAGCAGCTCGCTCGCCAGCTCCCCCTCCGGGTCCGCATGGATGCGGATCGTCCGGGTCCGGTTCCAGCGGAAACGGGTCGCGTCCTCCCACGCGGTCTCGAAGCCCGCGAGCACCTGCCGCATCGGGACGTTTCGCCCCGCCGCCGGGCTCCAGATCTGGAGGTCGCGGATGTTGTCGACGTCCTCCCGCTCGTAGTCCGGCGCCCGGGCGACGATCGGGAGAAGCTCGTCCCGCTCCCGGTAGACCCCGGTCTGCGTGCCCTGGAACGCGGCCCGCAGCTGGCTGGCCACCTGAGGCCGGTCGATGCCTAGCTGCCGCGCCTGCGCCTCGGCTAGCAGCGGCCGGATCGTCTTCACCTTCTCCCGCCACTCGTCCCGGATCCCCTTGGCGCCCTCCTCCCGGAGGATCTGCTTCGCCGTCTCGGCCATCTCTCGCAGGATCGTGCCGTCCGGGCCGCTGATCCGCAGCTGGATCTGCCCGCCCTCCCCCGGCCCGAGACGGAACTTCCGGACGTTGACGATCGCCTCGGGCAGGATCTCGGAGAGCTCCCGCTGGGTCTGCGCCTGGAGGTCATCGATGATCTTCCAGTCGTCCACGTCCACCAACAGGACGCCGAAGGAGGAGCTGGCCGGGTTGGGGGTGTAGACGAGAAGGAAGCGGAGGTCGCCGCCTCCGATGGCGGTGGAGACGTGCGTGACCCCGTCCAGCTCCCGGAAGTATTCCTCCGCCTTCGCCAGCTCCCGCTCGGTATCCCGGATGTACGTCCCCTCCGGAAGCCAGATGTCCACGAAGAACTGCGGCCGGGTCGAGTTCGGGAAGAACATGTTCTGCACGAAGCCGAACCCCCACAGGGAGACGAGGAAGATTCCGGCGATCGCGCCCATCGTGAGCCAGCGACGGCGGATCGCGCCGGAGAGCAGGCCGCGGTACGCCCCGTAGAACTTCCCGCCGTAGGGGTCCCTGGGCGCTTCGCCCGGTTTCTCCTGCTTCTTCCCCTTCAGGAAGATCTTGCCGACGAGCGGCGTCGTGGTGATCGCCGTCACCCAGCTGAGCATCAGCGAGATGAGAATGACCGTGTAGAGAGAGCGGCAGTATTCGCCCGTGCTGTCGTCCGATGTGCCGATCGCCGCGAAGGCGAGCACCGCGATCACCGTGGCGCCGAGCAGCGGCATCAGGTTCTGCCCCACCACCTCCGACGCCGCCCCGACACGGTCCATGCCCTGCTCGATTCGCACCTGCATGCCGTCGATCACCACGATCGCGTTGTCGACCAGCATGCCGAGCGCGATGATCAGCGCCCCTAGGGAGATCCGCTCCAGGATCACCCCCCGCATTTGCATGAAGACGAAGGTGCCGGCGATCGTCAGAACGAGGATCCCGCCGATGATCGCGCCGCTGCGGATCCCCATGAAGATCATCAGCACGACGAAGACGATCGCCACGGCCTCGACCAGGTTGATCATGAAACCGTTGATCGACGCGGTCACCGCCTCGTACTGCAGCGAGACCGGACCCAGCTCCATGCCGATCGGCGTTTGGGCCTGGAGCTGCTCGAGCTTCCGAGCCAGCGCCTCGCCCATCACGACGACGTTGCCGCCCTGGACGGTCGAGATGCCGAGCGCGATGCCCGGCTTTCCGTCGTAGCGGATGAGCTGGGTGGGCGGCTCCTGATAGCCGCGCCGGATGTTGGCGACGTCCTTCAGGTAGACGAGCTGCCCCTCCCCGCCGCGGGTGGTGATGAGTAGCTCGCCGAACTCCTTCTCGGACTTGAACTCGCCGGTCGGCACGATCGCGATGTAGGCGAAGCCGAGTTCGATTCGACCCGCGTCGGCCGGCAGGTTCTTCGCCTGGAGGGCCCGGTAGATGTCGTCCTGGGAGATGCCGAGGGCGGCCATCTTGGCCCGCGACATCTCGACGTAGATCGTCTCCGGGTTGTGCCCCCAGAGGACGACGCGCTTGACGTCCTGCACGAGCAGCAGCTCGCGGCGGAGGAGCTTCGCGTACTCGTACAGCTCCGCCATCGTGTAGCCTTCGCCCGAGAGAACGACGTAAACCCCGTACACGTCGCCGAAGTCGTCGTTGACGATCGAGGGACCGGCCCCGGGTGGCAGGCGGACCTGGTAGTCGTTCACCTTGCGCCGCAGCTCGTCCCACACCTGCGGGAGCACCGCGGCATCGTAGTGGTCCTTGATCGTCGCCTTGACGGTCGACATCCCGCGCGTCGAGGTGGACTGGACCCGCTTGAGCTGCCCCAGCTGCTGCACGGCCCGCTCGATGACGTCGGAGACCTCCTCCTCCACCTCCGCCGCCGAGGCTCCGGGGTACGGCGTCGTGATGATCGCTTCCTTGATGGTGAACTCGGGGTCCTCGAGCCTCGGAAGGTTCTGGAAGGAGCGGAACCCCACCACCAGCAGCACGATCGTGAGCGTCCAGGTGATGGTGCTCTTCCGGATGGCGAGCTCGGCGATGTTCATCGGACGCGTCCTTCGCTGCCGTCAGGGCGGGCGGCGAGGATGGCTGTTCGGGGTGGGTCGCGGCGCACGGCTAGCCCTCCAGCAAGCGGATTTCCTGGCCTTCCTCGAGCTCGTAGATCCCGGCCACGGCGATCGTCTCGCCAGGCCGGAGTCCGTCCAGCACCACGATGCTCTGTGTGCCGGTGACCGGCCCGACCTGGACGCTCCGCCGATGCACCGTGCGGCTCTCGGTGTCGACCACCCAGACCTGGGGGCTGCCGGCGGCGTCGGAGAAGACGGCGTGCGCGGGCACCGTGATCGGGACCGCTTCATCCTCGGCGAGCTGGAGGTCCGAGATGACGACCAGGGCGGTCATGCCCGGTAGCACGTTCAAGTCTGCGGGCTGTGGCATGCTGAAGGTGATGGGAAAGGTCTGAGTCGCCGGATCGGCGGCGACCGAAAACTCCTTGACCCGCAGCGCATAGGAGCGGTTGGGGGCGACGTCGAAGGTGGCGACCGCGGTGGCGGAGGCGCCGCGACCTTCCCTCACGGTCGCCATCACGGACTCGGGGACGTTGATCACGATCTCGACCTGCGCGAGGTCATGCAGGCCGAGGACCGGTTGCTTGGCCGCCACGTCCTCGAAGTTCTCGACCCGCTTGATCCCGACCTGGCCGGAGAAGGGTGCCCGGAGCTCGGTGTCGCGGAGGTCGGCCTGGGCCTGCTCGTAGCGAGCTTTGGCCACATCGCGCCGCGCGGTCGCCAGCTCCAGGTCCGCGAGCGGCACCGCCTCCCGCTCGTACAGCCTCCGGTAGCGCTCGGCGTCGGCCTCCGCCTGGTCGAAGGCGGCCTTCGCCTCGGCGAGCGCGATTCGGTAATTCCGTGGGTCGAGGCGGGCCAGCAGCTGGCCCTGCACGACCTGGTCCCCCTCGTTGACCGGGAACTCGATCAGCGGTCCGGCCACGCGAAACGAGAGCTCGGCCCGATCGGCCGCCTGCGTGGTGCCCGGGAACGTGAGTCGCCCCCCGCCGAAGCCGCCGACCACCATCGTGCTGATCGGTCGTACGACGGGAGGCGGCTCGACCTCCTCTCCTCCCCCGCACCCCGACAGCGTGAGGCACGCCGAGAGGGCGGGAATCAGGGCTCTTGCTGGCTCGCACCGTCTGATCATGGCTC
>CAZEBA010000014.1:19708-22318 GCA_964510615.1 uncultured Gemmatimonadota bacterium
GGCTCTTGCTGGCTCGCACCGTCTGATCATGGCTCCTGCTCGTCGTTTCGCTGGGCTGGGTCCGATCGCCGCCCGCCGGCGCGCATGGCCGGCATCTCGCTCACTCCTCTCCCAGAGCGGACCGGATCCGCTCGCGGAGCTGCTCCTGCTCGTCCGGCGTCCGATCGTCCTCGAACCAGCCG
This sequence comes from uncultured Gemmatimonadota bacterium, assembly GCA_964510615.1. GTDB lineage: Bacteria > Gemmatimonadota > Gemmatimonadetes > Palauibacterales > Palauibacteraceae. The sequence continues at coordinate 19,891 of CAZEBA010000014.1, forward strand.
ATGGCACGCTGGAAGCTCACCAGGTCGAGGAGAAACGCGTAGACCGCGGCCGCGACGCTCTGGTCCGCGATGAAGCTTTCGTTCTGGGCATCCAGCAGATCGGTCACGTTGACGAGGCCCTGAGCGTACTTGTCCTGCACGAGCTCGAAGTTGCGTCGCGCCGCATCCGCCTGCCGTCGATTGAAGGTGATCGCCGGATAGCTGCTCTCCAGCTGCCGGAGTGCGGTGCGGGTCCGCCGCTCGACCAGGTCGCCCGACAGCCGCTCCTCGCGGAACAACCTCTCGAGCTCCGAGCTGGTCCTCCCCACCTCGGAGGCGCGGGCGCCGCCCTGAAACAGCGGGTAGGCGGCCGTGAAGTTGAAGCCCCACAGGTTCTTGTCGATATCCTCCAGCTCCGGCCGCCGGGTGATCTGGTAATCCCAGAAGAAGCCGGCGGAGAGGGACGGGAGGTACCACCGTCGCTTCCGCTGGCCGACCTGGATCTCCTGCGCCTCGATCCGCTTCTCGATGGCCCGGAGCTCGGGGTCGTTCTGCCTCGCGAACTCCACGGAGACCTCGCGGAAGCGCTCCAGCTCGTCCGCCTCGCGGAAAAGCGGCGCCAGGACCTCGACGAAGAACGGGAACTGCTCCTCCGGCTCGCTCACCTCGAGCGGCTGCCACCTCCGTTCCTGCGGAAGCGCGAGGATCTGGTTGAGGCGGATCCGCTCCGTCTCGACCGCGGCCAGGGTGGCGAACAGGCGGCTCTGGCGTTTCGCCACCTCCGCCTCCCAACGATAAACTTCGTCTCGGCCCGAATACCCGACCTCCGTCCGAAACTTGGCCAGCTCCAGGTTCTCCTGGGTGACGCGGAGGTTGGCGACCTCGATCTGGTAGAGGATCAGGGTCAGCGCCAGGCGCAGGTACTCCGAGCCGGCCTGGTCGAAGGCGTCGAGGCGGGTCGCCTCGTAGATCTGCTCGGTGCTCTCGAGCAGGCGACCGGAGCTCCGGTAGTCGCTGATCGTCGCATCATCGTAGATCATCTGGCTGGCCCGCACGCCGGCGGAGGCGACCCGGTCCGGCACGATCCCGTCCAGGAAGAGCTGGCTGATCCCGCTGATCTCTCCGAGGGCGCCGACCTGCGGCAGGATCGGGCTCAGCGCCAGGCCCCGCACCTTCTCGGCCGTGACGATGTCCTGGGCGGAGATCGCAAGCGCCAGGTTGCCGCGCTCGGCGTACTGCAGCACCTGGGAGAACGACAGCGGTTCCCGGGCCAACTGGAGGGCGTCCTCGTCCACCCACGTGGCCAACGCCATGGTGGCGACGCTGGGGCGGTAGCCGATCTGCAGGGCCGTCCTGGCGTTCATCAGCAGGCGGGGGTCGGCGGAGACCAGGATCGGGAGGTCGTCGACGGTGGCCCCCCGCATGAGCTCGCTGATGTTGACCGCCACTCGCCTCGCGGTCGCGGTCGTGAGCTCGGGCGTACGAGCCGCGAGGGCACCGAGCAGCACATCTCCGTGCCCCTCGATGCTGATCGTCGGGATCCGGCGGGCGTTGAGGCCGCCGATCAGGCGCATCCGCTCGTCCCGCGTGAGCCGGGGCGTTCGGGTGAGGATCGCCGCCTCGACGTCACCGAGGGCCGCGAGCGAGGCGTCGACGTCGGCCGTCACCGGAACAGCGACCAGCTCCGTCCCGGTGGCGACCGCCAGCCTCTCGATCTCCTCTCGCAGCAGGGCCAGCTGATCGAGCGCTTCCGCCTCGACGAGGACGTGGACGCGATCGACCTCTACCAGCTCCAGGAAGGTGCGCAGATCGCTCTCGGCCCGGCTGGAGATGAGCATGAAGTTGAGGTTCGGCTTCGCGGAGCGGTCGGCCCGGAGGTCGGCCAACCTGAAGAGATCCAGGCGCTGTACGAAGCCGCTGATCACCGGCTTGGCGAGCTCCATCCGCGTCGCGGCCTGGGTGATCAGGAGACCCGTGGTGACGATGTAGTCCACCTCCGGGTCCTCGAGAGCGGCTTCCAGGGCCGGCTGCATCCTGTCGGCCTGCCACCCCGCGTCGAACGCCGGGCTCGTCTTGAAGCTCGCCTGTTCACCGCGGCCCGAGAGGATCGTCGTCAGCTCCGCCTCGATCCGGGCCAGCAGCGTGTCGCCCGGGGCGGGGCCGTCCTGCACCACAGCGATCGTGACCGGCCCCACCCGGCCCGGCTCGAGGGCTCCCTCCTGGGCGAGACCTTCGGAGGGGACCAGAAGCGAGACCGCCACCGATACGAAGGTTGCCTGGACGCCGGAGAGGAACGGAGCTGCGGGGGTCCGGCGGTGGCGTCGCGCCAAGAGGAAGAGACTGTACATCCGACCGTCTTTCGTCAGCGAGAGGTTCGAGCCGTACCCCGACGTCCGGGACAATAGGCGCCCTGGGCGTGCTGCTGTCGAGGGTTCCGCCCCTCGAGCCC
>CAZEBA010000014.1:22418-69582 GCA_964510615.1 uncultured Gemmatimonadota bacterium
CCCTCGAGCCCCGGAATCCAGTGGCCCTCGTGGAGATAGGGCGATCGGCGCCTATCTTTCCAGGGGCGCCATCCGACAGCGTGACGTGGTTGGCGGTGAAGCGGCAGCAGGACCAGTCGTGCTTCGACCGCACGACGCAGGCGAGGGTAGATGCGGCCATGCATCGAGTGCTGGAGAGGGTCAGCGAGCGCAAGCTGTTCCAGTGGGCGATTGCCTACGTAGCCGGCGGCTGGCTCCTGCTCGAACTGCTGGGCTTCGTCGCCGAGACGTTCGGCTGGCCCGACGCGATCGTCCGCGGGGCCACGGTGCTCCTCGGGGCCGGCCTGTTCGTGACCCTGGTGCTGGCGTGGTTCCACGGGGAGAGGGGCCACCAGCGTGTCGGTGGAGTCGAGCTCCTGATGCTGGCCGCGCTGCTGCTGATCGCCGGGGTGGCCGTGCGCCTCGTCACGGGGGCGGAACAACCGGAGGAGGGCGCACGGGAGTCGGTGCTCGCGCCGCTGGCGGGGGCCTCATCGGTCGAGGACGCCTCGATCGCCATCCTGCCGTTCGAGAACCAGAGCGCCGATCCGGAGAACGAGTACTTCAGCGACGGCATCACGGACGATATCATCACCCAGCTCGCCAAGATCGGGGGGCTGAAGGTGATCTCGAGGACCTCGGCCATGCAGTATCGTGACCGGGCCGAGAGGAGCCTGCGCGAGATCGGCCAGCAGCTCGGAGTGGCCACGATTCTGGAGGGAGCGGTGCGAAGGGTCGGCGATCGCGTCAGGATCAACGCGCAGCTCGTCGACGCGCGCACCGATCGCCACCTGTGGGCCGAGAGCTACGACCAGGAGCTGACGGCGGCGAACATCTTCGCCATCCAGAGCGATGTGGCGCTGGAGATCGCGCGTGCACTGCAGGCCGCTCTCGTCCCGGAGGTAGGCGAGCGGATCCGGCGAGCTCCGACAGCGAGCCTGGAGGCCTACGATCTGTACGCCCGCGGCCGCTACCTCTGGGGGAAGGCGACCCGTGAGTCGCTGGAGGCCTCGATCGACTTCTTCCAGCAGGCGATCACCGCCGATTCCTCCTACGCTCTCGCCTACAGCGGCCTGGCCGACACCTACACGGCGCTCTGGGGGCTCTTCTTCCTCCCCGAGGAGGAGGCCCTGCCGAAGGCACGAGCGGCCGCGGAGACGGCCCTGCGCCTGGATCCCGATCTCGCCCGGGCTCAGGCGATGATGGGCCAGATCCTCCAGATCGAGATGAAGTGGGACGAGGCGAGGACCGCCTTCGAGCGGGCGCTCGAGCTGGACCCGGGCGATGCGATCGCCCATGTGCAGTACGGGTTCCTGCTCCTCTCGCTCGGCCGGACCGATGAGGCGCTGGCCGAGGTGCGGCGCTCGGTCGAGCTCGACCCGCTCTCCGTCCAGAGCCGGACCGCCTACGTGGCGCTCCTGTTTTTCGCTCGTCAGTACGAGACCGCGATCGACGAGGCGGCGCGGACCCTGGAGCTCGAGCCCGACCTCGACTACGTGCATTACGTAAAGGGGTTCGCTCACGCCCTGCGCGGCGAGGTCGAGGAGGGACTCGCCGAGGTCGGCAGGGCGCACGAGATCAACGGGGGGCAGGTGTACACCCGGGTGGGCCAGGCCTACCTGTACGCGATGCGCGGCGACCGCGAGCGGGCGCTGGCGATCCTCGACGAGCTGGAGCCTACCCTGGTTCCCCTGAAGGAGATCGCCCTCGTCTACGGCGTCCTCGGCGACTCGGATCGGGCGTTCGAATACCTGGATCGGGCTCTCGAGGAGGAACCGGCCAGCCTGTTCTACCTGATGACCGATCCCACGGTAGACCCGCTTCGGGGCGATCCGCGCTTCGACGTATTGCTGCAGAAGCTGGGGATGCGCTGACCCTCGGATCGGCTTGCCGGCCGCGGTCTCCGCGCCCATGATGGCACGCGTGGGGGGCAGCTTCCGTTCCAGGCCTGGGATGCTCATCGGTTGAACGACCACCGGACGGGGTCGCATGGGATCGCCCGCTAGAGCCGGGTCCGCGTCGCGCCGGCTCGGCGGGCTTCTCGCCCTCCTCGCCGCCACCCTCGTTCTGGCCGCCACCCTGCTCGCGGGAGCGCTCGTTCCGCGCCAGCTCCGGGATCGTGCCGAGCGTGAGCGCGCCGAGCTCGAGGAGACCGTTCGGCCGGCCCGCTCGCTCACCGCCGACATCGCGGCCACGGTCGACCATCAGGCCGCCTCCGTCCGGGGCTATCTCCTGGATCGGGACATCGGCCAGAAGGAGCGGTACCGGCGGGCCAGGTCGCGAGAGGACTCCCTGCTGATGCAGCTCGCGCCGCTCGCACGCCAGCTCGGCGCGCAGACGGTGGCCCAGCTCGGCGACCTGCGGGTGCGAGCGGCGGAATGGCACGCCGATCAGGAACGCCTCCTGTTCGGAGAGCCGGGGTTCGCGCCGGATTTCCTCCGCCGGCTGCCCGCGCAGCAGGGGCTGTACGACGGCGTGAGGCTCGCGGCCCGGCGGTTGGAGGCCACCCTGGCCGGCATCGAGGAGGCCCGTCAGCGGCGGCTGACCGAGGTGGTGGCGCTCGAGCCGCCCGTCTTCCGCAGCCTGGCCTGGCTGACGGGGGTCGCCCTGCTGGTCACCCTGCTGCTGGCGGGCCGCCTGCTGGTTCTCTCTGGCCGACCGCCGGCTCGCCGCTTGGAGGAAGCCGAGCGCCGGTTCGGGGACGTGGCCGCCTCGCTGCGGGAGGTGTTCTGGATTCGGGATGCGGCCTCCGGCCGCTTCCTCTACGTGAGTCCGGCATACGAGAGCGTCTGGGGCCGGAGCCGGGATCCGCTGCATGCCGGCTGCGGGCCGTTCCTGGCCACGGTCCACCCGGAGGATCGGGAGCGGATCGAAGCCGTGGAGCCGCCGGCCGAGGTGGAGTACCGGATCGTGCGACCGGACGGAACCGTTCGCTGGATTGCCGAGCGCAGCCTGCCGATCGCCGACGCCGCCGATGGATCGGCCCGCTGGCTCGGCGTCGCGTCGGATATCACCGAGCGGATCGAGGCGCGCCGGCACCTCGCCCATCTGGCCCTCCACGACCCGCTCACCGGCCTGGGCAATCACCTCCTGCTCCTGGACCGGCTGGAGCACGCGGTGGCGAGGGCCAGGCGGACGGGCCACGCGATCGGTGTGGTGGTCGTCGAGATCGACGATCTCGGGACGCTGCCCGAGCGGCTGGGCTGGAGCGCGGCCGACCGGCTGCTGGCGGCGGTCGGCCGGCGGCTGCGGCAGAGCCTGCGGAGCGAGGACACGCTCGTCATCCTCGGGGACGACGTCTTCGTGGCGGTCCTCGAGCAGGTGGACGGCCGATCCCAGGTGCTGCGCGCGGCGAGCCGGATCGCCGATGCGTTCGAGACCCCGTTTCCGGCCGACGGTACGCAGGTGGAGCTCGCCGCTCGCGTGGCGGGGGCGGTCAGCGACGCCGGCGCTGTCTCGTCGGCCGAGATCGGCCGGCTGGCGGACGAAGCGCTCCGCCGCTCGCGGCTCGCTGGGGCCACGCCCTCCGAGTCGATCGTCTGGCGCGAGGGCGAAGGCCCGTCGATCTTCGAGCCTGCCGGGGGCGCGAACCGACGTGGCCGGCTCCGCCAGGCGCTCGAGGCGCGAGAGTTTCGGGTCTTCTACCAGCCGATCCTCGACCTTCGGACGGAGGGCGTGGTCGGTCTCGAGGCGTTGCTGCGCTGGCAGCACCCGGAGCGCGGCCTCCTGCTGCCGGGGGAGTTTCTGGGGCTGCCGGAGAAGAGCGGTCTTATCCACGCCCTGGGCTTCTGGGTGCTCCGGCGCGTATGCCGGGATCTCCGGGCCTGGGAGGCGATCCCTCCGCTTCGCGATGTCTGGGCGTCGGTGAACCTCTCGCCTCGCCAGTTCGAGCTGCCCGACTTCGTCGATCAGGTCGCCCGCATCCTGGATGAAACGGCGGTCCTGCCGGCGCGATTGAGGGTGGAGGTTGGCGAGACCACCTGGTTTCGGGCACGCGGACCGCTGGAGCGGCTCCGCGAGCTGGGCGTGGCCGTAGCGATCGACGGCTTCGGTGACCGATACGGCGCCCTCGGTGCGCTTCGGCGGCTGCCGGTGGATGCGGTGAAGCTCTCGCGCCGCCTGGGCTTCGATCCGTTCGTGCGGGAGGACTCCTCCTCGCCGGTGGCGCCGCTGGCGGCGCTGGCGACAGGGCTCGGGATCGAGGTCAGCGCCGTGGGCATAGAGAGCGTCGCCGAACGGAAGGCCCTGCTGGCGGCCGGCTGCGGCGCGGGTCAGGGTTTCCACCTGCAGCCGCCGATGAGCCACGAGGCCCTCGTTGGCTGGGTGGCACCGGCCCCGGGGCGTATACGGGGGGTATCGAGCTGACGGACGCCAGCGCAGGGGCAGTGGCGCCGACCTAGAGCGGGGTCGGTGCCCGGCGAGGTGGGGCTCGCGGCGGCGGCGCCTTCTCGGCGAGCGCTGCCTCCGCCTCCGCGGCCTCCGCGGCCTGGTGCACCTCGAAGAAGAAGTGGTCGGCTCCGACCAGCGCCACGATGCCCGCCCTCTCCAGCACGTCACGAACCGGCCCCTTGACGCCGACGAAGTAGAAGCGGATCCCGTTCGTCCGGAACTCCTCCACGATCTCCTTGACCGCGTGGGCGGCGGTCGAGTCGATCTGATTGACCGGATAGGCGTCGAGGATCACCGTCTCGAGCGCCACATCCCGCTCGGCGATCTCGCGCAGCCTGTCCTTCAGGAAGCTGGCGTTGCCGAAGAACAGGGGCGCATCGACGCGGAAGACGACGATGCCGCTACGGGTAAGGGCCTCCGGGTGTCGCCTCACGTTGCGGAACGTGTCCGTGCCGGGCAGGCGTCCCATGACGGCCGTGTGGGGCCGATAGCTCTCGTGCACCAGCACGATGAGGGAAGCGACGATGCCGAGAAGAATGCCCTGCTCGATCCCAAGGGCGAGAGTGGTCACGAAGGTCATCGCCATCAGCCAGAAGTCCTGCCGCTTCACGCGCCAGAGGAAGCGAGCCTCGCGCCAGTCGATCAGGCCCGCCACCGCCACCATGACGATCGCCGCCAGGATGGCGTTGGGGAGGTCGCGGAACAGCGGGGTGAGGAAGAGCAGGGTGAGCGCGATCACCGCGGCGGCGTACAGCGACGCCAATGGCGTACGGGCACCGGCCCGGTCGTTGACCGCCGTACGCGAGAAGCCCCCGGTGGTGGGATAGGCGCGAAACACCGATCCCACGAGGTTGGCGACCCCGAGCGCGACCAGCTCCTGGCTGGCGTCCACCTCGTACCGGTCCCGGCTGGCGTAGACCTTGGCCACCGCGATCGACTCCATGAAGCCGACGAGAGAGATGATCAGCGCCGTCGGCAGCAGCGCCCCGAGGTCCGCCACCGCGAGCGCGGGCAGGGCCGGCGACGGAAGTCCGCGGGGTACGTCTCCCACCACCTGGAGTCCCGCAGCTTCGAGCGAGAGGGCCGCCGTCATCGCCGTCGCGAGGACGACCACCGCGAGCGGCGCCGGGAATCCCGGCCGCCAGCGGCGCAGCGCCACTAAGAGGAAGATGGCCCCCAGGCCGATCGCCAGCGTGAGCCCGTGGATGGCGCCGACCTGACGAATCGCGCTCGCGAGGATAGCGTGGATCTGGTTCGAACGCGGCAGCCCGATCGCGAGGAGGTGCTTGAGCTGGCTGAAGCCGATGATGAGAGCGGCCGCCCCCGTGAAGCCCGTCAGCACAGGGTGGGAGAGGAAGTTCACCAGGAAGCCGAACCGTGCCAGGCCGAGGGCGAGCTGGATCGTACCCACCATCGCGGCCAGCAGGATGGCCAGCGCCGCGTACCGTCCCGGATCGTTCCCCGCCAGAGGCGTCACGCCGGAGGCGACCAGCAGCGACACCATGGCGACCGGGCCCACGGAGAGAGGGCGCGACGTGCCGAAGGCGGCGTAGGCCGCCAGAGGAGTCAGCGCCGCATAGAGCCCGTAGATGGGTGGCAATCCGGCGATGAGGGCATAAGCCATCCCCTGCGGGATGAGCATCACGCCCACCGTCACTCCGGCGGAGAGATCGCCCCTCAGCCGACCGCGGTCATACGAGCCCAGCTGGTCCGCGATCGGGAGAAATCGCCACCGAGATGCCGCCATCGGACGGGCTCCCGGAGAAGCGTCGCCTCAGGCCGGCACGGTCTCTGCCGACTCCGCTCCCTCCAGGCGGCCGAGCGAAGCGTAGTTGGCGATCAGGTCGTCCACGTAGCGCACCGGGTGTCCGCGGCGCTTGAGCCATGAGGCGGCCGCCGCGGCTCGCGACCCTGTCCGGCAGTACACCAACAGGGTGCCGCCGTCCGGGATGCGCGCCTCGTACTCCGGCAGCCGGGTGTACGACGCGTTCACGGCTCCCGGCACCCTCCCCGCGGCGAACTCCGACGAGTAGCGGACGTCGAGCGGCAGCACGCGATCTCCGGCCCGCGCCGTCTCCACCTCGGCGAAGTCGATGACCTCGATCGAATCGTACTCGCCACCGTCGAGGAAGTACTCCTCCAGCGCCTCCGGCTCGACGAATCCCGCCACGTTGTCGTAGCCGATCCGGACGAGGTCCCGGATCGCCTCGTCCAGGTCCTCCTCGCGGACGACGAGGACGAGCGGGGTGGTCTCGTCCTCGACCAGCGATCCGACCACCTGGCTGAACGCCCGGTTGAGCGGGGCATACAGGGAGCCAGAGAGGTGGCGGGCCATGAACGCATCGCGGTCGAGGCGGGTGTCGACCACCAGCAGGTCCTCGCTCGCGGCCAGCTTCGCCAGCTCCGAGCGCGCCAGCTTACGAGGCGCCGGGAGGTTGCCGAGGACAGGCGGCCCGAGCTTGTTGTCCCGCTTCATGCGGGCGAAGTACGTCGGCGGCTCCGGCTGACCGGCGAGGATGAAGTCGACGAACGCGTCCTCGCCGCGGCCGGCGGCCTCGATGGCCGGGCTGAACCGCCGCTCGTATCCCACGGTAGTCTCCGGCACGGCCCCCAGCGCCTTGCCGCAGGCGGAACCCGCACCGTGGCCGGGCCATATCTGCAGGTAGTCGGGCAGCCGCAGGAAGCCCTGGACCGAGGTGTAGAGCCGTCGGGCCGACGGCTCCATCATCCCACCGACCTTGGCCGCCGTCTCGAGGAGGTCCGGCCGGCCGAGATCCCCGACGAAGACGAAGTCCCCGCTGGCCATTCCCATCGGCTCATCGGCGCCGCCGCCCTCGTCGGTGATCAGGAAGACCAGGTGCTCGGGCGTGTGTCCCGGCGTATGCACGGCCTGGATGCGGATGTTGCCGACCCGGAACGTGTCCCCGTCCTTCAGGAGAACGGCGTCGTAGTCGCCGTCCTCGACCCACTCGTACTTCCAGTCCGCATCTCCTTCGTCCGAGAGGTAGAGACGGGTGCCGAAGCGCTCCGCGAACTCTCTCGCCCCGGAGAGGAAGTCGGCGTGGATGTGCGTCTCCGTGACCGCTCGGATGGTGAGTTCCTCGGACTCCGCCAGCTCGACGTACCGGTCAATGTCGCGCTGGGGATCGATGATGAGCGCCTCGCCCGTCGCCTGGCACCCGACCAGGTAGGCGTACTGGGCGAGCTTGTCGTCGAACACCTGTCGAATCAGCATCCGTGGTCTCCTTCGGTGAGGCGGCTAGTGATGCGGGAGTCGCGGCGCGAAGTAGCCGTAGGCCCAGGCGCCGGCGAGGGCGGCAAGGAGGGCGACGAGCATGACCGAGATCCCGGTCCCGATCAGCGCGTAGATCGGCCCGGGGCAGGCGCCCAACAGCCCCCAACCGAGGCCGAAGACGGCTCCGCCGATCCAGTACCGGTAGTTGAGGCCCGCCGTCGGCTTTCCCTTCCAGACGATCTCCTCGCCCCCCAGCGCGCGAACCCCGCGACGGCGGATCCAGATCTGCGAGAGGGCCGCCACCGCGACGGCGGATCCGATGATCCCGTACATGTGGAAGCCCTGGAAGCGGAACATCTCCTGGATGCGGAACCAGGAGATCACCTCTCCCTTGGTGAACACGACGCCGAGGAACACCCCCAGCAAAGCGTACCGCAGCAGGCCGGGCCGACTGCTCATCGGACTAGCCGCCACCGAAGATCAGCGGCAGCAGCAGATGGGTCGCCACCAGTCCGCCGGCGAAGAAGCCGAGCACCGCGATCAGCGACGAGAGCTGAAAGATCGACAGTCCGGTGATCGCATGGCCCGAGGTGCAGCCGTCGGCGTAGCGGGCGCCGAAGCCGACGAGGAACGCGCCGATCACCACCATCACGAAACCCGGGAGGGTCAACAGGCCCTTCCAGCTGATGTACTCGGCGGGCACGAAGCCGTCGAAGTTGCGGATGCCGAGCGCCTCCAGATCGGCGCGAGTGGCGGCCGAGATATCGATGACGGGGCTGGGGCTGGCCAGCAGCGTCGCGGCGATCGCCGCACCAGCGACGATCCCGGCTATCAGAACCAGCCGCCAGAGCTCCTCCTTCCAGTCGTAGCGGAAGTACTCGATGCGGCCCGGGGCGGTGGCCGCGCAGATCTGGCGGAAGCTGGTGGACAGGCCGAACTGCCGGCCGCCGGCCAACAGGAGAAGGGGCACGATGAGCCCGATCAGCGGGCCGGCGATCCACCAGGGCCAAGGCTGCGAGAGGAGTTGCATCATCCGTCGCGTCTCTCCAGGTCCCGTCCGGTGCGTCCGGCGCTCATCATCGGTGAGCGCCTGAGCTGCCGACGAGCGCTCGTCGAGGAACGTTCACCCGCCCTAGAGACACCAGGGCGCGCAGAAGTTCCCGCCGCCCTCTCCTACCGGTCCGCGAACCTCTCCTCGAGGGCGCGGCGCACGGCGGCCGGGAGCCTGCCATCCGAGATACTCTGGCACGCCTCGCGGGCCATGTCCAGGGAGAGGAAGAGGGAGTGACAGCGCTCGCAGACGGCCTCGCGGGGGACGGGGAAGGGAACCCCCCGGTCGAGCGCATCCTGCTTGGCCTTCAGGAGGTCGAGGCACTCCCGTCGGGAGTGATCCGGTCGTGCGCCGGCCCGGGTGGGCAGAGCCTCCGCCAGCGCCCGCCGGAGCTTCATGCGGGCCCGGTAGAGGCGCGTCTTGATCGTCCCCTCGGTGAGGCCCAGGATGAGGGCGATCTCGGCCACGGACAGATCGGCCATCTCCTTGAGCACGAGCGGGATCCGGAAGGCGTGCGGGAGCTCGCCGATCGCCCGCTGGACGCTCTCCCGGACCCGCTCCCGGTCCAGCACTTCCAGCGGATGCTTATAGTCGACGGCCGTCAGGACGCCCTCCGCTCGGGTGGGCAGCAGGTCGGCCAGCGACTCCAGGTGCCGGGGCTCGCCGGCGCGCTTCCGCTTCATCCGCTGGCAGGTGCGGGCGGCGATCGTGTACAGCCACGTGGACTCCTTCGATCGGCCCTCGAAACCGTCCCACCCCCGGTAGGCCTTGAGGAACGTCTCCTGGACGAGGTCCTCGGCGCCCTGCGGGTCTCCGCACGCCTGGAGGCCCAGCCGGTAGATCTTGTCCCCGTGCTCGTCCAGCAGACGGGGGATCGCCGCCTCCGCCGTCTCGGTCACCGCCGACCTCCGTCTCTTGTCACTTCGCCTTCTCCGGCCACTGGCGCGGTCCGCCGGCTGGTGTTAACAAGATACCCGATCACGGTTTCGGGAGGAGTGGGGGTCACCGTACCATGAGCCTTCGTCCGCTTCGCACGCCACTAATCTGGACCGCCGTCGCTCTGGCGATCAACGCCGGCCACCTCTACGGCCAGCAGGATCAGCGGAAGGGCTTCGGCTTCAGCGGGCTGGTCGGCTGGTCGACGATCGGCGGCGACTACGGCCAGCTGATGAACAACGCCGTGACCGGCGAGGGCTCCATCTGGTACCAGCCGAGCTGGTGGCGGTTCGGCGCCACGATTCACGTCGCATCGTACTCCCTGATCGAGCCGTACACGGACCAGTCGGTCAGCCAGGTCGAGTTCCAGCTCTTCGGCACCTTTCTTTTCCTGCGCGGGAGTCTCGTGCAACCGTACGCCCAGGTGAGGGCCGGCCTCACCCGCTGGCGGCCGGAGGGACCGCTGTTCGACCCCAATCCTCCGCCCCCCGACGTACCGCCAGGGGAGACCCAGGCGCCGGGTCGGAACGGCTTCCAGGGAGGGCTGGCGGTGGGCGCGGAGTTCTGGGTCACCCAGAACCTCGGCATCGACGTGGGCGGTCTCTTCTCGGCCTTCTCCACCGAGGACCTGGACGTGCCGATCCTCGGGATCACGGGCCTGGGCTCCGGCTCGGAGCTCGGATTCCGCGCCGGCGTCGTGTGGTTCCCGTGATGCGAGCCGCCGGCCGCCGAATCGGAGGGGAGCTGGCGGGAGCCGCCGTTCTCGCCCTCGTCGTCGCGGTTCCCTCGTCGCTCCGCGCTCAGGCGACGGACCCGCTCTTTCCACCGGGGGCGCTCACCCTCTCCGGGCCTGCCCTGCCCGCCGGCCCGGCCGCCAGCAACGTCGCTCGCCTGATGATCGATGCGGGCGGCGCGGCGCGGCTGTTCGACGAGCTCTTCGGCGACGGAGTCGAACCTCCGCCGTCCGGTGGATCGGCCGACGATCGCGCTCCGGGGCCCGCAGCCGACGATCGTTCGCCGGGCGAGGATCCGGCGGCTCCGGCGGCCGGCGAGGGTCCGCCACCTGCGGCCGCCGAAGGACCGAAGCAGGACCGTGCCCGCTACGACGTGTGGGGCGCGAAGCGGAACCCCGGGCTGGCGATCGCAGAAGTGGCGGGGATCAACGCGGTCGTCTGGTTCTACAACGAGTTCATCCGGGAGGGAGGCTTCACCGCCACCAACCCGAGCAGCTGGTGGTTCAACGTCTCGCATGGCTTCTTCTGGGACGACAACCACTTCAAGACCAACATGTTCGCGCACCCGTTCCACGGGAGCCTCTACTTCAACTCGGCCCGCTCGAACGGCTTCAACTACTTCGAGTCGGTCCCGTTCGCGGTGATCGGCAGCTTCTTCTGGGAGTGCTGCGGCGAGACGCACCTGCCGGCGTGGAACGACTGGGTGATGACCAGCCTCGGCGGCGCCACGATCGGCGAGGTGCTGTATCGGGCCGGCTCCACCTTTCTGAACAATGAGCGGACCGGGACCAGCCGCACCCTGAAGGAGGTCGGAAACTTCTTCCTCAACCCGATGCGGGGCTTCAACCGGCTGACCTCGGGCCGCGCCGGCCGGATCTACTCGAATCCCGCCAGCCCGTATGACCGGCTCACGCCGTTTCTGGCCAACTTCCTCAAGCTGGGGGTTCGGTTCACGGGCGACCGCACATCCAACGAGACCTTCGAGTCGGACACGACGGAGACGCACGTCTTCTTCGAGTTCGACATGAGGCACGGCGACGTGTTCCGGGCCGAGCGCCGGAAGCCGTTCGACTTCTTCACCCTCGGCGTACAGATCAACTTCAAGGACGCCGAGGCCCTGGGTCGTCTTCAGATCTCCGGGAACCTCTATACGAGTGATGTGGCGCAAAGCCCGAAGACGCATCACGTCTTCGGCATCACCCAGAACTACGACTACATCAACAACAGCGTGCTCGAGTTCGGCGGGATGAGCTACGGGGCGGGCCTGTTCTCCAAGTTCGACCTCTCCGAGACGTGGGACTTCCTGACCGAGGTGAACGTCCACATCTACCTGCTCAACGCCATTGACTCCGAGTTCGCGTTCATCGGCGGACGCCCGCCCAACGTGGAGCGGTTCCGGGAGTACGACTTCGGCATGGGTCCCGGCGCCTGGGCCAGGTTCGGGTTCACGCACCGCGGACGGAGGATCGCGACCCTGTTCTACCGCTTCACCTACAACGAAGTCCTCAACGGCTCCGACGCGAACGGGGGAGACACGCACCACGTCGTCCAGTGGGGCGGCTTGCAGGCCGTCTTTCCCATCGGCCGCTGGGGCGTCGGGGCCGACGCGCTGGCCTACGTGCGGCGGAGCTACTACGAGGCGATCGGTCTCGAGGACGTCACGCAGAACGTCGGCGAGCTCCGCTTCTACGGGGTCTTCCAGAGCTTCTAAAGTCCGCCCTCGCGTGTCCCCCGTTCCGGCCGGCTTCCGCCGTCCCCGCCCGCGTCGGCTCGACCGGGTGGCCTGCACTTGTCTGCTCCTCATGCTGCCGGCTCCTGCCGCCTGGGACGGTCCGGTGTTGGCCGCTCAGGAGACATCGCCTTCCGGCACAGCAGCACGCCAGGCCGATTCGGGGGAGCCATCCGGGTCCGCCGGAGCGGCGGTCGGTGGCGCGGCCCTCGGTGCCGCGTCCGGCGTCATGCTGGGGGTGACGGCGAGCCTGATTCCGTGCACGAAGACGGTGTCGCAGCTTACGTGCGCCCGGGTGGCGACGCTGTCGAGCGGCCTGATCGGCCTCACCTCCGGAACGCTCGTCGGTGCCTGGGACTCGGAGCGCCTCGAAAGCGCGGCCAAGGGCGCGGCGATCGGCTTCGGAGCGGGCGCAGCGATCGGCTTCGTGCTCAAGGAGGTGGTGAGGCAGTACGGCTGGCTGGACGTGCTCTCGTCCGGTGCGATCGGCCTGGCCGTCGGAGCCCAGCCCGAGGGGGCGGTGCTCGGCCTCGGGGGCGGCCTGTTCGTCGGCTCGATCCTTTGGCTCGCGGTACCCTCCTACGACCTCTCCGACCTGGCGGCGGCCGGTCTGATCGGCGTGGCGGCGGGGGGGCTAGCGGCCTGGACGGTGGAGGCCATCCAGGCGAACGTGAACGGGGACGCCGGGATCACGATCCCGTTCTCGCTCCGGATATGACTACCCTCGCGATCCCGACGAGCGCGGCCGGCCGTTGGGTCGTGGTGACGGTCGGCCTGCTGTGGAGTGCCTGCGCCACCTCGGCCGGCATGCGTCGGGCGCCGGAAGCCGAGGCGTGTCCCGTGCGAGAGACGGCCACCGCCCCCGGCGCGATTACCTGGTACGGCCCGGCGGCGCCGGCGGACAGGGAGCAGAACGAGCGTTGGTGCGAAACGGTCGGGCCCGCCGTCGTCCGTGCCGAACCGGGCTCGAGCTTCCCGAATCCCGCGGGGGACTCGCTGGCGGTGGTCAGCTGGAACATCGTGATCGGCGGTGGCGACGTCCCGCGCTTTCTCGAGGAGAGGCTAGGGTACGGCTGCCAGCCTTCCGCTTCCCGACCCACGGCTGGTTTCCAGCACTTCGTTCTCCTGGTCCAGGAGGCTTACCGCCGGTCGGAAGCCGTCCCGGACACTCCCGAGTCGTTTCGGTTTCCCCCGCGCATCGTTCCCGAGTCCCGTCCGGAGGGGTGGCCGGACATCGTGGAGGTGGCCCGCCGCTGCGGTCTGGCGCTGCTCTACGTCCCATCGCAGCGCAACGGCCCGGAGACGGTCGAGGGTGGTCGGGAGGACAAGGGGAACGCGATCCTCTCCACCCTGCCGTTTCGCGACCCGATCGCGATCGAGCTCCCGTTCGAGGCCGGCCGGCGGGTGGCGGTCGGAGCCACCGTATCGCTCCCGGGCGGAACGCGGCTTCGGGTCGTCAGCGCGCATCTCGATGTCGCGTCGACGCTGTACCGCACGCTCACCACCGCGAACACGGCGCGCCTGCGGCAGGCCATCGGCCTCCTGGAGGCGTTGGCCCTCGTCGAGGACGGCGGAGTCACCACCGGCACGGTGCCCGTTGGCACCGGCCGAGTGCCGTGCCACGGTTCAGCCCCTGCGACCGCCTCGGTGGTCGCCGGCGACTGGAACACCTGGTCCGCCGGTGAGAGCGCGATCGATCAGCTCCGGCAATGTTTTCCCGACTCCGGCCCCTGGGATGGACAGCCGACCCACGGACCGTATCCTACCGACTTCATCTTCTTCCGCCGCTCGGCGGACCGGCGAATCTCCCGCCGGGAGGGGCCGGATGAGCGCGTGGCGGAGGTCTACGGCTCGGATCACCACGCCCGGATCGCGTGGCTGCGTTGGAGCGAATAGATTGGCCCGCGTGGAGCAAAGCGGGGTCCTGGCAGGGAAGGGTCGAGGCGGGGAAGTACCACCCGAGGGGAAGGTGGGGATCGGGAGAATGAGCGCCCTGGAATCGAAGTCGCGAACGCGGCTTCACCGCCGGCTGTCCACCGGGGTGTCGGTCTCGGCGCTCGGTCTGACGGCCCTCGTCGGCTGCGGGGACCTGAGCGAGTTCATCGAGCCGATCACGCCCGCCAAGCTGGCGGGCGAATGGCAGACCACCGATCTGGTGCTCACCAACGCGGACGACCCGACCCAGACGCTCGACGTGATCGACGCAGGGGGCAGCCTGACTCTCCGCTTCTCGCTCGACGGCGAGTTCCAGTGGATCGTTCAGGCCCCAGGGCAGGCGGATGACGTCGAGCTCGGCACCTGGGAGATCGTGGATGACTTCATCCTGGTGGAGCCGACCGACGCGCCGCAGGACACCATCCACCTGCAGTACGAGTTCCAGGAGACGCGGACGACCTTCACCCTCACGCTCCTCAGCGACGACTTCGACTACGACTTCGACGGAAACGGAACGGAGGAGCCGGCGCTGATGTTCGCGATCGCGAACCGCTAGCAGCGGGCTCCCTGGCTCGGACGGGCCTCGGGGGCTAGAGCATCTCCCTGAAGCTCCGCGCGAGCATGTACTTCAGCCCCCCGTAGGCCGGCAGGTACTCCTCCAGCTCCTCGAGGTCATCCACCCACGTCGTCGCGCCGAGGAGGCCGAGGTAGTCGATGAGCCCGTGGATCACGGCGCCGCCCTCCACCGTGATCATCACCTCCCCGTCCATGAGCATCGAACGGTAGTTCTGGTTGTAGGAGCCGACCATCAGGTAGGCCACGAACTTCTCCAGCGTCTCCGACGGTGTCTCCGCCATGACCGCCCGCTGCACGGCGAGTTGCACCGGCATGCTGTCGGCGAGCGACGGACCATCGCCCCCCATGTTCGGCGGCTCTCCCCGGCGCATCATCTGCCGGACGAAGGCATCGACCAGCGGACCCAGGTCCGACCGCGTGGTGATCGCCTGCCACGCCTCCGCCGACGCGAGGAACTGCGTCTTGGCGTGCAGCTTCGGCCTGGCCTCCGAGTTTGGGTCGGGGTGGGTCGGGGACTCGCTGCTCGACCCGGGAGCGGTCTCGCTGCTCGACGCTGCAGCGACCTCGACCGGCGCCGACTCGGGTATGAACTCCCCGTCCACCCCGGTCATGAACTCCCCGTGCGGCCCTCCTGCGGACTCCCGCACCATTCGGTCGCTTCGCGCCGACCAGGCCACTGACCGAAGCCCGGTGACCTCACGCAGGACGGGCTCGGCGGCCAGCCCCTCCTCGATGATCCGCAGCCGGGTCGGCACGTCGCCGGCACCCACGTCAAGGGCGTACAATCCGGTCTTCAGCGCGCCCCCGGCGGCAGCGATCTCGGGCCCGAGCTCCTGCTGGAGCAGGATCAACCGCGTGAACAGCTCCTGCGCGCGTGACATCTGGGCGAACCGGTTGCTCGGAGCGTTGGCGAGCGCCGGTGCCACGATGAGCACCCTTCCCCCACGGAGACAGTTGCCTACCAGCCACGAGGCCAGGATCGGCGCGTTCCACAGCGAGTCGGGGATGATCAGCACCGAGCCGGGAGGCATGAGGGTGTACAGCGTGGCCTTGAGGACGTTGATCAGCTTGAGCCCGTACCCCGTCTCGTTGTGAAGCTCGAGTGCGAGCGAGATGGCGTTGCCCGCGTCGACCTCGGCCTGCACGATCTCGTCGTAGTCCGCCGGCCTCTCGCTGGGCTGCAGCGGGAAGGGGATCTCCTCCTCGGAAAAGCCCTGTTGCAGGAGGAGCTCCCGCGCGGCGGTCTTGATCGAAAGGGCGGCTGGCCCCTGCAGGAGGATGCCGCGATCCTCCCATCCCGGCCCGGAGTAGTGCTCACCGATCCCCATTCCGCCGTAGATCACCATCCCTCGGTACGGATCCGCCTCGGTGATGTCGTAGAAGGCCACCTTGCGATGGTCGCGCATCACGTTGTCGGGCCACTTCACCGCCGGTAGCAGCTGGTTCGACCAGTAGGTAGGATCGGCCGGGTTCGTGATGCTGACGTGGACCTGGATCCGGTTCTCCAGCCATCGTTCCCCGTATTGTGCGGCCCGCTCCTGGAGGAGCCGCGAGCCGGCTACGGCCTCCCGGAGAGCCAGCTGCGACGCCTGGATCGAGTCGGTCATCCAGGCGAACTCCACCGGCAGGCTCATCCGGTGGTGCATGGGGTCCTCAAGCAGCTTCATCCACGGCCGCGCCTTGTTGTCCTCGAACCGGTGCTGGTCGAAGAAAAGGAGGTGCACCGGCATCGTTCCCTTTCGGTCGTAGTCGCGAGCCCCCTCGATGAGTGCCCGGAGGTATCCCTGAACCACGGTGTGGAAGGTGACGGCGTCCGGGTTGCCGCTCCCGTTTCTTCCCTGAATGTCGTGGATCCACAGCACGCTGTATTCCTCCGCCCGGTGCAGCATCGCCCCGACCTCTTGGTGGAACTCGCGGCTGTCCACATACCAGATCCGGTTGCCTCCGACGAACGGCTTGCCGACCGCGCGCTCGAGGATCTCGTTCAGCTCGATCTGCGTGTCGTGCTGTTCCGGGAGGAGGGCGTACTGCAGCGGGATCCACACCAGGCGGGAACTGCCCCACATCTCCCGGGAGAACTCCCGGTTCTCCTCCACGATCTCGATCAGACGCCGGAAGACGTAGGCCACCGCCACCTGACGCTCCGAGGCGACCAGCCCTGAGGTGCGGAGCCACCCGGCGAAGGCGGATTCGGCGGCCCGCGCCAGGCCGAGCGTGGTGTCGTCCTTCTTGTCGAGCCCGAGCAGACGGTTGTAGGGGAAGATCACCTGATCGAGCAGCAGCTCCTTCGCGCGGGCCGCCACGGCGCGTCCCTCCTCCGTGCTGGCGCCGACCGGTAGCTCCAGGCCCGAGGCGGCGATCGAGAACGCCCGCTCCAGCTCCGCGTGATAGGCCCGCACCTCGCCCTCGGAGGTGGGGCCGCCCGTCGGGAAGAGGACGCTGCGGGAGGCGAAGTGCGCCTGGAGCTCCTCCACTCCGGCCCGAAAGCTGGCCAGGGCCTGCTCGGGGCTGTCGCCACCCTGATCGATGAACGGGGTGGTGAGTCGGTTGATCCAGTGCGCCGTCTCGGCGACGTGGGTCAGCGCTTCCTCGAGAGCCGGCTCGAGATTCGGCGCGGCTGCTCGTTCGACTCGTCCCTTGGGCAGGGTGGCGTGCGTCTTCCGCGCCCGGGTGTCGCCGAGCTCGCTCTGACCGAGGGGAACGGTGAGCCCGAAGCTGACGGTCTGTCCCCTCCACGGCAGCCAGTTCACCCGCAGGCGGCTTCCGTTTCCGATGATCCCGCTTCGCCGGATCGGAGCCGAAAGGCGAACCAGAAAGTCGAGCGAGGTGTCCCGAAAGTTGTAGTCGGCCCCGAGGCCCAGCCGGATCATCGGCACGGCAAAGAGCGCGCGGAAGCCGCCGTCGGCGCCGGATTCACGCGCGCCGACGTAGGCCTCCCCCTGGAGCCCAGCGGCTCCGATGGTGGGGTTGAAGAGGTCCTTGAACACCCCCACATCGGTCAGGACGCCGAACTGAGTGTCGCCGGAGAGATCGTAGGCCCCGGCCTCCCATCCGAGGTACGGCTTCCAGATGAGCGGCAAGCCCATCGACTTGGTCAGTCCGCCGTGGTCGGGGTCAGCACGACCCTGCGCCCCCAGGCCGAGGGGCGTCGCGAGAACAGCGGCGAGTGCCAGGAGCCACACGCGCCTCGACAGCCCCGATGCTCCGAATCCCATCCTGGTCGTGTCCCGATGCTCCGTGCGAGTGTCTGATCGGCCGGTGCACAATATGGAGATTCCGGGCACCCACCCGCCATTCGTTACCGTATCGTTCGGGAGGCGAGCGGCGTGGCGTGGTGTACCGCGTGGCGCACGGTGTGGCGTGGCGTGGAGCTTTAGCCGTCGACCCCCATCGCGGTCTCCGCGATCAGGCTGTCGACGACAGCCTTGAGGTCGCCAGTCTCCTCGAACACCTGCAGCTGCCGCTCCGCGCTGGATCCGCCCTCGAGGATGCGGAAGGCGTACTCGACCTCCGCCCGGCTCCCCAGCTCATCCACTACGTCGTCCAGGAACCATTCGATCATCTCGCGTATGAGATCGCGGGCCGGGAGCTCGGTCTGCTTGCCGAAGTCGATCAGCTTGCCCTCGATCCCGTAGCGTGCTGCGCGCCACTTGTTCTCCGCGATCAGCTCGGTCGGATAGAGGCGGAAGGTCAGGTTGTCCCGGCGGAGCTTCCAGAGCTTGGCCACGATCGCCTGAAAGATGGCGGCGATGCAGATGACCTCATCGACCCGGGTGCAGATATCGGGGATGCGGAACTCGAGTGTCGGGTAGGTCCAGTGCGGACGGACATCCCACCAGATCTTCGTCCCGTCCGGAATCGAGTTCGCGCGCACCAGCGTCTCGACCATGTACTCGTACTCGTCCCAGCTCCCGAACTCGCGCGGGATTCCGGTTCGCGGAAAGGCCCGCCAGGTGACGGTCCGGTACGACTTGAGTCCGGTGTTCCGGCCCATCCAGAACGGGGAGCTGGTCGAGAGGGCCAGCACGTGGGGGAGGAAGTAGCGGGCCACGTTCATCGCGTCGATCAGGAACTCGCGGTCCTCGATCCCGATGTGGACGTGCATGCCGAAGATCAGGTTCTTCTTGGCGATGTCGCGCAGGTCCTCGTACAGGCCGAGGTAGCGCTCCAGGGGCGTGATCTCCTGCTCGAGCCAGGAGGAGAACGGATGAGTGCCAGCAGCGGCGATCCTCAGCCCGCTCTCCGCCACCTTCTCCGACACGAGGCGTCTCAGGCGGACGACCTCCGCCCGCGCCTCCGCCACCGACTGGCACACCTTGCTGCCGACCTCCACCACCGACTGGTGCAGCTCCGGCTTCAGCTGCTCGCGCAGCAGGACCTGATCGGAGTGGAGGATCTCCGTGATGTAGGAGGCGAGCTCCCGCGTCTCGGGATCGATGACCTGGTACTCCTCCTCGATCCCGATAGTGAGCGATGGCGGCTTCATGGAGCCACCGTACGTCCGGCACCGCGGCGCGGCAAGCAAGCCTGGTGCGGGTCTAGCCGGGCGGCCTACATTGCGGTCATGACCGGTTTCGAGAGGGCCGACTGATGCTGGGGTGGCTCGCCGCTTTCTGCCTATTCTGGGTGACGGCTTCGATCTACCTGGGGGGAATGAACGTCGAGCTCCACGGAGGTGGCAGCCTTCGGCAGCTCTTTGGCCTGCTCCTGCTGAACCTCCTCTTCCTGGGCAGCTGGCGGGCGCTCCACCTGGCGCTCGGCGGCCTTGGAAGGATGCCCGGCGTTGTGCTACCTCTGCTGTTCACCGTTCTGCTCCTGCCGGTGCTTGCCCGGGTCGGTTTCGGCGTCGTCGGGGTGAGGCTCCGACGCGGAGGCAGCGTCCCAGCCCACTGAGGGACGGGCGTATCGCTGGCGGTCCGTTCCCGGATCCGTTCCCCAGGGCCGGATGAACTCCTCCTCCTCGACCCCGAGCGCATCGGCGATGCGGGTGATGTAGTTGAAGTAGGCGATCACCTGCGTCGCGTCATGGATCGCGGTGTCGTCGAATCCGTGTTGCCGGAGCGCCTCCAGATCCGCCGGCGACATCTCCCGCTGCCGGTGCGAGAGCTTGGCGGCGAACTCGCACAGGGCCCGATCCGGAGCAGAGAGCGGCGCTTCGCGCCAGTCCCGCGCCACCGCGTGGACGTACCGATCGGCTTCCTCTTCGCTCTCGAATCGTTCGGCGACCTCTGCCCGGAGGTCGTGCGCGTGCGCCTGCGTTCAGTAGTGGCACTCGAGCTCGGCCGAGACCACCGTGGCCAGCAGCTCCCGCTGGGCGCGGGAGAGCGGCGAGCGGCCAAACATGATGGCACCGTAGAACCGTATGCTCTGCTTCAGCACCGCCGGGTTCAGGCTCATGATGCGGACGATGTTCCATACGCGTCCCGCGCGCCGCAGGGCCGCGTCGAACTCACGCCTCAGGAGTCCGGTGGCCTCCTCGATCGCGATCTGGCGGATCCAGGCCATTCCCTCTCTCCTCGGTTGGCAGCGGCGTTCCCATCGGTCGGCCGCGGCGTTCGGCACTCTGCGCGAAGATGTCCCGCCCCGCAGCCGCACCGCCAGTACAAGTTGGTTGATCGCTGATAGATAGGTTATCATCGCTTCGTGCGAGCCGAGCCGACTCCCGATCCCGCGTGAGCCCGTCGCCCGAAGACGCCGCCCGCTCCGACGCCGTGTGGGCGGAGCTTCCCCAACTCACCGAGCCGTCGTATCGCATTGATGAGCGCCCCGATCGGTGGTGGGAGACGCTGCTCTACGGCTGGCAGCACACCCTGGTGGACATCTCTCCCTTCGTGCTTCCGCTCGCCGTGGCGGCGGCGCTCGGCCTCTCCGCGGACGAGGAGGCCGCCCTGATCAACTTCGGCCTGTTCGCGATGGGGGTGGCGACGCTGATCCAGACGACGATCGGCAATCGGCTTCCGATCATCCAGGGGCCCTCCGCCACCCTGACTGGCACCCTCGCCCCGGTCGCGAGCCAGCTCGGCGCCGGAGCCATGTGGGGTGCCGCGTTCGCCGGCGGCCTGGCGGAGATGACGTTCGGCGCCACGCGGGCGCTGGCCCTGCTGCGGCGGTTCTTCCCGCCGGCCGTCGCCGGCGTGGTGGTGCTGACGATCGCGCTCGCCCTCGGCGAGGTCGCCGTCCGCCTCATGATCGGAGACGGCCGGTGGCTCAACTTCGTGCTGGCGACCGCCGTCCTCGCCTGCGTGGCGCTCCTCCAGCTCCGCTTTCGCCGGGCCTTCGGGGGTGTGCTCTCGCGCGGCGCCATCTTCCTCTCGATCTGGCTGGTAGGGCTCGGGGTAGCTGGGTTTCTGGGAGAGGTGGACTGGGCGCTCGTGGGGCGGAAGGAGTGGCTGGCGTGGCCGCGCCTGTTCCCGTGGGGTGGTCCCGGATTCGGCTGGACGTTCGTCGGAGCCGCTCTCCTGGCGGCGCTGGCCGGCTACTTCGGCTCCATGGTGGAGTCGCTCGGCGACTACGCGGCCACATGCGCGGTTTCCGGGGAGCGGTACACGGTCCGGCACATGAATCGAGGCATCTTCGCCGAGGGTCTGGGCAGCGCGATCGCCGCGGTGCTCGGCGCCCTTCCCTGCACGAGCTACACGCAGAACGTCGGTATCATCGCGGCCACGCGAGTGGCCAGCCGGGTCGTTGTCCGGGTGGCGGCCGTGATCCTCGCTCTCTATGGCCTGTGCCCGAAGTTCGGCGCTCTCCTGGTCGCGATGCCTCGAGCGGTTCTCGGTGGTGTGTTCGTGCTCGTGTGCGGGATGATCGCCGTGTCCGGGATCCGGCTCCTCGGCACGGCGAAGGATACCACCACCAGTTACCTGGTCGTCGGGCTCACGCTCGTTCTTGCCGTCGGCGTGCCTGGCTACGTTCGCTTCGGGCTCGGCGAGACCTGGCTGGCCGCGCTTCCGCTTCCCGTTAGCCTCGGCCTGACGAACCCGGTCGTGCTCGCCGTGGTGGCGGCCGTGACGCTGAACGCGATCATCACCGCGGTCGGCCACCAGGAGCCGCCCGCCTCCGAGTCGGAGGTCGGGAGCTAGCCCGGAGCCGCGCCCGGCTGTGGGACGTTCTCCCACACGGCGACAGGTTGCTTTCCCGACAGACTCCGCCCGCTCCACGCGATAGGCTACAGGCGATCCGTAACCTCCTCGCGGGAGGCGAGCCGGTGGAAGTCTCGACCGTCGGGGCCCGACCGGGCAGGACGACACTCGAACGCATCGCGCAGTGGCCGGGCCTCGTTGCCCTCGTGTCGTCGCTTCTGCTGGCGCCGCCAGGCAGGGCGATGGCGCAGGGCCGGTCCGGGGGCCCGGCCCGCAGCGGTGCGGTGGCTGAGCGGCTTCCGGTCGGAAGCCCGTCTTTTCGAGCCGGACTGGCTCGGGCTGGCGCGGAAGACCCGTCGGGCCGGGAGCTGTACGAGGCGGGCTGCGCGCTCTGTCACGGTCCGGACGGGCGGGGGGCCAGCCGGGACAAGGTGGCGTTCGATCTCCCGCTCCCGGACTTTTCGGACTGCCGCTTCGCCTCGCGAGAGCCCGATCCCGACTGGATCGCGATTGCGCACCAGGGAGGGCCGGTGCGAGGGTTCGACCGAACGATGCCCGCCTTCGGCGAGGCGTTCTCGGAACAGCAGCTCCAGGCGATCATCGACCATGTCCGGACGTTCTGCATCGACCCGGCCTGGCCGCGAGGGGAGCTGAACTTTCCCCGTCCGCTGGTCACCGAGAAAGCGTTTCCCGAGGATGAGGCGGTCTACGAGCTCGGGGTTCGCGCCGAAGCGCCCGGGGCGGTCGGCAACGCGATCGTGTACGAGCGCCGGTTCGGGGCCCGCAGCCAGGTGGAAGTCGTCCTGCCGTTCGGTTTCCAAGACCTGACCCCCGTCCCGGTCCCGGCCCCGACGGACACCGCCTCGGAGGCGGGCTGGAAGGCCGGACTGGGGGACGTGGTCGTGGGCGTGAAGCATGCCTTCTTCCACGACCTCAGGAGCGGGTCGATCCTGAGCCTCGCGTTCGAGGTCAAGCTGCCCACCGGCACGACCAGCAACGGCTTCGGTGCGGGGACGACGCGCTTCGAGCCGTTCCTCGCTTTCGGCCAGGTCCTCCCCGGCGACGCCTTCCTTCAGGCGCAGGGAGGATGGGAGATCTCGACCGATACCGAGAAGGCCCCCAGCGAGGCGTTCTGGAGGGCGGCGTTCGGGCGTACGTGGACGCAGGGACGCTGGGGACGTGCGTGGACGCCAATGGTCGAGATCACCGGCAGCACCGAGCTGGAGACGGGAGGAGCCACGGACTGGTCCGTGGTGCCGCAGCTCCAGGTGACGCTGAACAAGCGACAGCACGTGATCGCGAACATCGGGGTCGGGCTTCCGCTGAACGACACCGCTGCCCGCAGTCCGGAGATCCTGTTTTACGTGCTGTGGGATTGGTTTGACGGCGGCTTCTTCGCCGGCTGGTAACGAATCGGAGAATGTGAGATGGTGAACGAGGAACGAGTGGTCCGCGTCCTGGTGGTGGGGCTGGCGATGGCGGCGGCTACCTACTCCACGGCCGTCTCGCGGGCCGTGATGGCGACGGCTGCCGAGGCGACCGGAGCGATCCAGGGTCGCGTCAGCCTGGCCGGCGGCGTCCAGTTCGCCGGGGAGGCTCCGGCGGCGGAGCCGATTGACATGGCGGCGGACGAATACTGCGTCTCCGCCCACCAGGGAGCCCAGGTGCTCGACCCGCCGATCAATACGGACGCGGACGGCGCGCTCCGAGATGTGGTCGTGTTCGTGCAGACGGGCCTGACGCGAGCCGAGTACCCGGTTCCGGAGGCTCCGACAATCCTGGATCAGCAGGGATGCCTGTACGCGCCCAAGGCGATCGCCCTCCAGGCGGGACAGACGCTGGTGATCCGCAACAGCGACGAGACCCTCCACAACGTGAACGTCAACCCCAGGGTGAACCGCGGCTTCAACGTCGGCCAGCCGATCAAGGGGATCGAGACCAAGCGTTCGTTCACCGAGGCGGAGGTGGGCATCGAGGTCGGATGTGACATCCACGGCTGGATGGACGCCACCATCTCCGTGTTCGACCATCCCTACTTCGATGTATCGGCGACCGACGGCGGCTTCGCGATCGAGGGGCTGGATCCGGGAGAGTACGTGGTCGCGGCCTGGCACCCGGCGCTCGGGCGCGTCGAGGCGCCCGTGCGCGTCTTCGCCGGCGCGACGGCGGAGGTCGAGTTCGTGTTCGAGGCCGCGGCGCCCTAGAGCCTCCGCCTCCGGTCGCTAGCGATCGGGGAGCACCAGCGGCTCCAAATCCGGCAGCAGGTCCACGCCCGACGTCCTCACCTGCGCACGGAAGGCGCCGACGTCCGCCTCGAAGACCTCGTTCAGGTCGACGATCGCGTCCGCCACCGCCGACTCGGCCTGTGCGAGAAAGACGAGCTGGGCGCTGGTGGGCGCGTCATCGGATGAGGCGAGGGCGAAGAGCGCCCGACCCGCCCGACTCCAGGGCTTGTCCTCGTCGTAGGGGATCCCCTTCGCGTCGGGCGGAACCCAGAGCCGCTTCTCCAGATCGGTGAGCGTCTTCCGGAGCTCCCTGCCGGCCTTCCTGAGCTCCTCCCACTCCTCTCGCTCGTTTCCTGCCGTCGTCGCCTCGGGATTCCCCGCCCCCGCCGCATCGTCTGCCTTCACGCCTTCGCTCTCCTCCAGCTCGGCCAGCGCCTGCCCGACCTTCTCCAGTACCACGTCGATGTCCGCCCTCGCTCGGTAGATGCGGGTGATCCCCTCCGCGAGCAGGTCCCGCACCTCCCCGGCCTCCAGCAGCGCCCGATACTTCGCGAGCCGGTCGGCTGGCGGGATCTCCTCCCTCGGGTCGGCCAGCACCCGCACGGTGCTCTCCACCTCGTGCTCCCCGAGCGACACCTCGACGGTGTACGTCCCGGGCAACGCCCGGACGCCGGAGGGCTGGAACGGGGACTCCTCCTCGGGCTCCCCCGTCTCCGGCCGCTCGAATGGATCTCGGCTCAGGTCCCACGCGATCCGGTTCACGCCCAGGTTCGCCGGTCGCTCGAACGTCCGGATCACCTCGCCGCCCTCATCCCGGATCCTCACCTTCACCTGCGGTCCCTTCTCCCGCCCGCCCCGTCGGCTCTCGTCCTGGTCGGCCGCCTCTCCGCCGCCCTCCTCCTCGGCCTGCTCCGCTTCGCCCGCCTCCCGGCCCGTCTCCCCTCCGGTCGTCGGCCCTCCGCGTTGGGCCGCGCGCTCGGCTTCCTTGCGCGCCCGCTCCGCGTCCTCGTCCGGATGAGGAAGATCGGCCTGGTTGGCGGAGAAGGTGATCAGCGCTCCATACTCGCGGTTCTCCCCGCGGAACTCGCCGTCGCCGGGGAACCGGGAGGCTCCGCTCTGCTTCACCCGATGCTGGATCGCGTCAGGGATCGGGAAGAGGTGAAGGGGCTCGGAGAGCACGTCGGCCGTGAGACCACGCAGCGGACGGATGTCGTCGAGCACGAAGGCGGCACGGCCATGGGTGCCGAGGACCAGATCGCCCTCCCGCGACTGGATGGCCAGATCCCGGACTCCTACCGTTGGCACGCCGTGCGTCCACGCCAGCCACTCGCCACCTCCGTCGAGGGAGACGTACAGGCCGAACTCGGTGCCGAGGAACAGGAGGCTCGGGTCCACCGGATCCTGCGCGATCGAGAGCGCATAGCCTCTCACATCGCCCTCTCCGGCGATCCGGGTCCAGCTGGCCCCGTGGTCATCCGTTCGGTAGACGTACGGCGTCCAGTCCGACCGCCGGTGATTGTCGAGCACGACGAATGCGGTCGCCCCGTCGTGGCTCGACGGCTCGATGTGGGGGATCCACGTATGGCTCGGAACGCCTGGGAGGTGTGATTCCAGGCTGGTCCAGTTGGCGCCTCCGTCCCGGGTGAGGTGGAGTCGGCCGTCGTCCGTGCCCACCCAGATCGTGCCCCGCTCCAGCGGGCTGGGCGCGATGGCGATGACGGTGGTGAAGTTCTCCGCGTTGGTGACGTCCGGAGTCAGGCCTCCGCTCGCGGCCTGTCGCTGCCACTCCGGGTTGTCGGTGGTGAGGTCCGGGCTGATGATCTCCCAGCTGTCCCCGTGGTCGGTCGAGCGGTGCACGAACTGGCTCCCGTAGTAGATCGTGGCCGGGTCGAACGGGTCCTGGGCGAAGCCGGCGTTCCAGTTGAAGCGCAGCTCCTCATCGCCCGGCCCGGCGGGACGGATGTTCTTCCGCTCGCCGGTCACCAGATCCCAGCGAAACAGGTTGCCGCCCTGGCTCATCGCGTAGCCCTGCTTCGGATCGTCCGGGAACGGAGAGGTGTCGAAGCCGTCGCCGAACCCGACCTCCTCCCAGTACTGGTTGCGGATGCCGCCGTTCTCCCACACCGAGCTCGGCCCCCTCCAGGAGCCGTTGTCCTGCATGCCGCCGTAGACGTTGTACGGAAGCTCGTCGTCGACGCGGATGTGGTAGTACTGCGCGAGCGGCAGGTTGGAGACGAACCGCCAGGACTCTCCCCGGTCGTCGCTGAACGCGACCCCGCCGTCGTTGCCGATGATGATCTGCCGGCCGTCGTCCGGGTCGATCCACATCGCGTGATGATCCGGGTGGACGTCGCGGTATGAGACCAGCATGTCCCAGGACTTGCCGCCGTCATCGGAGACGCTGATCCGGGACCAGAGGCTGTAGACCCGGTTGGGAAGCTCGGGGTCGACGCGGAGATCGGCGTAGTAGAACGGCCGGTTGCCGAAGTCGCGCTTCGCCCCGGTGTTCCTCCAGTGGCGCCCGCCGTCGGTCGAGCGGTAGATGCCGTTCTCCTTCGCCTCGATGAACGCGTACATGACGTCCGGCGCGGACGGCGCGATCGCCAGACCGATGCGCCCGAGGTCGCCCTCGGGAAGACCGTCCTCCGGCGTGAGCCGGGTCCAGTTCGCGCCCCCATCCCGGGTGACGTACAGGCCCGAGCCCGGTCCGCCCGACCGGAAGAACCAGGGCCAGCGGCGGTAGTCCCACATCGCCGCGAACAGCACCTCCGGATTGTCCGGGTGCATCACCAGGTCCGCGGCTCCGGTCCGCTCGTCCACGTACAACAGCTTCTCCCAGGTTCGGCCGCCGTCGCTCGTCCGGAACACCCCGCGCTCGGGGTTCTCGCCCCAGGCGCGGCCGAGGGCGGCGACGTAGGCGACCTCCGGATTCGCCGGGTCGAGCACGATGCGGGCGATGCGCTCGGTCCCGTCCAGGCCCAGGTGCTGCCAAGTCTCGCCTCCGTCCCGGGTCAGGTAGACTCCGTTGCCCACGGAGACGCTGTTTCTGGGGTTGGCCTCCCCGGTGCCGACCCAGAGCACGTCCGGGTCGGTCGGGTGGACGGCGAGCGCGCCGACGGCCGCCACCGGCTGGTCGTCGAAGATCGGCTCGAAGGAGAGGCCGCCGTTGGTCGATTTCCACACGCCCCCGGTGGCGGCGCCGACATAGACGATCGTCGGGTCGGAGGGCGCCGCGACCACGTCGGCCACACGGCCGCTCATTCCGGCCGGTCCTATCGAGCGGGCCTTCAGGCCCGCCAGCAGCTCGGGGTCCACCTGCGCCAGGGCCGCCGGCGGGGCGAGCGCGGCGGCGGCGAGAAGGGCGGCGAGGGGGAAGATGGCGGCGGTCACCCGCTGCCTCCGGGATCTCATGCTGGAGCGGAGGGTGTTCATCGGTCCTGACGCCTTGTCGTGGGTTTCTGGCGTTCTGTCGCAGACAATGCTGGTTTCGTCGCTGGTGCGGTGAACTCTCGAGGTGGAACGGGAAGATACCGAACCCGTGTCGGGGGAATCCATAGCCTTTGCGTCTCGATCGGAGCAGGTGTCTCAAGCGAGCACCCGCGCGTGGCCCGGTTCCGGCCGTAGCGCCACATTGTCGCCGATGGCTGCTCCAGCCCGCTCGATCACGATCCGGCGTGCACGCTGTCGCCTCGCACCTGCGATGCTCCTCCTCGGCGCCTTGGGCGGCACGTTCCAGACGGTGTCGGCGCAGGAGACGGAGGCGGTCCGGCGCGTCGCGCCCTCCGACACCGTCGCCGGGCCGGCGGCGGCCGACACGTTGTCGGAGATCCTGCAGACGCTCGTGGTGCGGGTCACCCGGCCGCTGGTGGTGGGCGGATCCAGCGCCTTCGAGGCCGATCTGGACTCGATCGCGTTTCTTCCGCCCTCGGCCTCGCTCGCACAGCTGCTACGGGAGATGCCGCTCATCCGGGCGACCGAGAACTCGCGCGGCGAGACGCAGCTCACGCTGCGGGGGTCGGGAGCGAGGCAGGTGCCGGTGCTGCTGGACGGGACGGCCCTGACCTACGGCTGGGACAACCGGACCGATCTCTCCCTGATTCCGCTCACCGGCGTCCGGCAGGTGACGACCGTGCGGGGGCTTTCGGCCCTGCTGGCCGGACCCAACGTCCTCGGCGGCGTCATGCGGCTCGAGATGGCTGGCGCGCCCTTCTCGGCCGACCACGCGGAGCCCGCCCGCCTCCGCACCGCGATCGACACCGGTGGGGGCCAGGCCGTCGACGGCGGCTTCGGCTCCGTGATCGGCGATGGGACGCAGCTACTGGTCCGCGGTGGCGGCGGCTACCGGCGCCGCGGCGAGGTGCCGATCCCGGAGGAGGTCGACCAACCGCCCCCGGCCGAGTCCGGAACCTTGCTGAACAGCGATCTCTGGCAGGCCAACGGCTTCCTGGCGCTCCGGCTGCAAGGCAGCGGGGCGGGTTGGGCGTCTCTGTCGTCGGTCGTCACCACGGCCGAGCGAGGCGTGCCGCCCGAGCTGCACGTGGCCGATCCCCGGCTGTGGAGGCTCCCCGAGACGTCCCGCTGGGCCACGGTGGTCTCCGGAGGGGCCGACTGGCTCGGGAGCGGCGGCCGGTGGAGGATCGGGGGCAGCTTCGGGGCGGATCTCGGACATGGCGAGATCGTCGCCTACGCGACCCCCGACTACGAAGGGGTCGTCGGCAGCGAGTCTGCGGACGACCGGACGTTGACCTCCCGGCTGTTCGTCGACCTCCGCCTCGGAACCGGCCTGCTCGCCAGCGCCTTCACGTTCGCGGACACCGAGCACGACGAAACGATCGACCTCGTCGACTTCGCGACCTACCGGCAGCGCCTTTGGAGTGGGGCGCTGGAGTTCGAACAGCCGCTGTTCGACGGTGCGGATGGATCCGGTGCAGCGATCACCGTCGGAGGAAGCCTCGACGGGTCCGACACCCCGGAGACCGGAGGGCGGCCGAGGCGCGATGCGCTCTGGAACTGGGGCCTCAAGGCCACAGGCTCCGTGACCCTCCGCAGCGGCGCCACAAGCATCCACGCGGGCTTCAGCCGCCGGGCGCGGTTCCCGTCCCTGCGGGAGCTGTACTCGGGAGCTCTCGGCCGCTTCGTCCCCAATCCCGAGCTGAATGCCGAGGTGCTCGTCGTGGGCGAGGTCGGCCTCACCGCCTCCGGCGCGGGCTGGACCGTCCAGGGCGTCGCCTTCCACCAGCGGCTGGACGAAGCGATCGTCCGCACCGGTCTCGGCGACGGCAGGTTCACGCGCGAGAACCGGGATCGGGTGCTGAGCACCGGAGTGGAGCTGCTCGGTTCGCTGCGCTGGGGCCCGCTCTTCGGGTCGCTCGACCTGACGCTGCAGAACGTCGAGCTCGAGGATGCCACCGCGCCGGAGACACAGCGGCGGCCCGAGTACCAGCCGGCCGCGAGCGGGAGTCTGGAGCTCGGTGTGCGTGCGCCCCTCGGGATCGACACCCGGTTGCTGCTCAGCCACGTCGGACGGCGCTACTGCGTCAACCCCGACTCGGGGAGTGATGAGCAGCTGGACGCCGACACCAGCCTCGGGTTCCAGGTCTGGCGGGACTGGTCGCTGAAGGCGGGGCCGCTGCACCGGTTTCGCGCGCTGGCGGCGCTGGACAACCTCGGGGACGCGGTGCTCTACGATCAGTGCGGCCTCGTGCGCCCCGGCCGGCGGATCCAGCTGGAGATCGGCTAGACCCGGATCTCCAGCCGATCGAACATGCGTCGCGCTGCCCGCGCGATCTCGGACACGGCACCGTCGAAGGCTGCCCGGTTGGCGCGGGAGGGCTGGCGATAGCCGCTGATCTTGCGCACGAACTGCAGAGCCGCGTCCCTCAGCTCCTCATCCGTGGGCGGTCCGTCGGGTCTCCTGAGCTGTCGAATGTTGCGGCACATGGTTCGGTCTTCCTCTCCGGCCTTCGGTCGAGCGAAAGCGTGGGGCCGGCGCGGCGCGCCTCAGCTGGTGTCCGAGAGGTCGCGCGCCACCGGCTGCATCTCTCCGATCCGGGCGACGACGCGGTCGACGCGGCGGGCCGCCTCGAGGACCATCTCCCAGTTGAGGGGCACGATCGGCTGCGAGTGGGCAAGGTTGTTTCGCAGCGATCCCAGCTGTTGGATCCACCGCTCGCCCTCACGGCGGGAGGAGAAGTCGAACTCCCGCCGCCACTCCTCGTCCCGGATGAGAAGCTGCATCTTGTCGGCCAGCTGAAGGCAATCCACCATCCGCACGGGCTGCCCCCGCCTCATCCGCTCCGCATGAAGCTCCCGCGCCTTCCTCATCCGGCCGGTCGAGACCAATCCCGTCCAGCTGTCGTCGGGGTGCACCGACTCGATGAGCTCGGTCAGGAGCATCTCGGCCACGGTGATCATTCCGAACAGCCACATCCGGGCCGGCGGCTTCTCGAAGTGCGGCCGCGCCACGAACGCATCGATCTGGCCGAGGACCGAGACGAAGCAGTACTCCCTCTCCTCCCCGAGCCGCTCCACCACCTGCGGCAGGGAGGTGCGGTACGGCACGACCTGCGCCGGATCGATCTCCCGCAGGTGGTCGCCGATCAAGCCCGCGCCCAGCTCGGAGGTACGCGCATATCCGACCACGCGTCCGCCCCGGCGCACACCGCCGACCGGGTCCCTGGAGCTGTTCAGGGCGTCCGCGGCCGCCGCCGCGTCGGCCGAGGCATCGAAGGAGAGCAGCGGCTCCGCGATGTCGAGAACGGTGAAGCCCTCCGTGAACAGGCGCTTCATGCGAAGCTGGAGGGCCTCGCGGTCCATCGGGTCGCCGGAGATCATCGTCGGGTCGCCGGAGATCATCGTCGGGTCGCGCGGCGCTCGGTCGCGGTCGTCCACTCAGCCCGCGTCGGGCACGATGATCGCCGGAGCCCCGGCCGCCGCCAGCGCGGCGCTGAACTCGGCCACGTCTCGATCGAAGACGGTCCGCAGCCCTGCCAGTACCGCATCCAGCTCCCGGCTCAGGTCATCGAAGCGTTCGACGGCCCCATCCGTGGGCGGGGCGTCCCCGCTGCCCACCACGGCGTACAGGTAGACCAGCTGCGCATCCAGCCGGGGCGGGAAGTTCAGCGGATCCTGGCGGCTCTCGTTCTTCGTCTGCATCAGCGTCTCCTCGACGAGGGTCAGCTTCGTCCCGACCGAGTCGGCCATCGCCTGGAGCCCCTCCCCGTACCCCGCTTCGACGGCCAGCTCCGCTGCCTTCTCGACCTGCTCGCGCACCGACCGAATCGCCCGGATCGCATCGTGCGTCTCCTGGATCCGGTCGCGGATTCGTAGCAGCAGGTCGCTCTGGGCCTCTCGCTCCTCGGCGGTGAGCGTGATGCGGGGATCCGGCAGAAGCTCGAACGGGCGGGTCTGGCTCCAGTCCCCGACCGTCAGTCGCACCTGATACCGTCCCGGGGCGGCCATCGGGCCTCCCGTCGGGCCGAAGTACACCGCGTCCTCCACCAGCTTCGGCGCCCCGTACCGCAGGTTCCAGTTCGCCCGGTTGAGGCCGGCCCGGACCTGGATCGAGTCGCGCTCGGCGCTTCGCTCGGGCCGCTCCTCGTCCTCGGAATCCGCCTCGGCGTTCGGTTCGCCGGGACCCGCACTTGGACCCCCCTCCTCCGGCTCGGCCGGCGGCTCCCAGGTGTAGGTGCGGACCGCACCTCCCGATTCGTCGAGGATCTCCAGCGCGACCTGGCCGGTCGGCAGATCCGCCAGGTAGAAGTAGAAGAGCGCCCCGCTGGCCACGCTGTCGGGGGTGAATCCGAAGCTGGATGCATATCCGAACCGGGCCCGGTAGGCATCGGCCGGCTGGTAGAGATGGGCGGCGGCTCGCGCCACCTCGGGCGTGAGCTGACGCAGCGGCGAGAGATCGTCCAGGACCCAGAACGATCGTCCCTGCGTGGCCACCACCAGGTCGCCGTGGTGGACCCGCAGGTCGGTGACCGGAGTCACGGGAAGGTTCAGCTGCAGCGGCTGCCAGCGACTGCCATCGTCGAACGAGACGTAGATCCCGTACTCGGTGCCGGCGTACAGCAGGCCCCTCCGCTGCGGATCCTCGCGAACGACCCGCACGAAGTGGCGGGCCGGTGTCCCGTTGGCTCGGGTCAGAAGCTCCCACGAGGCTCCATAGTCGTCGGTCCGAAAGATGTAGGGCGCGGAGTCATCCTCCCGGTACCGGTGAACGACCAGGAACGCCCGGCTCGGAAGATGGGGCGAGAGCTCGATCATGTTGACGGTGCCCCGCTCGGGCATCGCCGATGGAGTGACATCGTTCCAGGTGGCCCCATCGTCGCGGGAGAGATGGACGCGGCCATCGTCGGAGCCGGCCCACAGCACGCCTCGCTCGTACGGGGAAACCTCGAAGGCGAAGATCGTCCCGTAGACCTCCACCCCCGTGTTATCCCCCGTGATCGGCTGGCCGGCGTACTCCTGCTTCGAGGTGTCGTCCCTCGTCAGGTCCGGGCTGATCGTCTCCCAGCTCTGGCCGCCGTTCGTGGATCGATGGACGTACTGGGAGGTGTGATAGAGGACGTCCGGATCCCACGGCGAGATCCGGATCGGGGCGTTCCACTGGAAGCGGTAGCGGAGGTTCTTGGCCGCCTCGCCGATGCCGAGCTGGGGATAGACGAGGATGTTGCGGTCGGTCCGGTTCCCGTAATCGCTTCGCGTGATCGAGCCGCCGTACGATCCGGCGTAGGTGACGTCGGGATTCCGGGGGTCGATCGCGATGTGGCCGCTCTCTCCGCCGCCGACGGAACGCCAGTTCTCGTAGGGTGTCAGGCCGCCGAGGCCGCGGCTCGGCAGCGAGATCGTGCTGTTGTCCTGCTGGGAACCGTACACGCGGTAGGGGAACTGGTCGTCCACGAACAGCCGGTACATCTCGGCCGTGGGCTGGTTGTACATCGTGGACCAGGATTGGCCGCCGTTGAGGGTGATCTGGGCGCCGCCGTCGTCGCCGATGATCATCGTTCGCGACTCCCGCGGGTTGATCCACAGGTCGTGCGTGTCGCCGTGGAGGACATCGATCTGCTCGAAGGTCCTCCCGCCGTCGATCGACTTCCAGAAGCGCACGTTGAGCACATAGACGGTGTTCTCGTCCGCGGGATCGGCGTATACGTGCGTGTAGTACCAGGCCCGCTGGCGCAGCTTGCGCTCCTTGTTGACCTGCTTCCAGCTGTCTCCGCCATCCTCGGACCGGTAGAGGCCTCCCTCATCCCCGGGCGCCTCGATGAGTGCCCACACGCGTTCGGGGTTCGACCTCGACACGCTCACGGACGTCTTCCCGACGAGGCCGTCGGGCAACCCCTTCTCGAGCCGCTCCCAGCTGTCGCCGCCGTCCTTGGACCGCCAGATGCCGCCCTCCGCGGCACCGCTGATCATCGTCCACGGCTTCCTCTCCGCTCGCCACATGCCGGCGAACAGGATGCGCGGGTTGTCCGGTCGCATGCCCAGGTCGACGGCTCCGGTGGAATCGCTGATGAACAGCACCTTCTCCCAGCTGGCGCCGCCATCCTTCGTTCGGAACACGCCCCGCTCGGGATTGGGGCCGAACGGGTGTCCCAGGGCCGCCACCAACGCGACATCCGGGTCTCGCGGGTCGACGAGGATGCGGCCGATCTGGCCTGCCTCGGCCAGACCGACGTGGCGCCAGCTCTTGCCCCCGTCCACCGAGCGGTAGACGCCGTCGCCCATGGAGGTATTGCCGCGGATGCAGGCCGAGCCCATGCCGACCCAGATGACGCTCGGATCGGAGGCGGCGACCTGGATCGCGCCGACCGACGCGGACTCCAGGTACTCGTCGGCGATGTTCGTCCAGCTGGTTCCGGCATCCTCCGTCTTCCAGATGCCGCCACCGGTGCTGCCCATGAAGTAGACGAGAGGCTTCTCGGCGATGCCCGCCACCGCCGTCACGCGTCCGCCGCGATGGGGGCCGATCATCCGATATCGCATCCCGTCGAACAGGGTGCTGTCGTAGGCGGCGCTCGGCGCCGTTTGACCAGCGAGGCCGGCCACGACGGCCAGCAGAAGCGCGACCATCGTGGCGAGGCGAGCGCAGACGACGTGCAGGCGTCGCCGGAGGCAGAGGCGCGGCGGCTGGAGGGAGACCGGAACCATGATAGTTCTCCTGCGTTCCTGTGTTCAGCGGACGTGGATCGATCGATGGGGGATCCCGGCGCATCTTCGGCCGCCTGTAGCCTCCACGCCACCCCCGACGCCGCCACGGCGCTCGAGACGTACAGGAGGGCACAGGAACTCCTGCCGGCCAACCCGATGATCGGCCGGCGGATCCAGGAGCTCACGGCAGCCGAGGAGAGCGGCGGATATCGCCGGCCGGCGTGCGCAGCGTCAGGAGGAGAACGATCCTGGCGGGTGGGTGGCCCTCTTCGCCCTATCGAACCGGTTCGGCCCTCCAGAAGTCGATCCCGCCCGGCTGATGGTGCACCTGCACGGAGGCCACAACTTCCAGCGACTCCAGGTCGATCACGTCGACCGTGCCTCTCGTCGCGCCCACGGCCTCGTTCGACACGAAGGCGTACCGGTTATCGGGGCTGATCGTCACGCCGTGCGTGATCGGTTCGGAGGTGGCCATCCTGGCTACCTCGGCACCGGTCGCCACGTCGAACACGCTCACCGACTGAGCGCCCTTGTTGGTGGCGAGCAGGAGGCGGCCGTCCGACGTGGCGGCCAGGTTGTACGGTCCCTTGCCCGCCTGGAACCGCCGGGTCTCGGCCAGGCTCTCCGCATCCAGCTCGACCACGTCACCCTGCTTGTTGCACGCGACGTAGAGGTGCCGGTCATCGAAGGAGGGGATCACCCACGTCGGGCCGCATGCCGCTGCCGCGTCGCTCCCGGCTGCCAGCTCGGCAGCCGCCACCACCCGCTCCGCCCCCGGCGTCAGCTTCACGGCGCGCCGGACCTTGCGTCGCTCCACCGCGATCTCGACCAGGTAGTCGTCGCCGACGCAGACCGAATAGTGCAGCGTGCCCGCGTGGTTCAATCGGCTGCCGTGCGGCTTGATGCACGTGTCCACCCGCGCCAGCTCGACCATCTCGGGCAGGAACACGACGGAGACCGACGAGGGGACCGGGTTCCCGTGCAGGTTGAAGTTGGCGATGAACCCGAGACTGCCGTCAGGAGTGACGGCGATCGTGGCCGGGAAGAGACCCAGCATCACGCGGTCGACGAACTCGCCGTCCGACGTCCTGAACCTCCACAGGCTGCCGAATGGCGTGCCGTGGGCGAGCGAGACGTACACGTAGCGTCCATCGGGCGAGACCTTGATACCGTGGGCGCCATCGAGGTCGGCCGGCATGATGCCCACCGGCAGGTCGTCGACCAGGACCGCCCCCTCGGGGCCGAAGCGGACGACGCTGACGAGGTCCGAGGACTCGTTGGCGACGAACACCCAGTACTCCGAGTCCGGCAGCCGCGTGCCGCTCCGGAGGGTATCCGGCACGACGGGAGCGGATCCCCCGGGAGGGACCGCGAACGCCGTCGCCGTCCCTCCGATGCCCGGACCCGGGCCCAGCCTCGGACCCAGACCCAGCGCCAGACCCAGCGCCAGCAGCGATACGCCTCGCAGGCTCATCTTCTGCCTTCGCCGACACGCTTCACCAGGCCGCCGACGCTCGCCGCCGCGATCATGGTCCTACGGGTTCGTTCCACGCGCCGCCGGCTCGATCTGGATCACCCAGAGTCCACTGTTCATGTCGGAGACGAAGACGTTCCCCTTGTGCGGCTGCGGTCCCCAGGCCAGCGGCGAGTTCGGGACGATCGCCTCCCCCTCCGCGCCGGCCGATTGGAACCAGGCGATCTCGCGGCCCTGCTCGTACAGGTCGCCACGAAGCTCCCCCGAGACGTCCACGACCCGCAGTCCGCCCTGGTAGTAGGCGATGTAGAGCAGCCCGTCGTCGACCCAGATGTTGTGGGCTCCTGCCTCCGGAACCTTGTAGCGCGCCACCTCCTTCGGGCTCTCGATGTCGCTGACGTCCACCACGTGGATGTATCCGCGTGGTCCGTTGACGCAATCCCCGCAACCGAAGATCTCATCGCCGAGGAAGACGTAGTCGCCGTAGCGGTACGCAGTGTGGGTGTTGCCGTACGATTCCGGCTGCCAGGTGCGATACCGATACTGTGACACGAAGGCCGGCTGCCGCGCCGTGCCGCCCTTGGTGCCGGCCCCCACGTCCAGGATGATGAGCCCGTCATCCCAGTAGGAGAGATAGGCGAGACCGTCCTCGGCCCACACGTCGTGCAGGCTCTTGTCCTGCTCTCCCGGCCTCACCTCCCAGCGGCCGATGTGGGTGGGGTTCGCCGGATCCGCCAGGTCGATGATGTGCATCGCACTCGTGCCGTCGTTGAC
Source organism: uncultured Gemmatimonadota bacterium (assembly GCA_964510615.1). Lineage (GTDB taxonomy): Bacteria > Gemmatimonadota > Gemmatimonadetes > Palauibacterales > Palauibacteraceae. Next base: position 58,729 of record CAZEBA010000014.1, read on the forward strand.
GGCGTACACCACGTCCCCGTTGATCCAGACGTTGTGAATGCCGGCCGTGAGGCTGTCGGTCAGCTCCGCCAGCACCGATGGGTGCGCCGGGTCCGCCAGGTCGAGCACGATGATCCCGTTGCGTCGGTTGCTCGCGCCCTCGCGGGTGATGATGGCCCAGCTCCCGTCGGCGCTGACCTTGACGTCGTTCACCACCCGGGCGTCGACCACCACGGAATCGGTGAGCAGCGGAGCCGACGGATCCGTCACATCCCAGGCGTACATCCGCTCACCACCGCCCTGGGCATGGGTCCCGGTGTAGGCATAGTCACGCCCGTCACGGCCCTGGAACACCCACAGGTCGCTGGTCGTCACGTGGGCCACCGGGCCGCGGCCGACCAGCCGGCTGGCACGGTGTGCCTCGCGCGGCGCCGCCTCGATCACCGCTTCGGCCGAGCGACCGCCGGCCGCGGCCATCACTCGGTAGGAACCGGGGAGATTGGCCACCATGGTGCCGTCGTCAAACACCTCCGCTCCCTCCGGCGGCCCATCGATCGGCGCCACCGAGTAGGTGATGCAGACGTCGCCCGGCGTGCTTCCGCCGTCGCCGATGACGGCGGACACGAGATGCACCACGTCGCCCGTACGTACGCTCGACCGGTCCGCTTCCAGCTTCACCGTGCGCACAGGGTTCGGACGCACGTCGACGGTGAGGGCATTCCGCACCCCCTCGGCCGCGGCCGTGAGCTCCGCTCGCCCGGGAGCCCGGAAGCTGGCGATCCCGTCCGACGTCACCGAGACGATCTCGGGGTTCGAGCTCGACCACTTCACCCGGGCCGTCTGGTGAACCGATCGGTGCGTCGTGATCGCGCGGGCGGAGAGGCCGAACAGGCTTCCGGCGTAGGTTCCGCAAGCGGGCGGATCGATCTCGATCCGGGCCACCGGCCAATCCTTCACGACGACCTCGAAGCTGGTGATCCGATTCCACTCGATCACATCGCCTGCCGCCTTGGGCAGGGAGACCGGGACCTCGTAGGTGCCCGGCTTCGATCCCGAGAAGATGTAGCTGTCGGCGATGCTGTCCTTGATCGATTCCACCTCGAGGCCGTTCGGCACCAGGACCGCCCAGCGCGCTCGCTCCACGCGTGCGCCCGAGGCATCGAGCAGCGTTCCCTGGATCAGGACCGAATCGCCGCGCGTGATCACAGCCGGCGAGGGGGAGATCCGGATCTCCGCCACGCGGGCCGAGGCGGCCATCTCCCCGGCGATATGGGGATTCGGGTCCTGCGGCGTCGCTGGGGCCGCCTCGCCGGCGTCGCTCGCCGGCCGCTCGCCGGAGGTCGATGCGCCGGCCGCCGGCTGGCCGGTGACATCCGGGCTCGCACCTGCCGGCGCCACCGTCGAAGACTTGCTGGCACAGGCAGCGAGAAAGAACGCAACGAGGCAGAGGGGGATGAAACGCACGGGACCCGCTCCTTTGCTAGTCAGGTGTCTGCATCATCGATGAACCGCCTGCCGGACGCACCTGCTCGGAGGCGCCTGGCCAGAGGCGATGGCTCCACGCTTCGCTTCCCTGCGTAGGACACGGCGAACGGTGCCTTGGTTGTACCGGCGGCCGTCGTGGGCCAGCGGGCGTTCGCGGCGCAACGGTGCCTACGGAAAGCCGTACGAGACGCCGAACAGGATCGTCGTGTCGAACTGGGTCTGGGTGTTCTCGACCGCCTCGACGGAAAACGGCGAAACGTATCCGCGCAGGTCGAGCCGTATGGCCCACTGCGGCGAGAGCAGAACGAACGCGCCCAGCCCGAAATCCACCACCCCGTCGGTGGCGTCGACCGCCTGCGGTGCCGCGATCGGGTCGACGTCGAGGTTCCGGATCCCGCCGCCCACCAGGACGTACGGTTCGACCATGCCGGCCGGACCCTTGAGATCGACGCGGTACATGAGATTGGCCGTGATCGTGGACCACTTGGCCGTCCCGAGGTTCGGCGGGGTCGCGATCGGCACGTCCTCCGGGACGATCGTCAGATCGGCCGGGGCGTAGAGACCGGTAAGCCCGAACCCGAGGCCGCTGCGCAGGAAGTAGTCGAACTCGCCTCCGAACGCGATCGAGATGCTGACGTCCGTGCCGAACGACTCGGGATCGTCCGTCAGGTTCGCGAGGGGCGCGAGCACGCCGAAGTAGCCGGTGACCACCGCGACGCTCCGGGTCCGCTCCCGTTCATCTCGATCTTCGAGCTCTGGAATGGCCTGGGCGTGGACGATGGTCGGGCTCGCCAGCCAGAGCCCAGCGCCCAGCCAAGTCGCGAGTCGCAAGAGCCTGTTCATCGCTTTCCTTTTCATCGGTGTCGATGACGAGGGGCGGGCGGGAGAAGTTTCGTGCCGTCCTGCGCGTTGTCCAGGGCCGGCCGGCTACCGGGTCCGAAGGATCAGCACCTGGGCCACGGCCGCGGGCGGCAGAGCCGCTCCGTCCTGTGCGAAGAGCTCGATGGCGAGGGCCGGCGCGTCGCCTCGGCCCGGAAGGGAGAAGAACGCCTCCGTCGACGCGTTGAGCTCGAAGTCGAAAGACGCAGTCGAGAAGCCCAGCGGCGCCAGCGCGAGCGGGTACGCGATCGGGAATCGGCGGCCGGCTCCCGGGTTCTGGTTGAGCGCCTGGAAGATGTCGCGGAGGTTCCAGGTCGCGAGCTGGAAGCGATCCGACAGGCCCGGTACGCCTCCATCGTCCACGGCCAGGGTCATGGCAAAGTCGGCGATCAGGTCCTCCCAGGCGCGGCCGCTGGCGTTCTCGACGTTGGAGATTCCGTGGCGCTGCCCCCCTCCGCCCCCGGCGATCCGGTTGATGAAAGCAGGGGGGTCATCCCCGCCATGGTGGTCGAGGAGCCAGCGTAGGAAGAAGAGACCGAAACCTCTCATCTGCTCGCTTCCCAGCCCCCCCGGATCGAACGGGGCGAGGACGGGCGCGATTCCCGGCGCGCTCATGTAGAGGCCGAGGCTAAAGAAGTTGGGGAGGTGGAAAATGTTGAAGACGTCGAGGCGGTCGCGGTCGCTCGAGATCTCTTCGAACGTGAGGTTGCGGCCCTCCGGCAAGCCCATCAGACGGAGCCCGACCAGCTCCTCGCCCAGGTGAGAGAGCCCCTCGTCCAGCCAGCTCTCCTCCACCGACGCGAAATCCCGACTCGCGAGCACGACGCGCTGCTCCGCGCTCAGCAGATGCTGAAGCTCGTGAGCCGCCGTGCGCCGGGCGGCACGCAGAGCCTGCGCCTTGGTAAACGGGCTGCCGAATTCGCCCTCCGGATCCGCGACCGCGATGTAGAGGATCTCGCCCTCGTTGCTGCTCGAGCAGGTCGCGCCCGCCTCCCCGGGGACGCCGCCGCCGCCGCGACCGCTCGCCGCCAGGTCGCTGAGGAGGAAGAACCCATTTACCCGACCGCCGCCAGGAGGCGAGAGGCGATTGACGTCGGGCGTGAACAGGAGGATGATCCTCCCGTTGCCGTCCAGATCGGCTGGCGCGCCGAAGTAGCTCGCGAGGGTCGGGTAGACGGTCGTATCGAACTCGTCGCGGAGCAGGGCCCAGTCCGCAGCGGCGAAGCCCGCGGCCGGAGCCGCCGGGTCCTCGAGCAGGATCACCCGGGTGCTGACGGCCCGCACGATACCGTCGATCAGGCGGGGGGCGGCTTCGCACGAGACGGAGAGGTCGGGCTGGACCGCGAACCGCAGCCGAACCGTGTCGCCCACGGCCAGATCGGCCGCGCGCACCGAAGCCTGAAGCGCCGGCTGCTCGACGCGGGCCGGTCGCACCTCCCGCTGCAGCACCTCGGCCAGGGCCGCGGCCGAGATGTCCGCCTCGGCGGCGAGGGCGCCCGTTCCATCGACCGCCGCGACCTCGGCAGCCAGCCGCTTCGCCGAGCCGAGCTCCCCATCCTCAGGGGTTCGCACGCCCATCCGTACGGTGGCGATCGCTTCGGGGGCGCGACTGGCGCTCTGGACGTGGAACGTGTAGTCGGCCCGCTCCAGCGCCGGCGGGAGCTGCACGCACAGCGCCTGCGATCCGCGCAGAAGGGTCGACTCTCCCACCGCCAGCTCCACGGCGTCCTGAGCCGGCAGGAGCTCGACCAGCTCGCCGTTGCTTGCCTCGCCCCGCACCAGAGCACGGACCCCTACCTGTCGTCGGGGGAGACACCGGTCCTGAAACGCCGGCACCACGAAGGTGATCTCGGTCGAGCTCGCGGACAGGATCTCGGCTTCGCTCCCTTCGACCCGAACCTCGTTCTCGCCGAGCGTCTCGCTGAAGCCAGCGCCGAACAGCGTCGCTTGCTGGCCGGCCCGGACCGGAAGCGGGTCAATGAAGTCGACGATTACGCCGGTCTCGAGCACTGCTCGGGCCGTGGCCGTGAACCGGATCGTGTCCGAGGCCGTGCCGCGGGTGGCATGAGCCGAGACCGTCACTTCTCCCGTCTCCGGACCGAGGGTCAGGAGGGTCTCGGCGCGACCCTTCTCGTCCGTGAACGTCGTGTCGGCGCTGAGCCGGAGCCCTCCCACCGCGCTCTCGATCGTCCAGGCGATCGGAATGCCGGCGGCCGCCATGCTCTCTCCGACCGAGGCGTTGACGGCGAACGGCAAGGGTAGCTGCGACTCGATCTCCGCCACCTGGCCGTTGCCTTCGGCGGGGATCAGATCGACGAAGGCCGCGGGCAACGTGATCAGCTCGAAGGTGACGGCCTGAACGTTGCTGGCGCTGGGGATGTCGGCGCGGACCCGGCTCTCGTCGGCCGTGCCGTCCGCTTCGAAGAATGCCTCCGCCACCCCGGCTTCATCCGACACGGCCAGGCTGGGGAAGACCCGGCCGGAGCCCGATTCGAGCAGAAAGCGCACGGGAATGCCCTCGACCGGATCGCCGGCGGCCGCGACGACGCGCACCGACATGGGAGACTCGATCTCGGCCCCCATCTCGACCGTGTCGACGGCCGCGGAGAGCGCCTCCAGCCGAACCGGTCCCACTCCCGGCTCGGTCGTACCCGGCTGGCTGTCCGCACAGGCGAGCAGCGAGGACGCGACGACGACTCCCAGCCACCGACTGTAGAGCCTCATCTCGTCCGCCTCGCGTGCCGAGCCCCTGCCGGCGCTCGGTGCCCCTCGTTCCCTTGCCACATGCCTGTACTCGAACCGCCGACCGGCCTCGACGAGCGATCGTCGATGGACGGGACCGATCCGTCCACCTCGAAAGGCGATACCCGCAGGCTTAAACTATGCTCCACGTGTCGCTTGAGACAGTACGGCGGGCGGGGCGGTCGGGGCGCTCGATGCAGCCGCGGCGCGCGATGCAGCTGCGCGATGAGGAAACCAACCGCTGCCGCCGGTGGTAGCAGAGTCGACGGAGGGACGGGAGATCGCGGGCCGATCCCGAGCGTGTCTCGAGGGTGCGGCTCGAGGAAAGTCCGGGCTCCGCAGGGCACGGTGCCGGGTAACGCCCGGGCGCCGCAAGGCGACGGAAAGTGTCACAGAGAGCAGACCGCCGATGACGGCCGATCGGCCGCACAGGCAAGGGTGAAAGGGTGGGGTAAGAGCCCACCGCGCCGCTGGTGACAGCGACGGCACGACAAACCCCACCGGGAGCAAGGCCAAGTAGGGAGCGAGCGGCGGCCCGCCGCGATCGAGCTCCGGGTAGGCCGCTAGAGGCACCGGGTGACCGGTCGTCCGAGACAGATGATCTCCGCGGGGCGTCCTGCATCGCCCCGTCACAGAACCCGGCTTACGTCCCTCCGCCAATTCTCCGGGCGGTCCGGATCGCTTCCTCACGTCGTGCTCCTCGCGGCGCCCGGCTTCTCCTTGAGGCGCGCCGATCCCGGGTCTACATTCGGCCCCCGCTGACGGCCGAGCCCGGCGCGCCGGGAGTTCCGGCCGCCCCATTGCTCGCACCGGCTCTCAAGGAGACACAGCGCTTGAATGGATCGCCATCGTCCCGTCGGAGCCCGACCGAGGTCCGCTTCGAGTATGAGGAACGCGTCCTCGACAACGGTCTTCGCGTTCTCCTGCATGAGGACAGGGGCGCGCCGATCGTCGCCGGCCATCTCATGTACCACGTGGGCTCCAAGGACGAGCAGCCGGGCCGAACCGGCTTTGCGCATCTGTTCGAGCACCTGCTCTTCCAGGGATCTCAGCACGTCGGCGACGACGAGCACTTCAAGTACATCCAAAACGCCGGGGGCACCCTCAACGGATCGACCTGGTTCGACCGCACCAACTACTTCGAGACGTTGCCCTCCAGCCACCTGGACCTCGCCCTGTGGCTCGAATCCGACCGGATGGGCTTCTTCGCACCCGGCATCACGCAGGAAAAGCTGGACAACCAGCGCGCGGTGGTGAAGAACGAGCGCCGACAGGCCTACGAGAACCGCCCGTACGGGTTGGCGTTCGAGACGATCCTTCGCCTCGCCTACCCGGAGGGTCACCCCTACCGGCACCCCACCATCGGCTACATGGAGGACTTGGACGCCGCCACGTTGGAGAACGTCCATGAATTCTTCGATACGTACTACGGCCCGAACAACGCGGTCTTGGTGGTAGCGGGCGATATCGATGCCGACGACTGCCTGCGCCGTGTCGAGCGGTACTTCGGCGAGATCCCGCCGCGAACGAGGCCGGACGCGGTGGACGTGCCGAGAGCTGCGATGGACGGCGAGCGTCGCGAGGCGATCCGGGACCGGGTCCACGTGCCGCGGGTGTACCTGATGTACCATGCCCCGTCGTTCAACGACCCCGACTTCGAGACATCGGACCTGCTCGCTCACCTGCTGGCGGATGGGGAGAGCTCACGCCTGTATCGCGAGCTGATCTACGAGCAGCGCATCGCCGGTGAGGTGCACGCCTTCACCTGGCCGACGGAGCGCCTCGGGATGTTCTTCGTCGTCGCCACCGCCCGCCCCGGAGTGTCGGCAGACCATCTCGAGGAGGCGATGCTGCAGTCGGTCGCCGGTCTCGCTGGGGAGGGCCTCGCAGAGGAGGAGGTCGCCGGCGGGCGCAACCGGGCGCGCCGGGCCCTGGTCCAGCAGCTAAACGGGGTCGGCGAGCGCGCCGACGCCTTCGCGCACGCGGCCACCCTGCGAGGTGATGCAGGGTACGTCAACGACGCCTTCGCCCGGTACAGGGCCGTTTCGGTCGACGACTGCGGGGAACTCGCTGCGCAGCTCTTCGCCGCGAAACGCCGGACCGTGCTTCACGTTCTGCCGGAGGAGACGGAGGCCGGGGAGGCGCAGACGCGCGCGAAGGCGGAAGACGGAAACAAGGTGGAGGGATGAACGGCGCCGGCACGCTGGATCGGTCCCGACCGCCGCCAGCCGAGCGGCTCCGCCCGCTGGAGCTCCCGGTCTTTCACCGGTTCCGCCTCGACAACGGGATGCGCCTGCTGCTGGCCGAAAACGCCAAGCTGCCCGAGATCTCTCTCCGGCTGGTCCTCGAGGCGGGTGCTTCGTCGGAGCCGGCCGGAGCAGCCGGCGTCGCCGCGCTCGCCGGACGCCTTCTGCGTGCCGGTGCCGGCTCCCGGTCGGCGCTGGAGATGGCCGAGTGGCTCGACAGGCTGGGAGCCGCGTTCCACGCCCGCGTGGGATACGACGTGACGAACCTGTCGATGCACTTCCTGAGCGATGTGACGGCCGGGGCCCTGGATTACCTGCGAGCGGTCGTACGGGAGCCGACCTTCGCGGCCGAGGAGGTGGCGCGCGTCCGACAGGAGCGGCTGGACGAGATCGAACGGGACCTGGACGACCCCGCGGTGGTGGCGGACCACGGGTTGATCCGCCGCCTCTACGGCGGTCATCGGTACGGCCGGCCGGCCGCGGGAGATCACGACACGGTTGCAGGCCTCACGGCGGAGAGCGTGCGGGCGTTTCACGCCGAGTGCTACCGGCCTGGCGGCGCGGTGCTGATCGCCTGCGGTGATCTCGACGCCCGGTCGCTTCGAACCGCCGTGGAGCGACGATTCGGTGACTGGAGCGGCGAGGCGCCGAGGCGGGAGCTCGAGGATCTGCCGGGCCACCGGCCCCCCGGGGGGCCGAACTTGATCGATCGGGTGCACAGCGCCCAGGCCGAGGTACGCGTCGGCCGGATCGGCCTCCCGTACGACCACGCGGATTTCTTCCCCGCCACGCTGGCGAACGCCATCCTCGGCGGGCTGTTCAACTCACGGATCAACATGAACTTGCGCGAAGACAAGGGGTGGACCTACGGGGCGCGCAGCACGCTCCACTTCCGGCGAGGTGCCGGCCCGTTCGTTATCGGCGCGGCCGTGGAGAGCGGAGCGGTGACCGGCGCGTTCCGTGAGATCCTGGCGGAGATCCGGGGCCTCGTCGAGCGTCCACCCGAGGCGGCGGAGCTTCGACTGGCGAAGAACGCGCTCACCCTGTCGCTTCCGAGGCAGTTCGAGACGCCCAGCCTGGTCACCCGCAAGGTCGTCACCCAGCAGGTCTATGGACTCCCCGACGACTACTGGGAGACGTACGTGGACCGGGTAGAGGCCGTGACCCGCGATGAGGTGATGGAGGTGGCCAGATCCAGCCTGCCCGGCGACTCCATGACGCTGCTCGCCGTCGCTCCGGCCGCCGAGGTGGCTTCGGAGCTCGAGTCGTTGGGGGAGCTGACGGTGGAGGCCGCCGGAAGCCCCGGTCCCCCTTGATTTTCGGGAAACCTTCGGCTATGTTGCCGTCTGAGTTGGAGCCGGCAGTGCCGAGGAGCCGAAGCTGAAGCGCCGCGATACCGGCCAAATTGGCAGTCGTGTCGTGTATCGGGGCCGTTTTTTTCAGGTGTGCCGGGACCGGGTGCGCTTGCCGGATGGGGCCGTCGGCGAGTTCGAGGTCGTTCGCCACCCGGGTGCGGTAGCCATCCTTCCCGTGTACGGCCCGGGAGAATGGGCAGGGGGAGAGGGATCGGCCGTCGTCCTTCTGCGGCAATACCGGTACGCGGTCGGCGGCTACGTGTGGGAGGTGCCTGCCGGCAAGCTGGAAGCCGGCGAGGAGCCGCTGGCGTGCGCCAGGCGCGAGTTGGAGGAGGAAGCCGGGCTTCGCAGCTCGAATCTGGAACGTCTGACCACGATCCACACGACGCCCGGGTTCACCGACGAGCGGATCGTGCTCTACCGGGCGACCGGGCTCTCGTCGGGGGAGGCGGCGCCAGAGAGCGCCGAGTACATCGAGGTCGTGACGGTGCCCGCGGCTGAGGCGCTGCGGCGCGTCGAGACGGGCGAGATCACGGACTCGAAGACCGTTTGCGCGCTTTTGTACGCGTTTCGGGACCGCGATCACCGCGACGTTTGATGTGACAATTGTGGACGGTCGTGCGTCCTATTAAGGAGAGAAGGGCAGGCAGGACCGCGGGAGAGCCGATGTCTGACATAGATCTATCAGCTGTCGCTCGCGACGACGGCTTCCATGAGTCGGCGTCCAAGGTCGCTGGACAGAGCGACCGGACGAGCGGTGGGGAGGCAAGGGACGACATGTCGCAATCGATGTCGGATTCGCTGGCCGTGCGGCCGGCCAAGCAGGCGGCGCCGCCGCGGGTCGCGCTGAAGGAACTCGACGATGCAGCGCTGGTGGCCGAGTACCTCAAGGGCGAGCGTTTCGCGTTCCAGGAGCTCGTCGGTCGCTACCACGACCGGCTGCTGAACTTCATCTATCGGACGATCGGGGACCGGGACCGATCGGAGGATCTCGTCCAGGAGACGTTCGTGCGGGTGTACCGGCATCTGCATCGCTTCGATCCGACGAAGAAGTTCTCCACCTGGATCTACACGATCGCGAGCAACCTGGCGAAGAACGAGCTCAGGAACCGGTCGCGCAACCCGATGGTCCTCTTCCAGGCGATCAAGAAGAACTGGGATGCCGACCACCGGCCGTTGCAGTGGGAGGACCGGACGTACGCCCCGGACGATCTCTTCCGCAAGCGGCACCTGCGGGCGCAGGTCGAGAAGGCGGTGGAGGAGCTGCCCGAGCACCACCGCGTCGTGTTCGTCCTCCGCGAGATGGAGGGCAAGACGTACGAGGAGATCTCCGAGATCACGGGCGTTACTCTGGGAACGGTCAAGTCCCGTCTCAACCGGGCGCGCAACAAGTTCGCGCAGATCATCGCGCCGATGCTCGAATAGGCGGCGGCGGCCGGCCGAGGACGCCGTAAGAACCACGCCGGGGCGGCCTTTCGGGCCGCCCCTTTTCTTGGGAACACCCCCCACCCAACCGAGTAGAATCCGCCGGTTCCCAGACCGTGGACACGTCCTGAGGATTGGTCGTGATGGATTGCGAGGAGTTTCTCAACGGTTACTCCGAGTACACGGATGGTCTCCGAGCGCCCGAGCAACTGCGGGGGTTCGAGCACCATCTGAGGTCGTGCCCGACGTGCGCGCGCTACGACCGCGTGGTCAAGCAGGGAACCGATCTGCTGCGCAATCTCCCGCGGCCTGGAACCTCGGCCGACTTTCTTCCCCGCCTCCGACACCGCCTCTACCACATCGACGATCACACGGTTCTGGGATCGCGCCTCGGCGGCAGCGCCGCGCTGATCGCGGTGGCCGCGGTCGGGCTGCTGGCTGTCGTATGGCTCCCGTTCGCGGGCCGGATCCCCGTCGAGGTGGAGCTCGCGCCGGTGGCGGTGACGGTACCGGCCTCGAGCCCCGAGGTCCCGTCGCTGTTCAGCAGCGGTCCCTTCGTGACGCCGGTCGCGTTCGAGGAGGCCGGGGTCCGGACGGCGGCTTCGGTATGGGAGCCCTGGCCGGGCTCGGGCGAGCTGTTCAGACCCGGTCTGGTTTCGGCCGGTCTGTCGGTGCCGGAGACCGATCCGTCTCGCTAGGAGACAGGCTCGCGACAGGCCGGTCAGAGCCTCCGGAGCGGCGGA
>CAZEBA010000014.1:69682-76031 GCA_964510615.1 uncultured Gemmatimonadota bacterium
CTCCCTTACGCGTGACACGTATCGAAGCACCGATGGCGAGGCCACCGGATAGCCAACTGGAGAAGGCGCTGGACCGCGGCGACGTGGAAGGCGCCTTCTTCTTGTCCGGCGACGCGCCCCAGCTCCGCGACGCGGCCGCCCGGAAGATCGTCGAGCGTGCCCTCGATCCTGCGACGAGGGACTTTAACTTCGATCGGTTTCGAGCCGACGACCTCGATCCGGACGCGCTGGCGGGAGCGCTGCATACGCCGCCGATGCTGGGAGATCGGCGCGTCGTCCTCGTGGCCGAGGCGCAGGAGATCGGCAACGCCGCTGCCGAGGTGCTGGAGTCCGTCGTCGAAGCGCTTCCCGCCCGGCTGACCCTGGTGATCACGGCCGGACCCGCGTCGGGCAAGGTCGAGAAGACGTTGAAACGGATCGCCGGCCGCTGCCGCCGCTTCGAGTGGAGCCTTCCCGGCGAGGCCGCGCTTCCGGGATGGCTCATGGATCGGGCTCGCGACTCCTACGGCTTCGAGCTATCCGAGCGCGCGGCTCAGGCGCTGGCGGACGCCGTCGGGCCGGAGCACGGCCTGCTCGAGAGCGAGCTCGAGAAGCTGGCTCATGCCGCCGAGAACGGGCGCGTGACGCGGGCGATCGTTCGCCGGCTGGTGCCCAATGTCCGCCGGGTGAACCGCTGGGAGTGGTTGGATCAGGTGGCTGGCCGCCGCTACGAGGCCGCCCTCTCGTCCCTTCCGGACCTGCTTTCCGACAGCCGGGAGAGCGCCGTCGGTCTGCTGGCTGCGATGATCGACCAGCACCTGTGCGTGGCGATCGCGCTGGAAGGCGGGGCGTCGGCCCTGAGCCGAGCCTTGAGCGAAGCGGGCAAGCCGTACCTGCGCTGGAAGACGCGCGTCTACCAACGCCAGTCGCGGGAATGGACGGCGGACGCGCTCGAACAGGCGCTCGGCCTCCTGCGCGACGCCGATTGGCGGGCCAAGTCCGGAGTGGGGGATCGGGCGACGTTGGAGGAACTGCTCCTGTCACTACGGCTGGCGGGGGGCAAGGCGGCGTGAGGCCCGGCTGCATCCCCTCGCCCCGGTCCGGCGCGGCTCAGGCGCTGGCGGCGCTCTGGCTGTTCGCTGCCGCGGCCGATGGGGCGGCGCAGAGCCCGGATCCGGCCAGCGAACTGGCGCGGGCGCAGACGCTGGCGGACTCGGGACGCACGGAGGAGGCGCGAGCATCCCTCCAGGCCTGGTTCGCGTCGGGCGGGCGGGACGAGGGTGAGGGAGCCTCTCTGGCCCGCCTCCTGCGCGCGCGGCTCGCTTCCGATCCCGATTCCGCCGAGTCCGACTACGTCTGGGTCGCGATCGAGGGAGACCCCGCTCATGCGTGGGAGGCATCGATGCGGCTGGCGCAGCTCAGGCTCATGAGAGGCGAGCCGGACCGGGTGCTCGCCGATCTGGATCGCCTCCGCTCGAGCCATCCGGACGACCCGCGCATCGGGGAGTCGTGGCTCTGGACGGGTCACGCCTACGAGGCGCTCGGTGAGCTGGCGGCAGCCTGCCAAGCTTGGCGGCGCACGGATCCGGGCGACACGGCGGCTGGCTCGGCCGTGGCGGAGGCGATCCGGGCCTGTGACGAGGGCGGCACCGTGTTCGCGGTCCAGGTCGGCGCGTTCGAGGCTGCCGGGGGGGCGGAGGCGCTCAGCAGGCGCCTCCGCGAAGCGGGGTTCGACGCCTACGTGGATCGCTCCGCGCCGGATGGGCTGCGGCGAGTGCGGACGGGGCGCTTTCTGCACCTGGCCTCGGCGGCGAGATTCGCCGATCGGGTGCGCCGGCACGGATTCGAGGCCGTCGTCGCGTGGACCGGTGAGCCTCCGGTCGCCCGCGTGAGCCAACCGTGACCCGGGAAGTCCCGGCGCAGGGCGCCCACACTCCGCTCATCCGGCAATACCTCGAGATCAAGGCGCGCCACCCGGAGTCGATCCTGTTCTTCCGGGTCGGCGACTTCTACGAGATGTTCTTCGAGGATGCTGTGGAGGGCAGCCGGCTCCTCGGAATCACGCTGACCAGCCGCAACAACGGGGCGAGCGCCGACGTGCCGCTGGCGGGCGTTCCGGCACGGGCCATCGACGAGTACCTCCCCAGGCTCGTGAGTCTGGGGAGGAGCGTGGCCGTGTGCGACCAGGTCGAAGACGCAGCCGAGGCCGAGGGGTTGGTGCGGCGCGAGGTTGTCGCCGTCGTCACGCCCGGCACCACGATCGAAGAGGTCCTCCTCGAATCACGGCGAAACAACTTCGTCGTCTGCGTGGCCGGGAACGGACCGGTGGGGATCGCCGCCGCCGACCTGTCGACCGGCGAGTTCGAGCTCCAGGAATGCGCCGCCGGCGAGCTGGCGGAAACGATCGCTCGGCTGGAGCCGGCCGAGCTTCTCGCGGCCTCCGACCGGGCGGACGTGCCGCACGACGGCTGGATCGTGACCCGGCGCGACGGCTGGCGGTTCGATCCGCGCTTCGGCGAGGAGGCGCTCCGCCGGAAGTTCTCGGTGGCGAGCAGCGAAGGCTTCGGCCTCTCGCCCGCCGCCGACGGTCACATGGTAGCCGCGGCCGGAGCGCTGGTCGCCTACCTGGAGGAAGTGCGCCCCGCGGGCCTGAGCCACCTTCGTGCGCCGCGGGTCGAACGCTCAGACCGATTCATGCATCTCGACGAGATGACCCGCCGCAACCTCGAGCTCGTCGAGGCTCTGAGGCCCGATGGGGCCACCCTGCTGGACGTGATCGACCGGACGCGGACCGCGATGGGAGCCCGTCTGCTGCGGCGATGGATCCTGCGTCCGCTGCGCGACCGGCGGGCGATCGATGCGCGCCTCGACGCCGTGTCGGGACTGGTCGAGGCCGTGGATCTGCGGCGCGAGCTGCGTGAGCGCCTGGCCTGCGTCCGGGATCTCGCGCGCTCGGCCACGCGCATCGCCGCGGCGCGTGCGGCCCCGCGAGAGCTGCTGGGCTTCGGCCGCTCCCTGGGCGAGTTGCCCCGTATCGGAGAGCTGACGGCGGGGTCGGACGGGCGCGTCGGAGAGCTGGCGGTGGGGCTCGATGGGCTCGAGGACGTGCGCGATCTGCTGGAGCGGGCGATCGCGCCGGAGGCGCCGGCCTCGGTCGGCGAGGGCGGCGTGATTCGACCGGGCTACTCGCCCGATCTGGACGAGCTTCGTCGCCTGCGCTCGGACGCCGTGAAGTGGATTGCCGACCTGCAGGAGCGGGAGCGCCGCCGCACCGGAATCCAGAGTCTGAAGGTCGGCCACAACAAGGTATTCGGGTATTACCTGGAGGTGACCCGGCCGAACCTCGACCGCGTTCCGGCGGACTACCTGCGCAAGCAGACGCTGACCGGCTCCGAGCGGTTCGTGACGCCCGACCTCAAGGAGTGCGAGGAGAAGGTCGTGGAGGCGGAGCTGCGGATCGGCGAGCTGGAAGCGGATCTCTACCGGGAAGTCCGAGAGGCGGTGTCTAGGGAGGTTGCCCGCATCCAGGAGGCCGCGAGCCGGGTGGCGGAGCTGGACGTGCTGGCGGCGCTCGGCGACGTCGCCGAGAGGAACGGCTACCGCCGTCCGGAGCTGGTGGATGGGTACGGGCTCGAGATCCGGGCCGGCCGGCACCCGGTGGTCGAGACGATGATGCCACGCGAGGGTTTCATCCCCAACGACGTGGTGCTGGACCGGGATGGCTTCGTGATGGTGCTGACCGGCCCGAACATGGCGGGCAAGTCGACGGTGCTGCGCCAGGTGGGCCTGATCGTGGTGCTGGCACAGATCGGCTCCTTCGTGCCCGCGGACCGGGCCCGGGTCGGTCTCTGCGACCGCGTGTTCACCCGGGTCGGAGCGTCGGACAGCCTGGCCCGGGGCCAGAGCACCTTCATGGTCGAGATGACCGAGACGGCGACGATCCTGAACTCGGCCACCGACCGCAGCCTGGTCCTCCTCGACGAGATTGGCCGGGGTACCTCCACCTACGACGGCGTTTCGATCGCCTGGGCCGTCACCTCCTACATTCACGAGCGGATCAGGGCCCGCACGATCTTCGCCACCCATTATCACGAGCTGGTCGAGCTCGCCGACTGGCTGCCCGGCGTCGTGGCGGCCAACGTCGCCGTCCGCGAGCATGGCGAGGAGATCGTCTTCCTCAGGCGGCTGGAGGCGGGGGGCAGTGACCGCTCGTACGGGGTGCACGTGGGTCGGCTGGCGGGCCTCCCGCCCGAGGTCGTCGAGGAGGCCTTTTGCGTCCTTCACGCGCTGGAGGGCGAGTCCGACGGGGCAGGCAGCCGACTGGCCGGGCTTCGCAACCGCGACCAGTACTCGCTCTTCTCCGATCCAGCCGGTCGTCGACGGGCGGAGCCGCCCTCGACGGAGCCGGTCGACGCCGCCCTGCGGGAGGAGCTGGCGAAGCTCGATCCGGAGCGGCTCACGCCGATCGAGGCGCTGTTGGCGCTGGCCGAGCTCAAGCGACACGCGGAGGCGGGATGAGCCCCTGGCCTGGGCGTGCCGCCGTACTGGGGTTGGGGATGGCAGCGGCGGTGTCGCTCGGAGGATGCAGTGAGACCATGCGTCCGGTGCTGGGCGGGCTCGCCGTGGGCGAGAAGGGAACGGCCTTTCACATGCCGACGTTGCTGAACGAGCAGCTCCCGTTCGAGTATCCACGTGACGCGTGGGAGAGCGGCGTCGGCGGAGAGACCGTGCTCAGGCTCCGCATCGACGCGGCCGGCGCCGTCGATTCCGTCGCGGTGGCCGAGAGCAGCGGGGATCGAAGCCTGGACTCCGCAGCCGTGGCCGGTGCCGTCGAGCTACGGTACAAGCCGGCGCGACAGGGAGAGCGTCCGGTGCCGGTCTGGGCTACGCTTCCCGTCCGGTTCCCCATGCCGCAAAGGAACAACGAGCCGTGATGAACCACCGGAAGCCGTACGATGACGTCCTGCAGGCGATCGGCGACACGCCGCTGATCCAGCTGAACCGGGTCACCGACGGGGTGCGTACCCCGGTCTACGCAAAGGCCGAGTTCTTCAACCCGGGCGGCTCGGTGAAGGATCGCATAGGGGTCGCGATCATCGAGGCGGCGGAGAGGTCGGGCGCGCTCAAGCCGGGAGGGACGATCGTGGAGGGGACCTCGGGCAACACGGGCGTGGCGCTGGCGGTGGCCGCGGCGGTGAAGGGATACGCCTGCGTCTTCACGATTCCGGACAAGATGAGCACGGAGAAGGTGAGGTTGCTGAAGGCGTTCGGTGCCGAGGTGATCGTCACGCCGTCCGCCGTTTCGCCCGACCACCCCGACTACTACAACAACCTGGCCAAGCGGATCGCCGAGGAGCGGCCGAACGCGATTCTCGCCGACCAGTTCTACAATCCGGTGAACCCGCAGGCCCACTACGACACCACCGGACCCGAGCTCTGGGAGCAGACGGACGGCCGCATCACCCACTTCGTCGCATCGCCGGGAACCGGGGGAACGATCTCCGGGGCGGCGCGCTACCTGAAGGAGCGGAAGCCGGAGATGCGGGTCATCGCCGGCGATCCGATCGGCTCGATATTCACGACCTACCACCGGACCGAGCGGGTGGAGCCGGGCTCGCCGTACATGGTAGAGGGGATCGGAAACGACAAGATCCCCACCACGCTGCACTTCGAGCTGATCGACGAGTTCCGCCAGGTCTGCGACCGGGATGCCTTTCACATGGCCCGTCGGGTCACCCGGGAGGAAGGATTGTTCGTGGGTGGCTCGAGCGGCCTGATCGTGAAGGTGGCGGTGGACGTGGCGCGGGAAGTGGACGATCCGGGGGCCTGCGTCGTCTGTATCCTCTGCGACACCGGCGAGCGCTACCTGTCCAAGCTCTACAACGACGAGTGGATGCGCGAGAACCGGCTCTTCCGCCCAGAGCGGGTGACGGCTGCCTACCTGCTCGCCACCAAGGTGGACTCGACGCCGCTCGTCTCCGTCGCGCCGGGCGCCCCGATCCGGGAGGCTCTCGACCTGATCGACGAGCACAACGTGTCACAGCTACCGGTGCTCGAGGAGGGTCGCTCCGTCGGTTCGGTGACCGAGTCCTCCCTCCTGGCGGCGGTGATGGAGGATCCCGCCCGGCTGGCATCCGAGGTCCGGGAGGTGGCCGACGATCCGTTCCCCGTCGTAGACGCGGAAGCCGAGCTGTCGGAGATCACGAGCCGGCTGACCCGGCGGTCTCCGGCCGTTCTGGTGGCCGAGAACGGATCCGTGCGCGGCATCCTGACCCGGTACGACGTCATCCATCACCTGATTCCGTAGGAACCGGTTCCCACCATGGCGGGCACGTCCGGTCGAGGGGGGTGGGTGTGAGGATCGCGCTGT
>CAZEBA010000015.1:0-72036 GCA_964510615.1 uncultured Gemmatimonadota bacterium
GATGAAGATGGTGGCGATCAGAATCTGGGTCGGCCAGCGCCCGTTGCAGAGCGAGAAGTTGTTGGTGACGATCGCGATCAGCCGCTCGCGGGGGCTGTCGATCACCCGCGTTGCCACCACTCCGGCCGCGTTGCAGCCGAACCCCATGCACATCGTCAGCGCCTGCTTTCCGTGAGCCCCGACGCGCCGGAAGAGCCCATCCAGGTTGAAAGCCACTCGCGGCAGGTAGCCGAAATCCTCCAGCAGGGTGAACAGCGGAAAGAAGATCGCCATCGGAGGCAGCATGACGCTCACCACCCACGCCGTGGCCAGGTAGACCCCGTCGATGAAGAGACCGCTCATCCAGGCCGGCAGTCCGACGCCGCCGGCCAGTCCGCTCAGCCATGCGTGACCTTTCTCGATCAGCAGCACCGAGAGGAGCTGCGACGGATAGTTGGCTCCGGTGATCGTGATCCAGAACACCACGGCAAGGATGAGCAGCATCACGGGGAAGCCGAGGAGCCGGCTGGTGAGGACGCGGTCCAGCCTCCGGTCCAGGTCGAACCTGGCCCGGCGGAGTCCCCGCTTCTGGCTGGCCGCGGCGATCTCCTCCGCCGCCTGGAAGGTCCGCTCCGCGACGCGGTCCTGGTAGTCGCGAGGAAGCTCCCAGCGAAGGGTGGAGGCCAGCTCGAGAACGTCCTGACCCGACGACCCGCCGCCCTGATGGCTCCAGCCCCGATCCAGGTCTGCGTGCCGACCGCCTTCGACCTCTGCCGATGACGGTTTCCTCCCCTGGAGCTCCGCAATCCGGCCGACCTCGCCGCTCCGAACGGCCGCCTCCACCGACTCATCGGCGTTGAGAAGGCGCAGCGCGACCCAGCGCGGGTTCGGAAGCCCCGGATACGCCTGCTCGATGGCCGGGACGAGTTGCCGGATCACCCGCTCGACCTCATCCGCGTGCCGCTCGATTCGACGTGGCCGCGTTCGTATGGCGCCGCTCGCCACCTCGTCGATCGCCTCCAGGAGATCCGGGATGCCGACGCCGCTCCGGGCGACCGTCGGCACGACCGGCACGCCGAGCTCCGATGCCAGCCGCCCGGCATCGACCGCGATGCCGTGCCGGCGTGCTTCATCCATGAGGTTCAAGCAGAGGACGACCCGCTCGGTGATCTCTAGGATCTGGAGGACCAGGTTCAGGTTGCGCTCGAGCTGCGTCGCGTCGACGACGACCACCGTCACGTCGGGGCGGCCGAAGAGCACAAAGTCGCGCGCGACCTCCTCGTCGGCGCTGCCGGCCTGAAGCGAGTACGTGCCCGGCAGGTCGATGACCTTGAATCGCTTTCCCTGCCGCGAGTACACCCCCTCCGCGCGCACCACCGTCTTGCCCGGCCAGTTGCCGGTATGCTGACGAAGGCCGGTGAGGGCGTTGAACACGGTGCTCTTGCCCGTGTTCGGGTTGCCGGCGAGGGCGACGAGATGGTCCCAACGACCCCGATCGATGCCCAGCCGCACCAGGCGTTCGGGCGGTGCCGCCTCGCAGCTGGGACACGACTCGAGCACCCGGCTCATCGGGGGTCCCCCGCCTCGATCTCGACCGAAGCAGCCTGCTCCCGGCGCAGTCCGATCAGGGCGCCGCGAAGCCGGTAGGCCACGGGATCGCCCGCCGAGCTCTCCAGCTCCGGCACGATCCGCGTTCCGGGCACGAACCCGAGATCCAGCAGGCGCCGGCGGCTCGGGCCCCGGCACTCCGGCGACAGGCGCCGGACGATCACCGCCTCGCCCAGCGTCGCGTCGGCCAACGTTCGGCAGGGGCCGCCCGCCTCGCTGCCCGCCGGGAGAGGCTCGACCGTGACGTTGGACGCCGACGCCTCGTCGAGCTTCCTCACCTGGCCGGCCACCCTCACCCGCATCCACCCGGCTTCGGCCTCCAGAACCTGCACGTCCCTCCCCGGTGCGAAGCCCTGCTTGACGAGTCGTTCGAAGACCTCGGGCGGCTCGTCCTCGATGTGGATCACATCGGCACTCTCCCCGGCGCCGAGCCGCGACAGCGACACCCCGAGTGGCGGAGGCAGCTCGCCCGCGCGCGACGGGATCGGATCGCCATGCGGATCGAAGAGGGGACGCCCGAGCCGCAGGTCGAGCGTCTCCGTCTCCTCCTCGCTCAACCGGTGCTCCATCCGCTCGGCGGCGGCATGCCAGCTGGCCGGCTCGGCGCCGGTGCGCTGGGCCAGGTACTGCTCCCACAGCCGGTGCGAGCGCAGCACCCTTACGGCAGATCGCCGACCCCTGCCCGTGAGGCCGATCCGTCCGTCGGTCACCCGAGCCAGCTCGAGGGCCTTCAGGTCGGCCACCAGGCCGGCCACATCCTGCTCGGAGATTCCCAGTCCGGCGGCCAGCGAGGCCACCGTGCCGGACCGTCCCGATCGTTCGGCGGCGTGGAGGTGCTTGAGCGCATCCTCCAGCAGCACCTTGCCGGCGGCCTTTCGGCGCTCCGCCCGGCGTCCGGGCAGCCTGAAACGCGACCAGATCGCGGTCATCGCTCTTCGTGGTTGGAAAGGATGGTACGACGCAACATTTAGCGCCGTCTAAATTCTTCCTGGCGAGGATACCCGGTAAGTGGGAAGCGCGTTCCCGTCACCCGGCTCCCTGCCGGCTCGCCAGCATGAGACCGCTGGCGGCGACGAGGAGGAAGAGCGGAACGAAGAGGGGCAGCGTGGAAATCCCCAGCGATTCCAGCACGAACAGGAGAAGGGCCGCGACGCCCGTCAGGATAGCGCCGGTTCGGAGCCTGTTCGCGCGGCGCTCTCGGGGATCAGTCATGCCTGGTTCTCTTGCGAGGCCAGAGCGGCATACATGAGGGGCTTTCCGTTGTAGGTGTCGGCGTACCGCTCCAGCGGGACCTGATAGGTGATCATGCCGTTCATGACCTCCTCGAAACCCTCCGGGAGGTTCCGAAGGATCAGCGATAGTAGGCTGTCGCTCGGCCGGCGCGCCAGGGACCTGCCACCCGCGGGCGCCCTTCGGTGGGGGCAGGCGCCGCCTCCATCCGGCCGCGCTACCGCTCGCCGCCCGCCTCCCGAGCCTCGAGCGCCACCCCGCGTGCGCGCCGCGCCGCCAGCAGACGTCGCACCGCGGCGGCCGCCTCGAACAGCAGCCATAGCTCGAGCACGAAGATCGCGCCTCCCACAACCAGCAAGAGGGTCTCGCTCTCGCTCCGGTATCGGATGAGGTTGAGGACCATCGCCCAGCTCGTCATGAGGAGGACGAAGCCCATCGGGATCAACGTGACCCAGGCCCTTCGGCCGAGTCGCAGCAGGAACATGCTGACGATGAGCAGCGTGAGGCCGGCAAGGAGCTGGTTGGTCGTGCCGAACAGGGGCCAGATGCGCATCCCTCCCGCTCCCCGGTCCAATCCCAGGGCGAGCAGGGCCGAGCTCCCTACGGCGACCATGGTCGCCAGCCAGCGATCCTGGAGGATCCGAATCCGATACTGCACTCCGAGCTCGCCGATGATGTACCGCTGCAGCCGCACGCTGGTGTCGAGGCTGGTGGCGGCGAAGCTGATCACGATCACCGCCGCGAAGATCGTGGCCACCCGGTGCGGGATCCCCAAGCCCTCGACCAGAACACCCACCCCGGTCACGAACGCCGTCGTCGCGCCGGCGGAAGCGCTCGCCCACGAACCGTAATGCTCGTGCCAGGCATCCAGGCCAACGAAGAGGGCGAAGCCGGCCGTGGTGGCGATGATCGAGGTGACCGCCAGGGTGCCCTCGCCGAGGGCGCCGCCGTAGCCGACGTACCTGGCATCCGTCTCCTTGTCGAGCTGCTTCGACGACGTCCCGGAGCCCACCAGACCGTGAAAGCCGCTGATCGCACCGCAGGCGATCGTGATGAACAGCAGCGGAAACCAGCCGGGGGCGTCCTCGGGCAGGTCGAGGTTGATGGCGGGTGCCACCACGGGCGGGTTCGTGACCAGGACCCCGGCCCCGATCAGGCCGAGGGCGACGAACAGCTGGTGGCCGTTGACGTAATCCCGTGGCTGGAGCAGCAGCCAGACCGGAAGCACGCTGGCGAAGAACGTGTACACGAACAGGAGGACGATCCAGCCCACCCGTTGCCCGTCGGCCCTCGCCGCCTCGGCCGCCAGCGCCGCATCCCCGCCGACCGCCCGGAGCTGCTCGGCAGTCGGCCCGAATCCGATCAGGTCCGGCAGCTCGAACGGCGCGTACTGTCCGGCCCAGATGAGCAGATAGAGCACCAGCAGGGCCGCGATCGAGGGGGCCAGTATGCCCGCCCCCGTCCGATAGATGAGGAAGCCCACCACGAGCGCCACGGCGAGGGAGCCCCACACGGGCAGCACGGCGCCCGGGTTGCCCATGAACAGGTTGGCGATGATGACGGCGAACACCGCGTTCACCATCAGGAGGAGGAAGAAGATGACGAACAGGAAGAGCACCCGTGCGCGCTCGCCGACGATCGAGCGGGTGAGCGTACCGATCGAGTTCCCCTGATGGCGCGTCGAGATCCAGAGGGCCGCGAAGTCGTGCACCGCCCCGGCGAACACCGTCCCCAGCGTGACCCAGAGGAAGGCCGGCAGCCAGCCCCAGATCACCGCGATCGCCGGCCCCACGATCGGCGCCGCGCCGGCGACTGAAGTGAAGTGGTGGCCGAAGAGGACATGCCTGTTCGTCGGAACGAAGTCGATCCCGTCCTCGAACCGGTGGGCCGGCGTGACGAAGTCCGGATCGAGGCGGTAGATGCGCCGCGCGATGAACCGGGAGTAGACCAGATAGCCGGTGAGGAAGGCCGACAGCCCGACGACCAGCAGCACGATCGCGCTCAACGCCGCTCCTCCACCGTCTGACTGGATATGTCAGACATCGGTCGATGTGACTCCGTCCAACGGTTGAACAACAGGTCGCCTAGCTCCTTCAGGGCCTCCGTGCCCACCGGATCCCCCTCCCGCTCCGGCACCTGAAGGCGCGGCCACGCGTCCAGGTCTCGCTCGATCATCGCCAGGTACTCCATCTCCCGCTCCCCTCCCCTCGCACGCACGTCCGGCGAGGGTCTGGCGGTCCGCACCCGGTTGACCAGGATTCCGCCGACCGGAATTCCGTACCTGCCGAGCGTCCGAGCCGCGCGGCCGGTCTCCCAGATCGGTAGCCGCTCCGGCACGACGACGAAGAAGAACGCGGTCTGCTCGGGATCGGTGATGACACTCCGTGCCCGGACAAACCGCGCTCGCCGCTCCTCCAGCGCCCGCAGCACGGGATCGTCCTCATCCCCCTCGAGGCCGGACCCTCCGGCCACGGTCCGCCAGATGCGGCCGGCCGCCGTGACCTGGCGGCGTCGGCCGATCAACCCGGCGATCCAGGCCGACATCTGTTCGGGCAGCGAGAGCAGCTGGAGCGTCTGGGCGGTGGGCGCGGTGTCGAAGACGATGCGGTCGTACTCCCCTCCCTCCTCGTCGAGGATCCGCGAGAAGCGCTCGAACAGGGCAGCCTCGACGGCGCCGGGCGAGACGCGAGCGATGTCGATCTGGCGCTCCACCTCCCCCGCGAGGCGAGGCGTGACCGCATCCGCGAGCCGCGCCTTCACGTCCGCGATGTACCGGTCCGTCTCGCCTACCGGATCGAGCTCCATGGCCCAGCAACCCGCCGTCACGGAGCGAGGCTCGGAGCCGAGCTTCGCCTGCAGGATGTCCCCGGTGGAGTGGGCCGGGTCCGTGGAGACGAGGAGTGTGCGTCGCCGCCGAGCCGCCAGGCTAAGGGCCGTCGCCGCCGCCAGCGTCGTCTTTCCCACGCCTCCCTTCCCGCCGAAGAAAAGAATGCGGCGGCTCAGCAGCACCGGAATCCCCCCTCGGGCGCGCGCTCCATCCCCATCCGGAGGTGCCAGCGATGGAAGCCCTCGATCAGCTCCGGATAGAGCTCGAGCACATAGAACTGCACGGGGTTGGGGACGCCGAGCAGGTCGGAGAAGCCGACGAGGAGAAACAGGTCCCGCTGTCGCCGGTACTCCCGGTGTACCTGTGCGCGGTAGGGTGCGATGTACATCCCCTCGTAGATCTCCCGCGCCTGCCGCAGCCCGGCGCGGAGGATCCCCGCCGCCTCGCGGATCCGCCACGAAACCCTCACGCCGCGACTCGGCCTCCGACAGTGGCTCGCGGTCCGCCGAGAGAGCCCACGACTACCCGAGCTTTCCCTCCACCTCGGCCCGCACCGCCTCGGCGAGCTCGGCTCCCTCCACCAGCAGTCTCTCGACGGCCGCTTCCATCTCGCCGGCGAACGTTTCGTCCTCCGTCTGCGGAAGGTTGATCCGAACGTTGTACGCCGCGGAGCGGGCGGCCGCCTCCGCCAGCAGCGCGGCGGTCCCGACATCGCTCACCATCTGAGGCCCGGCCAGCGGAGCGATTTCGGCGCAGAGCCGGAGCACCTCCACACAGAGCTCCACGTTGGCGAGCGGCACGCGCGTCGCCCGCTTGTAGCCCGCGCGCATCGCCTCCGCCCGCTCCGTCCGCTCCTCCTCCGAGTCCTTCGGCATGCGCATCGCCTCGATGACCGAGTCGAAGGCGCGGGTATCCTCGTCCACGCCGCGCACGAGCGCATCCTTGACCTCCTGCCCGCGCTCGGCGATCGAGCACAGCGTCTCGTAGTGCCGATCGAACTCCCCCATCGGCACCGACAGGTTGGCGACCATCGCCGCCAGCGCACCGCCGAGCGCGCCGGCCAGCGCCGCGGCCGACCCCCCGCCGGGCGCCGGCGTGTCACGCGAAACCTCGTCGACGAAGTCGTACGTGGGCCGCAGGACCAGCGGGCCCTCCAGCTTCGGGAGACCGAGGACCCGCTCCGCAGGATCGAAGTCGGCGACGTCGCGAAGCCCCATCGACTGGATCGCCGTTTCCATCAGGTCGGGCAGCGGGATGCCGGACGACTTCCGCATTCGCGCCAGGTAGTACTGCGCGGCCCACCTCATCGCATCGTACGGCACCACCCCGACGATCTCCGAGCCGGTCACCTCGATCCCGCGCTTGCGGGCCTCCTCTCGGGCCGCCTCCAGCACCTCGTGCGGCGGGCTGACCTTGTAGTTGGTGAGGTTCAGGCTGACCTGGGCGCGACCGTACTCCTCGATCACCCAGCCGAGGCCCTTCACGGACCGAAACCGCCCGTCCCGGTAGACCGGCCCGCTCGGGCTCTCCGGGTCGATCGGGATCGACGCGTAGCGCTCCCGCAGGTCCCCGCCGTGCGCCTCGCGGTAGTGCTCGGACAGCTCGTCGAACGACCCTCCCGTGAAGTCGCAGCTTCCGCAGGGATGGGTGCCGTCCTCCGGATAGCGTACGACCTCGCCCTTGTAGTAGAAGGGATCGATGTTGCCCGAGCGCTTCCAGCGGCCGCGCTCCCGCAGCTCGTAGGCGATGTCGGTAGCGTAGCGCCGGTCGGCGGTGTTGAGGTTGATGTTGTAGGCGATCAGGAACTCGCGGGCGCCGACAGCGGTCGCGCCTGCTGTCGGATGGAAGACCGCCGGCCCGAAGTCCGGCGCCCAGGCCGGGTCGGCGAGCCTGGCCTCCAGCCCCTCGTACTCGCCGGCCCGGACCGCCGACAGGTTCCGTCGCTCGGGACGGCTGGCCGCATGCTCGTAGAGATAGACGGGGATCCCGAGCTCGTCACCGATCCGTCGGCCGACGTCTCGCGCGATATTGACGCACTCCTCCATCGACACGCCGCCGACCGGAACGAACGGCACGACATCGGCCGCCCCGAAGCGCGGGTGCGCTCCGTGATGCTGGCGCATGTCGATCAGCTCGGCCGCACGGCGCACGGCCCGGAACGCCGCCTCGCCGATGCGATCCGGGGGACCAACGAAGGTGACGACCGTGCGGTTGGTGTCTGCGCCGGGGTCCACGTCCAGCAGGGTAATCCCGGTCGTCCGCTCGATCGAGCCCGAGATCTCCCCGATGACCGTCGGGTCCCGGCCCTCGGAGAAGTTCGGTACGCACTCGACGATCCGTTCCATGACTCCCTTTCCGGCTCAGGCCCGCAGGATATCCCGGATGATGCCGAGGTGATGGTCGGTGTGGATCTCCAGGAAGCGCATCGCCTGGTCCCGCCGCAGGATCCCGAGGGCGAAGTGTCGGGACCACGCGTCCTCGCGGATCTCGGGCGCGCGCAGGAGGAGCGACGAGCACTCGGCTAGGCCGATCTCCAACTCATCCGGAGCGGCGTCGACCTTCGGCCGTGCGACCTCCGGCGCCTCGGCGGCGCCCCGTGGGATCTTCCCGGCGGCCAGCACCCGAAGGCCTGCCGGAGCGGGCGACGCCTCGGGGGCCGGCCCGGTGCAGGCCAGCAGATTCCCGAGCATCGACCTCATCGACAGGACGCAGTGCTCGAGGTGCTGCCCCACCGACCAGGCGGAGACCGGCCCGGATCGCCGCGCGCGCTCCGGTATGAGGCTGCGGAGTTCGTCGATCTGGGACTTCGCCAGCCGGGTATCCGGACACGACGCCGTCACGCCCGACTCCGCCAGCTAGCCGCCGGACGCTTCCTGTCTCGCCTCCACCGCTGCCTCTTCCGCCTCCGCCTCCAGCTTCTCCCTCGCCGCCTCCTGCTCTGCGATCATGCTGTAGGCTGTGTAGTACTTGAAGATGTTGTCCACGTACTGGATCGTCTCCCGCCCCACCGTCTCGGCGACGACGAGTTCGACGTTGCGGAACCAGAGGTTCGGGTTCAGGCCGCGCTCAGCCGCCACCTCGCGAAGACGCTGGATGCGGTTCGGCCCCGCGTTGTAGGCAGCGATCGAGAACAGGATCTGTTCCCGCTCGGGGATCGCGGCGTCGGCGAAGTAGCGGCGCCGGATGAACTCCATGTACTTCATACCGGCGTGGATGTTGGTCTCGGCGGTGGAGATGTCCGGGATACCGACATTCGGATCCGCGGCGGTGCTCGGGAGGAGCTGCATGATCCCGACGGCTCCGGCGTGGCTCCGGACGCTCTGATCCAGGCCCGACTCCTGGTAGCCCTGCGCCACCATCAGAAGGTAGGGAAAGCCGTACTCGCCCGCGTAACGTCGGAAGAGCTCCACCACCGCCAGGTAACGCTCGCGCTCCCTCGCACTGCCGGCGTTGCGCACCCACTGCGTGTTCTTCCAGTAGCGCTGGAAGAGCACGTTGAATAGGTAGCTGCCCTCGGGATTCCGGGCGACGAACCGGTTCACCACGGCGGCGAGCTGGGGGCTGTTCTTGCGGAACGCCCAGGCCGTCCGACCTCCGCTCCGCACAGCCAGTCCTGGATGCACGATGATTGCGTCGAGCACCTGCGCCCAGAGCTCGGCCTTGTGCTCATCCACGATGACGATCGGCACGAGGCCCGCGTTGACCATCTCCATCAGGTCCTCGTCCTCCAGGTTTTCCGCGGCGGGCCGAAGAATCATCGGCGGGCGGCCGGCGGCCTCGAACGACTCGTTCAGCGCCGTCAGGCTCTCGAAGTAGCTGCTGGAGCGGCGGACCAGAATCGACTGGCCGGCGAGATCATCGAGGCTCGATAGGGGGGGCGCGCCCGGTCCGCTGACCACGACCTCCCGCACGTTCGCGGTGAACGGGTCGGAGAAGTCGACGATCTCTTGGCGGGCCGGCGTGATCGTGAGTCCGCCCGCCGCGATGTCCCCTCGTCCATCGACCAGCCCCTGCAGCAGGTAGTCGCGGGCGGTCGGGATGAGGATCACATGCACGGGTCGCCGTCCCGTCTTGAGCTCCTTGTTCAAATACTGCTCGAACTCGCGGAACGCCTCGTAGGTGATCCCGCGCTGCACGCCGCCGTCGAGAAAGAAGAACGTCTTGCTGTAGGGTGCGAGCACCCGGACGACCCGGTACTTGACCATGGTGTCCAGGTCCGCGGTCCACGTCCGGTCCAACCCGAGCTGACGGGCCGCGTCGCTCCCCCAAGCGACCAGGGCCGGCCTCGTGTCTGCTGCCAGGGCGGAATCGGCGTCTGAACCCTCTGATGACCCCGGGCCACTCTGCGAGGGACCGCAGGCCGCGATGAGCGGCAGGATGGTCAGACAGGCATGGCAGAAGCGTACACGCATCGGCGGAAAGTCACTGCCGAGCCGGCGTCGCACAAGCGACCCTTAGATGGAGAGCGCTGCCAGCGGGCTCTCGACGCACGGAGGCCGGCCCGAGTCGACCAGCTTCGCGTACTCGCGGCCGATGAGGACGGCGATGGCCAACCACGCCAGCACGAGCACGATGTTCACCAGCGCGAACTGCCCTGCCCTCATGCCCAGGAAGGTGGTTCCGAGGAACACGACGCTGGCGGCGAGCACATCCCCGGCACGCCAGAAGAAGGAGTCGATGGCCTGCTTCGCCTTGTACTTCTGCTCGCGGGTGCAGGGCAGGAAGACCACGTTTCGCATCGTGTTCTGGAGGGAGTAGTCCGTGGCGTTCTCGGCCGTCTTCGTCCAGCGCACGATCGACAGCAGCGGATAGATGGCGAGCAGCGCGTACCCTCCCAGGGCGATGAGCGGAAGGATGAGCAGGGCCGTCCGCGCGCCAAGGTACTTGATGACCCGGGAGACGAGGAAGAGCTGGATGAACAGGCCGAGGCCGTTGACCACGGCGAAGAAGCGGGAATAGAAGCCACCGATGAACTGCCCCTCGGTGATCCTGCCCGCACCGCCTGCCACCGCTGCCGAGGCCGCATCCTCCACCACGCTGCCGAGAATGTACTCGCCGGTGGTGTTGACCCAGTTGAGGAGAAGGATGAGGAGAGCGATGAACAGCAGGTAGCGACATTTCAGAACGAGCTTGAAAGGGCCCTCTCCCTTCCCCGCGAACTGCAGCGTCTGCGTGAGGTCCGGAGCCGGGACCTGCGGCTCGGTACCGGGAACCGTCCGCTCCTCGACCTCCACCCCGAGCGCCTCCCGTTCGGCCTGGAGCCGGTCGTACTCCTCGATCGCCCGGCGGATGTCCGCCAGGCTGAGCTGGCTGCTCGCCGCCGGCATCGTCGCCGTATCGAGGACGCTCGGGACCCCGACTTCCTTCCGTCGCCGCTCGCGGGAGTCGATCCGGTTCGTGATGGCCAGGCTGGCCGAGAGGATGACCGCCGCGATGAGGAGCGGCGGAAAGATGCCGAACACGGAGATCACGCCGCCCGACAACCAGCTTCCGGCCACGGCACCGGCGGAAGCCCCAAAGGCAACGATCGGAAACAGCCTTTCGCCCTCCTCGGTCGTGTAGATGTCGTTGGCGAACGACCAGAACTGGGCGACCACCATGACGTTGAAGATCCCGATCCAGAGGAAGAACACGAGCGCCAGCTGAAGCGAGGACCCGGCCGTCCGCCCCACCAGGTAGAACGCCGCCATGCAGGCCGCGAAGAATACGGTGACGATGTTGATCAGCGGCCTGCGCGGCAGCCGCCCGGCGAGCGCGCCGTAGATCGGGACTATGCCCAGGAGAAGAAGCGCCTGGCCGGCCGACGAGTAGGCCTTGATCTCCGCCCCTCCGCTCTCCAGGATCAGCGCCTCGCGGACGGGCTTGATGAAGTAGTAGGCGGTGAGGATGAGGAAGACGTTCAGGCCCAGCAGCAGGACGGTTCCGCTCTCCCCCGCCCGCACATCGCTGAACAGGCGCAGGAAGCGGTCCATGGCGCTCGCCCGGCCGCCGCGGACCGGCCGGCTTTCTCCTCCGGGCCGGCCGGGGAGGGTCACCCGCTACCCTCTGCGGTACGTGCCCATCAGCCGACCCTGGGCGAGCACCTTCCCCTCCATCGCGGCCAGGAGCTCCGCCTTGGTGGCTCCGGCCTCCAGCTCCGTCCGCTCCCGCAGCGCGTAGAGGGTGAAGACGTAACGGTGCGGGCCGTTGGGCGGCGGGCACGGGCCTCCATAGCCCAACCGGCGGAAGTCGTTGCGCCCCTGCCTGGCCCCGCCGAGGACGACCGGATCCACGGGCACCGCCTCGGGGAGCCCGGACGTCGCCGGCTCCAGACCGAAGATCACCCAGTGCACCCAGGTCCGGCCCGGCGCATCCGGGTCGTCGACGACCAGAGCCAGGCTGGCGGCGTCGCTCGGCACACCCTCCCAGCGCAGCGGTGGTGACAGGTCCTCTCCATCGCAGGTGAACCGGCGAGGGATCTCCTCCCCGTCCCCGAACGCATCGCTGTACAGCCGGATGGCCATCGTGCTCTCTCCCTGGCGCGCTGGATCGGCACCTGTCCGATCAGCCGCACCTTCGCAGGAGACCAGAAGGACGAGGAGCGGAAGACACGCCCCGGAACCGCCTAGACGAACTCGCAACTGCAGGGATTCCCGCTGACCGGGCCGACCTGCAGCCGGACCAGACAGGCGTAGCGAAAACGCACCGGATCGCTCTTCCAGGCCGCCAGCTTGGCCCGATCCACCTCCTCGCCGACCGGGCTCGTGCTCTTCCGGATCTCCACGGCGAGCAGGTTCTCGTCGGTCTTGCGGTGATGGATGATGATGTCCGGAAAGACGGAGAGACCGAACGAGTCCCGGGCGACCGGTCTCCCCATGACCGCGATGGTGAGCGCCCGCTCGAGCTCGGTGAGCCGGGCGCCGTCGGCCTCGAAGATGTCGTACTCGCAGTCGACGTCCCAGTTGTCGAAGTGCTTCTCCAGCTGGACTGCCAGCCGGTGACGGAGAGCCCGCTCGTTCGCGTCGTTGACGAGCAGGTGCCGATCGAGAACGCTCAGCTGCCGGAGGGCCGTCTCGACGCGGAGCCGGATCTCCCGGTCCTGGGCCGTGCTCGAAGGAGCGCTCGACATCATCGGCTACCGGCGGCTTTGGGGGACGGAATCTCGTCTCGGGCGAACAATACGCACGCGGCGTTGATGCGTCACCCACCCGGCCGCTGCCGGAGAGCGCGAACGGACTATGACGCGACGGCTTCCTCGCGCGTCGTGAGATGCACGATCCGGGGCTTGACCAGGCGCACGAAGTCGTCGTAGGCCAGGCGCACGAGCTCGGAGTGGGAGCCCGCGTTGAACGCGATCTCCTCGTCCTCGCCAAGCCGGGCGTCGGCGAACACGTCCATGTCCCAGAGGTTGCCGAACGGTGGCATGGCACCCAGCTCGCAGCTGGAGAAGAGGTCCTTGAACTCCGACTCCGACGCGAGCTCGACGGCTTCGGCGCCGGCAGCCTCCCGGAGCGCCTCGCGATCCACTCGATCGTCGGCCGGCAGCACCGCCATCGCCAGCTCGCCATCGATCTTCACCATCACCGTCTTCGCGAGCTCTTTTCCCGGGATGTGCGCGGAGGCGGCGATCTCCTGTGCGGTGAACGCCTGCGAGTGCGAGATCGTCACGTACTTCACACCCTCGGCCGCCAGGAAACGCTTGAGCTTTTCGACCGGCATGCTGACCTCCTGCGGAGACGTCCGCTGGCTGATTCCTCCTCGTGAGCAGTCTAGTGCCGGGCGGGCGGCGCGTCACGTCGGGAGCCCCTCGGCAGCGCCTGCCCGGAGAACCTCGACACCCGCGGGGGTGACATCCGCCCCGGGGAAGGCGATATACTTCGCCGAGCCTGGCTTCGAGGGACGCGCGCCGGAGGAACCTGCTTGGCCGAACAGATCCCGCCGGAGATTCTCGAGGACCTGTACGAGTATCCGCTTAAGCGGCGGTCCGTCGCGTACCTTCTTTGGCTCTTCCTCGGCGTGTTCGGCGCCCACCGCCTCTACCTGAATCGGGTGTGGACGGGGCTGGCGATGCTTCTCACCTTCGGCGGTGCGCTCGTCTGGTGGGTCGTCGACTTCTTCCTCATCCCGCGGCTGGTCTTCCGGCAAAACACCATCCAGGGGCAGCGCAGGGATCTCGGCCTGCCGCCGACCGGCCTCGAGTTTCTCCCGCCCTCGGATGGCTCGGAGCTGGGAGCGCTCCCGCGCTGGTACGATCCCGACTCGCGGCGCGGGGCGCGGGGAGCGAGGCGAATGCTGGCCGACGCGGTCGTGCTCTGTTTTGCCGGCTTCGCGCTCGGCAGCGTGAGCCGAGCCACCGGCAACATCGAGGCGGTCGCCGCTGTGGGCGCCCTGCTCGTCGTCCTGAACTTCGGCCGCCAGCTGGCACCCCTCCACCACGTGCCCCTCGTCGGCGACCTGGTTCGCTGGAGCTATCGGCTTCGACTCTTCTACCACCACGTCAAGCCGGGCAACGCGCTGGCCCGCCTCGTCCGACCGATCCTCGGCATCTTCTATGCGCCGTTTCGGAAGAAGAGCCGGGCCGAGGTGAGTCTTTACCTCCGGCTGGGCGGAGCCTTCGTGGTGCTGTTTCTGCTGGAGGACCTGGCGACCGAGGTCGTGCAGCCGTTCGTGACCCGGGCGAGCCTGGCCGGCCTCACCGGCATCTGGTGGATCACCGATGTGGTGGTCACCCTGATCGAGATCTTCGCCTTCACGGCGCCGATCGGGGCCACGCTGATGATCTACCTGCTCACGCGCCGGTCTCGCGGCGCGCTGCTGACGATGAGCGCCGTGACCGTCGGCGCCGTGATGGTAGGACTGCTCTCCTCCTGAGGCCCGCCCGGGCTACATCAGCTCGGCGGCATCGTCCTCATCGAAGTAGTCGAGCTTGTGGAGGGGCATCACGACGCTCGTGAGCACGTTGACGAGGTGGCCGTTGAACCGCTTGTAGTATCGGGTGGCGAGCACCAGCGCCGATGCGGTGGCGGCGTCGTACTCGCCATGCGCGATCGTCGCCACCAGGGCGTCGCAGCGGCGCCCGATGTTCTTGCCGTACCGGATCAGGGTGAGAGCCCGCTCTCGCTGCGACCCGGCCAGGACCTCCGAGGTAGCGGCGAACGTCTCTTCGACCGCCGCCCGAATCTCCCGCAGCTCGGCCACCCGTTCGTCGTCCACCAGCGGGCGGGCGTAGAAGTCCCGCACCTCCGCCAGATTCTTGGCGTAGTCGCCGATCCGCTCTACATCCTTCACTAGGCTCATCAGCGCCAGGCAGTACGGCACGCTCTTGGTGTTCTCAGGGAACGACAGGTGCGCGACAACGGCCTTGCGGATCTTCCGTTCCAGCTTGTTGACCTTGACGTCCTGCGAGTAGATGTCGCTGCGATCCTCCGCTGTCGCATCCTCGCCGAAGAAAATCCGACCGGCCCGAACGGTGATGTCACGGGTCATCTCGAGCATGGCAGCGAAGTCCTCCCCCATCGCCTGGAGGGGCCTTCCGTCCCGGAAAACGCTCAGGAGCTCTCGAAGCATCTGCCGACCTCCATGTGGCCAGCCGACGGCGCCGCGGCGGCTAGCCGGAAAAGTGATCCAAGATAGCGAACAAGGTGGGCACTCCGTAGAAGAGTCCGAGGACGTAGAGGAGCGCCCAGCGCTTCGAGCGCACGGCCGTGGCGGCGAGCCAGCGCGCCGCGCCGAGCGGGATCCGGCGCACCGCCGGCACCGGATAGATCATGAGCGTGCCGGAGAGGTTGAAGAGCAGATGCACCAGCGCGATGGTCACCGCCGCCTCCGCATGCGGGCCCGTCGCGGCGAGCGCAGCCAGGAAGGCCGTGACCGTCGTCCCGATGTTGGCGCCGATCGTGATCGGGAACGCCTGCCGCAGGGTCAGGATGCCGGCTCCCGCCAGCGGCACCAGGAGCGAGGTGGTGATCGAGCTCGACTGCACCATCACCGTCACGATGACCCCCACCACCATCGCGAGCAGCGCGCTCACATCCAGCGCCTTCGAGATGAAAAGCTCGACCCGGGTCTGGAGCGTCGAGCGCATCACCTTCACCAGCGACACCAGGGCGGTGAAGATCAAAACGGCGCTGACGAGAATGAGCAGGATGGCGCTCAGCTGTGGGCGGTCGCTGACCAGTCCGATCGCGCCCTTGATCGGCTCGAGCCCGACCTTGAGCAAGCCCTTGATTGGGCTCTCGTACTGGGCGCCGCCCAACCCGGTGAGGTGCACGGCCATCAGAGTCGCCGTCCGCCGCAGGTAGCCGGTGGCCAGCTCCAGGGGCAGGAGCACCAGGACGGTCAGGTAGTTGAAGAAATCGTGACACGTCGCGACGGCGAACGCGCGGCGAAACTCGTCGGGCCGGCCCATATGGGCCAGCGAGACGAGCGTGTTCGTCACCGTGGTACCGATGTTCGCTCCCATGATCATCGGCACCGCGTTGGCGATCGGCAGCGGGTTCACCGGCGCCGCCACCAGGGCCACCACCAGCGAGGTCGTGACCGAGGAGCTCTGGACCAGGGTGGTGGCGAGGATGCCGACCATCAACCCCATGAACGGGTTGGACGTGGCCGTGAAGAAGGAGTCCAGGAATCCCCGCCCCAGGGACTTGAATCCGTCGCCCAGCCCGTTGACTCCCAGCATGAACACGAACAGGAGAGCGAGGACGAGGAGCGCGCGCGGAAGCAGCCCGAGCGGCGCGGCTTCGTCGACCGACTCGACGGCGGGCGACCGCAGGGCCACGCCAGGCCTAGGACACCGGAGGTGTATCAGACATGTAACGACAACCTGCCGGGCGCCTCAGCCGCCCTGCAAGGGCATCGTGGACGCCCCGCGCCGGTCGTGCCTCAATGCACGGCCGGCTCTCGGTCCCTGGGCACAATCTCGACGAACTGGCCGTACGTCACCGGCTCCTCCAGCCGGCACGACCAGGCCAGCCGATCCTGCCAGACCGTCATGTCCGGACAGCCGTCGCACATGTCCGTCCGTCCGTCCGGCAGCACATCGGCCGGCTGGATGATCATCACCGACTGGAAGTGGGCCCGGCCGAGCGCTCGGATCGGATGGAGCGGGAGCGCCCGGAGATAGGCGCCGGCCGCCCGCGCGATTCCGCGATCGAACGGCGCCAGCAGCATCATCGCCCGGCCCCGACGCTGGACCCTGGGGTGGCTGTAGGCCAGATAGCGCCCGTGCCTGAGATGGTGGGAGGTCTGGGCCAGTTCCATGAACTTCGGCCCGACGTATCCGTATATTTTGCCGCGAGTTCCGATCCTACCTGTCAGAAGCCACTTGAAGGAATCGGGTCGCTGGGTTCCGTTCAGGTAGGCGCACGGCGTGAAATCCGGGAACCGGCCCCGGATCGTCTCGAGGACGTCGGTCGACTTGATGTCGATGCGGCCCGCGTCGTCGGCCGCGTACGGCAGCGGGCTGAAGTCGACCTTTTCGCCGCCCACGTAGTAGTCGAAATCGCCTCCCACCAGACCGGCGCGGAAAGCGATGAAGACGATCACGTGCACGATGTCGATGTGCTTCTGACCCCACGCCACGACCTCGGGAACGTGCTCGAGCGTGTCGCCGTACACCGTCTGGTTGAACGAGCAGGTGAGATCCCCGACGCTCGCGATCATCTCCGCGTAGTGGAGCCGCAGATCGTTGTGCTGGGTCTCGTCCTTGTCCCGCCAGTGAGGCCTCCGCTGCTTGCTGTCGATGTGCAGCGTCAGGCCCCAGAGGCCGGCGCGCTTCAGCTCGACGAGCAGGTCCCGCGTCAGGGCCAACCCGTTCGTGTTCAGGATCGGCTTGATGCCCCGCTCCGCGATCATGGCCACGATACCCGCGATCTCCGGGTGCGTCAGCGGATCCCCGCCGGCGATCGACACCCCGTCCGCGGTGCGGAGGCGGGTGAACAGATCCAGCTCCCGTCCGATCTCCTCCAGGGGCTTGTGGGCCTTCGGATCGTTCGAGCGGTAGCAGCCAAGGCAGGCCAGGTTGCAGGCCGCCGTCGGCTCGAGCCAGGAGATCGAGTTGTCCGGCAGACTCCACGGCAGCCTGTACAGCTCCCGATGGTCGAGTTCCATGGTCAGAGTCCTCCGCTGGGGTTTCACGGAAGGTATGCATGGTCGGAAATGGGGTAAGTGGGGCGATTCCCTTCAGGCGATGTACGGAAACTCCCCACAGCCGGAGGGCACGATTCTCCGCGCTAGGCTGAGCCACTTGCCGGCGGACGTGGGGTGGAGCAACGTGCATGCATGGTTCCGCCGTTTCGCACCTCCCTCACCCTCGGCACGATCCTCGCCTGCGCCGCCGGCTGTGGCTCCGGGTCCTCGGCTCTCGTCTCGGACGAGCAGCTGCTCGAGTTCGAGCGGGCCGCCTTGACCCGACAGCTCGATGAGGCACCGAGCTCCCTGGACCAGCTGCTCGAGCACGGGGACGTCGTGGTCTCGATCCGGGAGGAGCTGCTGCGGGAGCTGATCGGGGCCTCGTTGCCGCTCCGGCAGCAGGTCGCCGACCGCTTCCTCCTCACGGCGCACGATGTCGAAGTCGACTTCCGCCCCGGAATGGCGCTCGTGCGGTTTGCCGGCCGGGTCTCGCCCGTGGGCACGCCGAGCCTGTTCGCCGACATCGACATCCTGGCCTCGCTCGAGCTGCTCGAGCCGCGGCCCGAGACTCCGATGCTGCGGGGATCACTTTCACTGCTCGGCTTCCGGACCACCGAATTGGGGGTGGGAAAGCTCGCACCGCCGGTGGAGCGGCTGGTGAGCGACCTGGCCCGACGAAGGCTGGAACGGTTCGGCGACCTGTTCGGGGAGATCCAGATCCCCATTCGCCTCGAGCAGGAGATCCGCATCCCCGCTGTCGAAACAGCGGACGTCACGATCCCTGAGGCGAGCCTCCCGCTTCGCTCGGAGGTCCGCGGTGCCTGGGTGGGCGAGGACCGCCTCTGGGTGGCGCTGGGGCTGACACTTGCACCTGCCGAGCCCGCCGGAGGAGGTCGATGATCCCGCTCCTCCTTCTGCTCCTGCTCGGCCTGCAGGCCTGCGGCGGCCGCGGCACCGATGATCCAACGGAGGACGCCCGGCTCCTCGAGCTGAGGGAGCAGGTAGCGATGCTCCGTGACTCGCTCGCGAGCCGCTTCGCCGCCGACCCTGTCGGCAGCCGGCAGGACACGGCCGACATCCTGGTCGGGATCCGGACCGAACTCGTCCAGGACCTCGTGGCTCGCGCCTCGACGGCTTATTTGGACCAGGTGCGCCTTCACCTCGCCCCCGACGCCCTCGTCGACGCCGGCGATGAGGTCCACATCCGGCTCGGCCTCTTCCGTGTCTATGCCGGCAAGTGGCGGCTTCAGGCCAACATCCGGCGCATCGAGACGTCACTCACCGTCCGCCAGATCTCGCTGACTCCCGCCGATTCCAACCGCTTCGAGATGCTGGTGCCGGTCGAAGTCGGCGGCGGATCGGGCGAGGCCGACATCGACTTCAGCTGGGACTCGGCTACGATGGCCACGGCCGTCTGTCGCGACTTCGAGGTCCACGACGCGTTCGCGGGCGTGGTTCAGCCGCGGGTGTACGAGATACCGGGACGGGTCCGACTCGTCGCCGATGCCGGCACCGTGCAGGCCGTACCCGAGTTCACGGAGCAGATCGAGGTCCAGCCGGAGCCCACGGAAGAATCCTGGCGAAAGGTACGGGAGATGCTGGAGCGCCAGAACTCGATCTTCCGCTGCGGGATCGCCGTTCAGCCCGACAAGATGGAAGAGCTCCTCCGCGGCCTGCTGCGAAAGGGGTTCTCCTTCCGCCTCCCGACCTCGATCATGAAGCCGATACCTCTGCCTGCCGCCGTACGAGAGGACGTTCTCCTGGGCGACCGTGCGCTATCGGTGGCCGCCCGGCCGACGCTGCTCGCGCTCTCGGCCGACTGGCTCTGGTACGGCACCCGGGTGACCGTCGGGAGCGGGCCGGCATCCCCCGACGACCCACCCTCCTCATCCGGCCCGTAGCGCGTCGGTCACGGTGGAGCTCACCCGCCTGATCGACGAGCTGTCGCGCCCGGAGGCCTACCCGCACTCGTTCGAGGACTTCCAGCTTCACCACACGCATATCTCGGTCGTCTTTCTCGCCGGCGGTTTCGCCTACAAGGTCAAGAAACCCGTGGATCTCGGCTTCCTGGATTTCACCACCCTCGACAAGCGGCTCCACTACTGCGAGGAGGAAGTGCGCCTCAACCGGCGGCTCGCGAAGTCCGTGTACCTGGGCGTCGTACCGATCACCGTGTGGGACGGCGGGCTGCGGATGGGGGGTGAGGGAGCGGCCGTCGAATACGCCGTCAAGATGCGCCGTCTGCCGCCGGAGGCGACCTTCCTCGCCTGGCTCGCGCGCGGCGAGCTCCGGCCGAGCCACGTGGACGGGCTCGGACGACGCCTGGCGGCGTTTCACGCCTCCGTTCCCCCCTGTTCCACCGCGAGCCGATACGGACGGTTCGAGGTCGTGGCGGGGAACGCTCGCGAGAATCTGGAGCAGTCGCGACCCCACATCGGAGAGACGATCAGTCACGCGGTGTTCTCTCGACTGACCGAGCTCCTGGAGCAGCGGCTGAAGGAACTTCGTACCCTGATCGAGGAGCGGGCGTCTGCCGGCGTGCCCCGCGACACGCACGGAGACCTCCACCTGGAGCACGTCTACCTCTTCCCCGAGCGGGAGCCGCCAGCCGACCTTCTGGTCATCGACTGCATCGAGTTCAACGAGCGCTTCCGGTACGCGGATCCGGTGGCGGATGCGGCCTTCCTCACGATGGATCTCGTGTTCCACCGACGGGCCGACCTCGCGCGGACGTTCGCCGACGCCTACTTCGACGCCTCCTCGGACGCCGAGGGCCAGCGGCTCCTGCCGTTCTACGTCGCCTACCGGGCCGCCGTACGCGCCAAGGTGGAGGGGATGATCACCGAGGAAGCCGAAGTGCCCGATGCAGAGCGGCAGGCCGCTGTCGAGCGCTCTCGCGCCCACTGGCTCCTCGCCCTCTCCGAGCTGGAGGATCCGGCACGGCGGCCCTGCCTGCTCCTGCTGAGCGGACTTCCCGGGACCGGAAAGACGACCGTTGGCCGCGCCGTGGCCGAGCGGGCGGACCTCACCATTCTCTCTTCCGACCTCACCCGCAAGCGACTGGCCGGGCTCGATCCGGAGGAGTCCGCCACCGCCCCCTTCGGCGAGGGAATCTATGCCCCGGAGTGGGACCGGAGGACGTACGCCGAGCTCCTTCGCCGCGCCCGCCGCGGCCTGTTTGGCGGACAGCGGGTGCTGGTGGATGCGAGCTTCCGGCGGCAGGCGGACCGGGAGGCGTTCTTCTCGCTCGCGGACATGCTCGGCGTGCCCGCGTACGTGGTGCTGTGCCATGCCCCGGCGGAGACCGTGCTCCGGCGGCTCGACCGGCGCCGGCCCGGCCGAACGGCGTCGGACGCGGACAGCCGCATCTTTCTGGGGGCTGCGCAGGCATGGGAGGAGCTGCCACCGGCGATGGCGGGTAGGGTCTGGCGCCTGGACACCGGACGCGAGCCGGCAGCCGCCATAGAGCAGGCGCTTTCGCATCTCCGGGAGGCGCGACTGCTCGGACCTCGATACCTTGCGGGCGAGCCGCCTCGGAACCAACCAACCGGGCAGGAACGGGAGAACGAGTCATGATTCCTCTCACCCTGCGGGTGAACGGCCGGGAACGGCGCGTGAACGTCGCTCCGGACACCCCCCTTCTCTGGGTCCTTCGGGACCACCTGGGTCTCACCGGCACCAAGTACGGCTGCGGGATCGCCGAATGCGGCGCCTGCACGGTCCACCTGGACGGACGGGCGGAGCTGTCGTGTCAGGTGAGCGTGTCGGACGCGGCTGGAAGCGAGATCATCACGATCGAAGGCCTGTCCGAGGATCTCGGCCACCTCGTCCAGCAGGCCTGGATCGCGGAGGACGTCCCCCAGTGCGGCTACTGCCAGTCCGGCCAGATCATGACGGCGGCGGCGCTGCTGGCGGCTAACCCCGCCCCCGGCGATGAGGAGATCGACAGGACCATGTCGGGCGTGCTCTGCCGCTGCGGCACGTACCAGCGGATCCGGGCGGCCATCCGCCGCGCCGCGCAGGAGGTCGCGCGATGAGCGAGATCGTGAAGCTCGACCGACGCGAGTTCCTCAAGCTCGGCGCCCTCGCCGGCGGCGGCTTCGCCCTCGCCGTCTATATCCCGGACCGCTTCGGGGCGAAGTTCGACGGGCCCTTCCAGCCCAGCGCGTTCGTGCGGATCGATTCCGACGACACGGTGACGATCTGGGTCGGCCGGGTCGAGATGGGCCAGGGCGTCCGCACGTCGCTGCCGATGATCGTGGCCGACGAACTGGACGCCGACTGGAGCCGCGTGCGGGTCGTGCAGGCGGACGCCCATCCGACCAGGTACGGCCGGCAGGGGACCTACGGCAGCACGAGCGTGAGAGGGGGAGCGTGGCTTCCGCTGCGCCAGGCCGGGGCGGCCGCCCGCGAGATGCTGGTCGCTGCCGCCGCCGCCCGCTGGGGGGTCGACCCGAAGGAGTGCCACACGGCCGGCGGGCGGGTGGTCCACGTCGGCTCGGGGCGAGCGCTCTCGTACGGCGAGCTGGCCGACGAGGCCGCTGATCTGCCGGTGCCTGTGGAGCCGCGGCTGAAGGAGCCCTCCGAGTTCCGACTCATCGGCACCCGAATTCCGCTCGTTGACACGCCCCTGCACGTCTCGGGGCGGTCGGTCTTCGGCCTCGACGTGCGCGTGCCGGAGATGCTGCATGCGACGGCGGTCCACCCGCCGATGTTCGGCGGCTCGGTGGAGTGGTTCGACCCGGCCGCGGCACTCGAGGTGCCCGGCGTGCGGGAGGTGGTCGAGCTCTCGAGCGCCCTGGCCGTCGTGGCCGACGACACCTGGTCGGCCCTGCGCGGAGCGGAGGCGCTGGATGTGGGTTGGAGAGCCGGCGGGTTCTCGATGAGCAGCCCGGAGATCTCCGAGACGCTCGACCGGCTGCTCGACCGTCCGGGAGAGGTCGCGAGGGACGACGGTGAGGTCGAGGTGGCCCTCCAGCGGGCCACCCGGCGCCTCGAGGCGCGGTACGACGTCCCGTATCTCGCCCACGCCACCATGGAGCCGATGAACTGCACGGCCGATGTCCGCCCCGATCGGTGCGAGATTTGGGCGCCCACCCAGAGCCCGCAGGGGACGCAGGCGGCGGCGGCCGAGCTCACCGGCCTGCCGATCGAGAGCGTGACGGTCCATGTCACCCACCTCGGCTGCGGCTGGGGCCGTCGCAGCGCGACCGACTTCGTCCGGGACGCGGTCGAGACGTCGATGAAGGTCGGCAGACCCGTACAGGTCATGTGGAGCCGGGAAGAGGACATGCGGCACGACTTCTACCGCCCGACCGCCTGTCACCGGCTCGAGGGTGGCGTCGATGCCGACGGACACCTGATCGGCCTCAAGGCACGCATCGCCGCCACGCCGATCTCGGCGGGCGGCGGAGGCGGCAGCGGCGTGGATCGCAACTCGGTGGATGGGGTGGCCAACCTGCCGTACTCCATCCCGAACGTGTTCGTCGACTACTGCCGACCCGACATCGCGGTGCCGACCGGCTACTGGCGCTCGGTCGGTGCCTCCCAGAACACGTTCATCCTCGAGAGCTTCCTCGACGAGCTGGCCCACGCCGCCGGACGCGACCCGGTCGAGTTCCGCCTCGCGATGCTCGCTCACCGTCCGCGGCTGGCACGGGTGCTCCGGCTGGCGGCCGAGAGGTCCGGCTGGGGATCCCCGCTCGAAGGGCGTGCCCGCGGCGTGGCGCTGGTGGAGAACAAGGGCGGGCTGGTGGCCGAGGTCGCCGAGGTCTCGCTCGACGACGACCGCGTCCGGGTCCACCGTGTCACCTGCGTGGCGGATTGCGGGCAGATTATCCATCCGGGGATCGCCGAGGCCCAGATGACGGGCTCGATCGTCTGCGGGCTCACGGCGGCGCTGTACGGCGAGATCACCCTGGACCGCGGCCGGGTGGTTCAGAGCAACTTCGACGACTATCGCCTGCTCCGCTTCGATGAGATGCCGGACGTCGCGGTCCATCTGGTCGAGAGCACCGCGGAGCCGGGGGGCGTCGGGGAGCCGGCCGTGCCCCCGATCGCGCCCGCCGTGACCAACGCGATCTTCGCCCTCACCGGACGACGGATCCGTCGTCTGCCGCTCTACGTCGAGGGGCGCCGGCTGGCTGCGTCACCCCGGTCCGGTTAGAGTGGTGGCCGGAGGGAATCCTGCGGGGGAGCGCGTCCGCCACGCCTGATGCGAGGAGTCCGCATGCGCCGTTTGCCGATCTCCGGCCCGATGGCCGGCTGCTTCCTGGTCACCGCCGCCCTTGCCGTGCCCACGCCGGCCGGCGCCCAGGACGCCGAACCTTTCCTGGCGCCCGGGGATCCGGCGCCCGACTTCGAGCTGACCGGCGCCACCCGCTACGGGATCCTTAAGGACCCGGTCCGGCTCAGCGACTATCAGGGCGAGACCGTGGTCCTGTCATTCTTCTTCCGGGTCAGGACGCCTGGGTGAACGGTGCAGATGACAGCGTACCGTGACCAGTACGCCAGCCTTTTCCGGGGAGGACGGAACATCGTCCTCATCGCCATCTCGCCCGACTCTCCCGAGGCGCTGGGATCGTGGGCGAAGGACGACGACTTTCCGTTCCTGTTCGCCAGCGATCCCGGCAGCACGACCTACGCCGCGTTCGGCGGCAACCCCAGGGACAACGGGATGCCCGGCGGGAGAGGAGTGGTGGTGGTCGGTCCGGACGGACGGATCGCCGCAGTGATTCCCCGCTTCCGCGAGGTGGATCCGACCGCCTACGAGGAGCTCGAGGCAATCCTCGACGAGGTGGCGTCTCCGCCGGTCGAGGAAGGCATGTAGCTCTCAGGAGCCCAGCACCGCCTCC
The DNA here is from genome assembly GCA_964510615.1 of uncultured Gemmatimonadota bacterium. Classification (GTDB taxonomy): domain Bacteria; phylum Gemmatimonadota; class Gemmatimonadetes; order Palauibacterales; family Palauibacteraceae. The sequence goes on from CAZEBA010000015.1 coordinate 24,610, forward strand.
ACGGCCGCCACCAGCTCCTGGTTCGGCCCCACCCCCGTGTACGCGACCCTGCCGTCCGCCCCCACGATGACCACCACCGAGGTGGTGGGCGCCTCGTAGGCCCGCACCGCGGCCCCGGTGGCATCCCAGAGGTAGAGGTAGCCGGGGCCGTGTTCCTCGACGTGGCGGCGGACCCGCCGGAGCGACTGGGCCACGGCCACGGCCACCGCCACGATGCCCACCCGGTCGCCGTACCGGGCATGGATCCAGTCCAGCTGGCGCTGGAGCGCCGCACAGTTCTCGCACCAGCTTGCCCAGAACTCGATGAGGGTCGGCCGGCCGCGCACGTAATCCAGTAGCTCCACCGGATGGCCGTCCAGGTCCTGGAGCGCGGCCCCCGGCGCCTTGGTGCCGATCGGCAGCGAGACGGCGTACTCTTCGTCGCTTTCCTGAGCTTGGAGATCGGCGGCGGCCGGCGCGAGGTGCCCGCACCCGACGAGCCCCAGTAGGATGAGCGGACGCACGCCGCCGAACCCGCCGAAGCGGCCGCCCCGGGCAAGCCGGGACAAGCCGGAGCCCCCGCGCCACCCTCGGTGCGACCTCATAAGCCGTAACCCGCCATGACGAAGTAGTACTCGGCCATCCCGAGCATGATCACCGCCGCCAGCCGCTTCAGCCAGAGCATCCAGGCACCCGACCTGGGGAGCAGCGTCAGCGCACCGGAGAAGAGACCCACGGCCACCAGCAGCGCCGTCATGCCGAGGGAGAAGACGAACAGGTAGAGGAAGCCCATCGCCCCGGCTCCGGTCGCCGCCACCCAGGTCAGGACGGCGGCGAAGGCCGGCGCCCCGCAGGGGGCGGCCACGATGCCGGAGGTCGCGCCGAGGACGAAGACGGCCCCGTAAGTGCCGGCCCCCTGCCGGCCGGCCCGTGCCAGCCAGCGCTGCGGCACCCGTACCGGGATCACCTCGAACATCGCGAGCGCGAACAGCAGGAGCAGGTTTCCGATCGCCAACCGTGCCCACGGGCTGGCGCTCACCGCGCCGAACAGGGAGCCGGTGAGCCCGGCCAGGAGGCCGAGGATGGCGTACAGCAGCGCGAGGCCGAGCACGTACGCCGCCGTCAGCCCGACCGTGCGGCGCCGGGATCGCTCCTCCCCGGCGGTGCCCGTGATCACCGCGGCGGTGATCGGGATCATCGGATAGACACAGGGCGTCAGGCTCGTCAGTACTCCGGCCCCGAACAGCGTGGCCAGCGCGAGGAGCGGGCTGGCGGACAGGGCCGCGGCCAGGCCGCCGGCCGGTTCCAGCTGGAGCAGCGCCGCCAGCGTCACGGCGCGCGTCGCCCGCTCGGCGCCTCGAGCTTCCGGTCCCGTTGTCGCGCCGCGCTGGCGCCGTCAGCGAACGGGTGAAAGAGTAGTCTCGTCTGCACCCTCTTCTCCGAGTGGGCCATGGCCGAGCCGGTAGCCTTTCGTCGCAACATCGGGCTCTTCGGTGCCGTGATGATCGGCATCGGTGCCATGATGGGTCCCGGCATCTTCGCCCTTCCCGGCGAGCTCGCCCACATGGTCGGTCCGCTAGGCATCCTCGTCTACCTGGCGATGGGACTGCTGACGGTCTTCACCGCGCTCAACTACAGCGAGCTCGGCGCCGCGATCCCGCTGGCGGGCGGCGGATACTCGTTCACCAGCCGGACGCTGCCCCGGCCACTCGCCTTCCTCACCGGCTGGTTCTTCTGGATCGGCAACACCCTCGCCTGCGCCATGTACGCGCTCATCTTCGCCGTCACCATCCGGGGCTACTTCTGGCCGGAGGCCAGCATCCCCGTGCTGGCCTTCGGGACGACCCTGGTGTTCACGGCGATCAACATCTGGGGGATGTCCGAAGCGATCAAGATCATCACCGTGATGAACCTGATCGAGCTCGCGGTTCTCCTCGGCATCGCCGCGCTCGGGATCGGACACGTCGAGGCCCCCAACCTGGAGCCGTTGGCGCCGCTCGGATACGGCCAGTTCATCCCCGCCATGGCCCTGATCTACATCTCCTACGTGGGGTTCGAGCTCATCACCGTCGCTTCCGAGGAGATCGTCGCCCCCGGCAAGACGATCCCGCGCGCCATTCTCATCACACTGGCCGTGGCCACCCTCATCTACGTCTTCGTGGTGTGGGTGATGATGGGCGCGATCCACCACACCGAGCTCGCGGACAGCGACGTCCCGTTCATCTTCCTGGCCGACCGGCTCTTCGGCGGCTGGGGGCGGTGGGCCGCGATCACCGCCACCGTGATGGCGAGCCTGTCGGCGTTCAGCGTCACCCTGGGCGCGAGCGCGCGCGTCCTCTACGCGCTGGGACGCGACGCGCACTTTCCGGCCACGTTCGCGCGGCTGCACCGACGCTTCCAGACGCCCCACATCGCGCTCGGAGTCTGCGCGCTGGTCGTGATCCTCTTCGCCTCGTCCGGCATCGTGAAGTTCGTGGCCTCCGTCAGCGACTTCGGCTACCTGCTGGGCCTGGGCATCGTCAACTACGCCGTGATCGCCCTCCGCGAACGAATGCCGAACCTGCGGCGACCGTTCGCCGTGATCCTGTTCCCCGTCGTGCCGATCCTCGGTGTGCTCTCGTGCTGGCTGTTCGTGCCGGCGCTCGAGCCGAGGGCCTTCCTGCTGGGCGGAGGCCTTACGGCCCTCGGGGTGTCGATCTATCTCGCCCGGCCGGCCAATCGGGCCGAGCTGGCCGCGTTGCCCGACAGGATCGCCCGCTGGAGATTGTGGTGGGCTGCGAAGCGAAGGAAGCGTATGAGAGTTCTCGTCATCGGGGGAGGACGCCAGGGCCGCAACATCGCCGATCGGCTTCTGGCCAGGGACGACTACCGTCTCGTCTTCCGGGCGGCCGAGCACCAGCTGACTTTCGTCGAGGAGGACGAGAGGCTCTGCCGCGAGCTCGAGCAGCGCTACAACGTCCCGATCTACCAGGGCGACGGTACCAAGCGCGAGATCCTCGAGCAGGTCGGCGCCCAGAACGTCGACGTGACCGTAGCCGCCTTCGAGGACGACGGCCGCAACGTGATCGCCGCCCTGCAGGCCAAGCGGCTCGGTCTCGGCCGTGTGATGGCGATCGTCCAGGAACCCGAGTACATCTCGCTGCTCTCGGAGCAGGGGGTGGTGGCGATCAGCGCGCCCTGGGCCACGGCGGCCATGGTCGAAAACTACCTCGATCGGCCGCGGATCACGGAGCTGTTCGAGATCGGGACCGGAGTCGCCAGCCTGGTGAGCGCCATCGTGCCGGCGCGGGCGGAGGTCCACGGCAAGCAGATCCGGGAGCTGGCCATCCCTCGTGAGTGTGTCGTCGCCGCCGTGATCCGCGGTGAGGACTTCGTCGTCCCGCACGGCGACACGGGGATCGAGAGCGGGGACTACGTCGTGTTCGTGGGGCCGACCGACGCGATCAAGGAGGCCCACGCCATGTTCCGCCGCCAGAGACGACAGAAGTAGCTCACCAGCGGGCGCGACCCGCGAGGCCCTCGACACCCGCGGGGCGCCGACCGGGGCCCCGATCCCGACCCGACCGCAGCGAGCTCCCTCCCGCTGCTGCGGCGGTGACGCGGCGAGCCGATCGGGCGTCATTCGAAGGGAGGAGAGCCAACCAGCCGAGGGATCCGATTCGAGTGCTGAGCGGACGGGGGTTCCGGACCTGGCCCACGAGCAGCCAGCAGCCCCTGGGCGTCCTGATCGCTGCCGGCCTGCTGGGGAGCGCCCTGCTGGGGAGCGCCCTGCTGGCGAGCGGCTGCGCGAGCGTCGGCAGCCAGAGCGACTACGACCGGGAGGTCTCGTTCGGCGGGCTGCGGACCTTCGCCTGGTTCGAAGCTGTCCGGGACACGTCGGCCGCGGCGGCGCCGGCTCCGGTCGATCCGTTCCTCCAGCGGCGGCTCCAGCGATCGGTGGAGGACCAGCTCGTGAGCCGCGGCTTCGTCAAGGGAGGCCCAGCCGAGCCCGTCGATCTTCTCGTCACCGCCTACGCCATCGACCCGGCCGGCAGCTACGCGATTCGCGAGTCGTCGCAGGGGCGAGGCCCTACCGTCTCGTTCGGCGTCGGCTTCGGCTTCGGCTATCCGTACGTGTTTGGCTACCCCTACGCCTTCGGCTATCCCTACCGCTTCCCCTACTGGGGCTGCTGCCGGTACCGCTTTCCCCATGCCGGCTACCCGTACTGGGGCGGGCCGCACTGGGGATTCCCATACTGGGGTGTTTCGTATTGGGGGTTCCCCTTCGGAGGCTACCCGTTCGGCTACTGGTCGCCATGGATCGGGATCACCTGGGGAGCGCGGCAGCCGGCCTACGCGCCAGCCGTTTACGCCGCACCGGAGGGGCACCCGCCGGGCACTCTGGTCGTCGACATTCTCGACGCCCTCAACCGGGAGTTGATATGGCGGGGTTGGTCCGACGGCGCGTTGCTCTTGGCCCCGGAGCCGAAGGACCTGCCCGAGTTCATCGACGAGACGATCGCCAAGATCATGGCGAGCTTCCCGCCCGAGGCCTGAGCCCGATTCTGGCCAGCGCTCTTCCGGCGCGTCGCACCGCTTCGGCCTGGCGGCGAGCGGCCGGGTTGCCAGCTTCGATCCGGCGTTGAACATGAGCGAGAAGACGTCGAGATTCACGGGTCGACCAAGCAAACGCCACGAGGGAGGCCCGACATGATCCGATCCGCGACCCTGGCTCTCGTCGCTCTCGCCTTCGCTGCTCGTACCGGATCCGCCCAGGCCCATTCGGGCGAGCATGTGCATGCCGCCGACGCCGCGCTGGCCGAGGAATCGGTGGGGCTCCTGCAGGAGTATCTTCGCATCGACACGACGAATCCCCCGGGCAACGAGTCTCGTGCGGTCGACTTCTTCGCCCGCATCCTCGACCGCGAGGGGATCCCGTACGAGATCGCCGAATCGGCTCCGGGAAGGGGCAACATCTGGGCTCGACTGGAGGGCGGAGACGAGCCCGCCCTCCTTCTGCTGCACCACACCGACGTGGTTCCGGCCGACCCGGCGTACTGGGACCTACCGCCGCTGTCGGGAGAGGTCCGGGACGGCTACCTGTACGGACGCGGAGCTCTCGACACCAAGACGCTCGGGATCCTGCACCTGCAGGCATTCCTGGCACTTCACCGCTCGGGGCGCGAGCTGAGCCGCGATGTGATCTTCATGGCTACGGCCGACGAGGAGGCGGGAGGCTTCTACGGCGTCGGCTGGCTGGTCGAGAACCGGCCCGAGGCCTTCGAGGGCGTCGGGTTCGTCCTCAACGAGGGCGGCCGAACGCGCGTCACCGAAGCGGGCGCGGAGCAGGTGGGCATCGAGGTCACCCAGAAGGTCCCGGTGTGGCTGCGACTCGTGGCCGGAGGCATTCCGGGACACGGCTCACGGCCCCGGGCCGAATCGTCGGTCACGAGGCTGCTGGACGCGCTGGACCGCATCCGATCCCACGAGTGGCCACCACGCGTTCACCCGGTCGTGGATCGCTATTTCCGCGGCATCTCCGAACGTGCCGGAGAGGAGTGGGCGGAAGCGTTCGTCGACATCGAGGCGGCCTTGCAGGAGCCCGGCTTCCTGGCCCGGCTGCAGGCGTACGATCCGACGCTGGCCGCCCTCACACGGAACACCTGCTCGATCACGCGCTTGGAGGGAAGCGGCAAGATCAACGTCGTCCCGCCGGTCGCCGTCGCCGAGCTGGACTGCCGGGTGCTGCCCGACCAGAGCGTGGAAGCCTTCGTCGCCGAGATCCAGCGGCTGGCCGGCGAGGCGGTCGAGGTCGAGACGATCATGGCGTTCACGCCCGCCGTCTCGCCCACCGACACGCACGTGTACGCCACTCTCGAAGAGATCATGCAGGAGCGATTCCCGGAGGCCGTGGTCGTGCCGGCCGTCTCCAGCGGCTTCACCGATAGCCACTTCCTGCGTGATCTCGGGATCGCCGCCTACGGCTACGCGCCGCTCCTCGTGCCGGTACCGGACGCGGCCGGCGTCCACGGCAACAACGAGCGGATCTCGCTCGATAACGTGCGCCGCGGCACATCGATCATGCTGGAGGTGGTCGAGAGCCTGGCGGCCCCGGAGGGCCGCCGCTCAGGATCCGAGGACGGAAACGCGCCCCCCGACTGAGGCCGCCTACTCCCCTGTATCGACCGGGAAGCCCCGGTCCCGCATCAGCGCATCGATGGTGGCGTCGCGGCCGCGAAACTCGCGGAACGCATCCGCCGGGTCGATCGAGTTGCGAGGAGCGAACAAGGTGGCGACCAGCCTCGCAGCGACCTCCTGGTCGTAGAAGCCGCCCGGCGCCGCGGCGAAGGCCTCCGCCACATCGGCGGTGAGTACGTCGGCCCACAGATAGCCGTAGTACCCGGCGGCGTAGCCCTCGCCGGAGAAGATGTGCGCGAACTGCGGGCTGCGGTGACGCATCGGGATCTCGGGCGGCATGTTCAGCCGGGCCAGCGCCTCGCGCTCGAACGCATCGGGGTCGATCCCCGTCGGGTCGGTCGTGTGGTACATCATGTCCACCAGGGCCGATGCCAGATATTCGGTCGTGAGAAACCCCTGATTGAAAGTCGCGGCGGCCTTGATCTTGGCCGCCAGCTCGGCCGGCATCGGCCCCCCTGTCTCGTGGTGGACGAGGTAGTTCTCGATCACGGCATCGGTCAGCAGCCAGCGCTCGAGGAGCTGCGACTGCAGCTCGGTGAAGTCGCGCACGCCGCCGTTGAGCGTCGGGTACTCCACGGCCGACGACAGCGAGTGGAGGGCGTGGCCGAACTCGTGGAACAGCGTCTCGGCGTCATCCCAGGAGACCAGGATCGGCTCGCCCGGAGAGGCCTTGATGAAGTTCGAGTTGTTGGAGCTCAGCACCGTGCGCTCCCCGTCGAACGTCTCGTGGCCGCGGTACGTGCTCGCCCAGGCTCCCGATCGCTTGCCGGACCGCGCGTACGGATCGAGATACCAGAGGCCGACCAGTTCGCCCGAGGCCCGATCGGTGACCTCCCACACCCTCACGTCCGGGTGGAAGACCGGCACCGAGCCTTCCGTGACCGGCGTGAAACGGAAGCCGAACAGCTCGCCGGCGACGAAGAACATGGCCTCTTGCAGCTTGTCGAGCTGCAGGTAGTCCTTCACCTCGTCGGAGTCGAGGTCGTACTTGGCCTGGCGGACCTTCTCGGCGTAGTAGCGATAGTCCCACGGCTGAATGACGATCCCGGCTCCCTCGGCATCGGCGATCGCCTGCATGTCGGCGACTTCCTCCTGCACGCGCGCCAGCGCCGCCGGCCAGACGGCATACATCAGCTCGAACGCCCCCTCCGGCGTCTTGGCCATGCGGTCTTCGAGCCGCCACTCGGCGTAGTTGTCATAGCCGAGCAGGTGCACGCGCTCGTCCCGGAGCTGCAGGATCCGCGCGATCACGGCGTTGTTGTCGTACTCGTCCCCGTTGTCTCCCCGGTTGTAGTAGGTTCGCCAGACCTGCTCCCGCAGCTCTCGCTCGTCCGAAAAAGTCAGAAACGGATCCATGGACGAGCGGGTGTTGGTGATCGCGTACTCCCCCTCCCGGCCTCGCTCGGCCGCGGCGGCCGCCGCCGCGAGCACGAACGACTCCGGCAGGCCGCTCAGCTGGTCCTTCGTCAGGTAGTGGACGTAGCGCTCCTCATCGGCGAGCAGGTTGTTGGCGAACTGGGTCTGGAGGGCGGCGAGCTCCTTTTCGATCTCCGCGTACCGGGCCTTCGCCTCTCCCTCGAGCGTCGCGCCGTACCGGGCGAATCGGTCGTAGACGAGCCAGATCAGCCGCTGCTGGTCGGGCCGCAGCGAGGCCAGTTCATCGCTCTCGTACACGGCCCGCACGCGAGCGAACAGCGCCTCGTTCTGCCGGATCTTCGTGCGGAACTCCGCCAGCTTCGGGGTCATCTCCCGCTGGATCTCGCGAAACTCGGGCGTGGACAGGTTGCCGCTCCAGATTCCCCAGTAGGCTAGCACGCGATCCAGCTCACGCTCGGTGCGCTCCAACGCCACGATCGTGTTCTCGAACGTGGGCGGCTCGGGGTCGGCGGCGATGGCGTCGATCTCCTCCAGCGTCCGGGCCATGGCGCTCTCGAGCGCCGGCGCCAGCGCAGCCAGCTCCATGCGATCGAACGCCGGCACGCCACCATACGGACCGGACCACTCCGTCAGCAGGACGTTGCTCACCGAATCCGCATCCCCCGCGCGGCCAACCGGCTCCGCGGGTTCTTCCGCTACTGCCGCGGAAAAGACTGTCGCCACGAGCGCGACGCCTGCCCAATACAAGACATTGCCGTACATGGAGATATCTCCCTCGATCTCACCTGCGGATGCCGCTCTTTCACCAAAAGACTCGGGCTAAGGATGCAACGCGAGCCGTGGCCGCGCCTGTCGGGAAGAGTCTGTCCGTCCCTGTGGGGATTCACCGTAGGGGAGCCAAGTCGGCCAGCGCCAGAAGCCGGAACCCCCCGCCCAGGCTCCGCGTTTTGTAGGAGGATGTCGATCGAACCGCTCGCATCCGTCGGAAGGTTGGATGCGGGGACGGGAGGTGGAGGACGAGGGGAGGAGGCGGATGATGGGTGCACTTAGACGGCGAAGCCCCGTGGGCGGGGTCTTCGTGATGGTGTGGCTCGCGCTGGTGCCGGCGGCCGCGAAGGGTCAGGATGGCGGGCCGTCGCTCAAGGAGGCGGTTCAGCTCCACTTCTCTGCCGGCGACCTCACCGCGGCACGGGAGCTGTCGGTGCTCACCGGCGATTACGCTCTCGCCAACCAGGACTACGTAACGGCCGCCCAGGCGTATCTCGACGCGGCGTGGATCGCCATCGAGGCGGCAAGGCGCTTCGACCGGCCTGCTCGCCATCCCTACCTGGCCGCGCTTCGGTACGGCGTCGCCGAGCGCTATGCGGAACTCGACAGGAAGCGGGCCGATCTCGTAGACGAGGCTAACCGGCTGGCCACACGGGCGCGCGGGCTCGCCGGGTCGCAGGCGATCGGAGACACCGATCGGGCGCAGATCCTCGGCCGGGTGGAGGCGCTGGGCACGCTGGCGTCAGCCCGGTAGCCGGGGCTCACGGCGGCTCAGCAACCGGAATTCACGTCAGCCCAGGCGGAGCTGGAACCCGCACTCCTGCCGGGTGCGCATCTTCAGGGCCCGGTGGGGGCCGCCGTGGACGTGTCGGAGTCGACGGCTACATGCAGGCCGACGAACTCCGCGAAGTTGGTGATGTTCTCGGCCGAGAACTGGCGTTCGACGTGGCCGCCGATGCCGTCCAGGCGTATGGTCACCTGGCGGGCCGCGGCGATCTCCCGCAGCTCGACGTCGGTTATGGGTGCCCAGTAGAGCTCGAGGTACACGCAGCCGAAGGCCTCGGAGATCCCGAGTGACCGCTCCGCAGCGGTCTGCTCCGGACAGGCCATCTGGGCGTCCATGACCTCGAGATCGTCGACCTCCCAGATACTGTCGTCGACCCATAGCGTCATCGTCTGGGGACGGACCGCCTTGCTCCCTCGCAGCTCCAGCCAGAGGACGTAGCGGGCCCCCTCCAACTCTTCGACTTTGGCCCCGTTGACCGCGAGGCTGTTCGACATGCCGCGGTCGATCTTGATCTCGTTTCCCTGCATGCGGGTCACACGCCGGTCGAGATCGGGATACAGATCCACGGTGACGGGCTTGGCGCACGCGGATGCGATGCAGGAGAGGATCACCCCGGCGAGGAGGCTCGACCGCCCCCCGGCTGTGCCTGAACCAATAGCAGCAGGTATCACACCGACCGCCCGCATCGTCGTCGACCTGCCCTCGAAAGCCTGATCCCAAAGGGAATTGTCTGCTCCGAACGCACGGAGCGCAACCCGCGGCGGCCTCTGGGATTCGCTCACAGTCCCGGTCGCGAGAACACGACGCCATGCGGGATCGCGGGGGCTTCCGGCGTGCCGATCAGCACGCCGGGCGTGGCCGCGCCGGGCGACCGGAAGTCCTCGACGACGCTCAATACGCCGGTCTCCCGGTCCAGGCGCAAAAGGAGGACCCGGCCGCCGAGCGAGCCGGCTCCCGTGAGGGCGATACGATCGCCGCCCGGCTCGGCCGAGACCCAGTGGGTCAGGGCGTCCTCGCCGAGAAAGAGCTCGTCGACCAGCTCGGGCCGGAGCGGATCGGACAAGTCGAGCACCGCCAGCGAGCCGGTCGACTGGACCGTCTGGACCCAGTACCGGCCCATCACGACGGGCAGGCCGCACTCGTCACCCTCTTCGTAGCTGGTCCAGGGGAATGTCCAGACGAGGTGCGGCGAGGGCCGATCCGTGAGCCAACCCTCCAGCACGTACATGCCGCAGCGAAACGTCGTCACCACGAGCGTCTCGCCGTCGGCCAGCAGCCGCGCTTCCGCCACGTCCAGGTTCTCGTCTCCCCGGGGGCCCGGCGGCAGCGGCACCGTGTGGAGCAGGGCCAGATCGGGCCAGCGCCAGAGCTGGACCGACCGGCCGGCCAGCACGCCGCGCATATCGGCCGTCGTCGTCACCACGCGCCCCCGGTCGGCGAGCACCGTGACGCTGTACGGGAGCAGATCCGGGTCGGCCGGATCGGCGGCGTCCGCCGCCCGCGCCAGGTTGCCGAGCGAATCCAGCTGGACCAGCCCGCCGGCCGCGGTTCGATCGTCTCCCTTGTTCTGGAACGTCGCCAGCACGCCACCCGCCGGGGTCCGGTCGAAGCTGTGCGGAAAGGCATACGGCCCGGCGGTCGTGAACGAGGCCTCGAGCTTCGGCGCCAGGGGATTCGAGAGGTCGAACACGAACGTCCGGCCCGCGTTGAACGCGTTGGCGAACAGCCGGCCGCCCGCCGGCATGACGTGCTCGGTGTGATGGGCCCGCCCGAGGCCGTTGGCCGGCGCCGTGGCGAGGATCCGGCCGTAGTCGGGCGAGCCCGGATCGGCGCCGACCACCGACAGGAACGAGGGCTCGGTCGAGTCGGCCGGGGCGGCCCAGACGAACAGGTACTCGCTCCCTCCGGAGCCCTCACCGCTCGCGGCGGACCCTCGCGCGCCTTCGTCGGCCGCTCCGGCGCAGCCGAGCGTCAGGGCGGAGCCGGTAGCGAGCATGACGATCCATTCAATCCGAGCCTGTCGCATCTTCTTCCGAATCCGTCGCATCGCCCTCCATCCCCATCGCGTGGAGCACCGCCGCCTTCAGCCGGCTGCGCATGTCGTCGAGCACCCCGGCCAGTCGCGGATCGGCGGCCAGATTCCGGGTCTCGTAGGGATCCTCGACGAGATCGTACAGCTCGACCTCGTCGGGATGGTGGATCCAGTGGACGTACTTGTACCGCTTCGTGCGCAGGGCACGATAATCCATGTCGAGCAGCCACGGAAACGGGTTCTCGTACGTGTAGAACTCGATCAGCACCGACTCGCGCCCGTCGCTCGCGTCTCCCCGCAGGAGCGGCACGAGCGAGCGGCCCTGGATCCGATTCCCGATCGGCACGCCGGCGACCTCGAGCACCGTGGGCGCGATGTCGACCGAAGTCACCAGCTCGTCGATCCTCGCTCCGGGCTCGGCCAATGGGGGATATCGCACCAGGAGCGGCATGCGGATCGATTCCTCGTACGGGAGCCGACGTTCGATCGAGAGACCGTGCTCGCCGTAGAAGTAACCGTTGTCGCTGGTGAAAAGAACGAACGTGTCGTCCAGGATCCCCAGGGCTTCGAGAGTGCCGAGGATCCTTCCCAGGCCCTCATCGACCGCGAGCAGCATCTCCGAGCGCCGCCGGATCGTTTCCTCGCCGGCCCCCGGGTCGAGCTCCTCCTCGCCGAACATCTCGATCACTTCGGCGGACTGCTTCTCCTCGAGCGCTCGCCGGAGCGCCGGCTTGCCGCGCAGCTCCTCGGGTCCCGAGACGACGTTCGCGCGGCGCGGGAAGACCTCCTGTTCGTACTGCCCCAGGTGCCGCGGCGCGGGAACGAACCGGCGCGGCTGGGAAAGGTCGACCGAGCCGTCGTCCAGCTGCACCGCGTCAGGATGGATCGCCTTGTGGCCCATGTAGAGGAAGAAGGGCCCGTCCCGGTGCCGGTCGATGAACGAGATCGCTCGGTCGGTGAGAATGTCAGTGATGTATCCCTCGACGGTGTGGATCCGCCCGTCCTCGTACAGCTCAGGATCGATGGTCCTTCCCTGCCCCGGAATGGCGGCCCATTCGTCGAAGCCAGGACGCGGCGTCGGGTCGTTGCCCATGTGCCACTTGCCGAGGAAGCCCGTGGCGTACCCTGCTCGCTGCAGCTCCCGGGGGAAGGTCTCGAGCCGGTGGCTCATCCGGTTGCGCGCGACGTTGTCGATGATCCCGTGGCGAGAGGGGTATTGGCCCGTCAGGATGCTGGCGCGGTTGGGGGAGCAGAGTGGCACCGCATGGAAGGCGTTGGCGAAGCGCGCGCCGTCCCGCGCCAGGCCGTCGATGGCCGGGGTCTCGAGGTAGGCGTGGCCGGCTCCGCCCCACTCGTCCCAGCGCCAATCATCGACGACGATGACGATGATGTTGGGACGGCCGCCGCGAGCGTCGGCCCGGACCTCCTCGTCCGGAACCGAGGTGCCTCCATCCTCGACTCCGGCCTCCTCCCGATCCGCCTCCGGCCCTCCGCAGGCCGCAAGGCAGAGCACGGCCGCCATGCTGACCACGGTCGCGGCCGATGCGAGGCGCAGCCCGGCGAGAAGCTTCAATGGCGGGCCTCCTATTCGACCTGTCTCGGCGATGTGCCCCTACGGCCCGGGGCACCCATCTTACGTTCTGCGCCGCCGCGCTCACAACGAGGGAGGTTTTCGCACATGACACGCACCCTGATTCTCGGCGCCGGCTTCGGCGGCCTCACGGTCGCAACGGAGCTTCGGGAGCTCCTGGGATCGGACGCGGAGCACGAGATCGTGCTCGTGGATCGGCGTCCGCACTTCCTGATGGGACTCCGGAAGCTGTGGGCCCTCGTCGGGCTCGGGAGCCTAGAAGAGGGAAGCCGGCCGCGCGAGCGGCTCGCTCGGCGAGGGTTCCGCTTCGTCCAGGAGCAGGTCCGGACGATCGATCCCGGGAGGCGGGCCGCGGAGACCGACTCGGGCTGGATCGAGGCCGACCATCTCGTCGTCGCCCTCGGAGCGGAGCCTCGCCCCGACCTGGTGCCCGGGCTGGCGGAGCACGGCCACAACGTCTGGGAGGCGGCGGCCGTCCCGGCCCTGAAAGAGGCGCTGGATGGGCTCGATGAGGGACGGATCGCGATCATGATCGCCGGGGTGCCCTACACCTGCCCGCCGGCGCCGTACGAGTGCGCGATGCTGCTGGACGGCCACCTGAGAGAGCAGGGCCGGCGCGACCGGATCCGGCTCTCCGTCACCACGTTGCAGCCGCTGCTGATGCCGAACGCCGGGGTGGAGGGCTCGAGGTGGCTGGGTGAGCAGCTCGACGCACGGCAGATCGAGCACCGGACGGGCCGGAGGGTCGAGCGGGTGGAGGCCGACCGGGTCGTCTATCCCGACGGCGAGCTGCCGTTCCACCTGCTGATCGGCGTCCCGCCCCACCGGCCGCCGGCCGTCGTGGCCGAGAGCGGCCTCACTGGAGAGGCCCTCTGGGTGACGGTCGACCCCGGGACGCTGCGGACCTTCTACGATGGCGTGTACGCGATCGGCGACGTGACGATGATCAAGCTCGCCAACGGCCTTCCCCTGCCGAAGGCGGGCGTGATGGCCGAGCTCGAGGGCCGGATCGTGGCCTCGGCGATCGCCGCTGAGCTCCGGGGAGCAGAGCCACCGGCCCCCTTCGACGGGCAGGGCTTCTGCTTCATGGAGATGGGCAAGGCCAGCGCCACTCTGATCGAGGGCGACTTCTTCGCCGCGCCGGAGCCCCGGATCCGTCTCGGCGACGTCTCCCGGGCTCACGCCCGCGAGAAGCACCGCTTCGAGGCGGAGCGGCTGGAGCGCTGGTTCGGCCAGCCGGCCTGAAACGAGCCGTCTCAGCTCAGGGCGGCGCGCGGCTTCAGCTCAAGCCGGACAGGGCCCGGCGCAGGTCCTCGATGTTCATCACCGGCAGGAACTCCACTTCCGCCTCGAGCTGCTGGAAGAGCGGCTCGGCGATCTGCGGGATCTGGGCAGGATCCGTCATGTCAAAGACCACCATTCCGCTGCGCTCCCCCCTCTCGGGGAAGAAGTAGGCCGCCTCCGGGTCCAGCCGTTCGAGCACGTTCTCGACCGCTTGGATCAGCGAGCCATCGGCGATCGCGTCGTTGCCCTTCCGGGCCGGAACCGTCCACCGGAACATCATGCGCATCGTGACCCCCTCGCCTTCGGATGTCGTACGGGCCGGCCGCGACCCGCGCGTCCACTTCCACGTGGCCGCGACCCGCGCGCCCAAGGCCCTACATCTAACGGCGCACCGGTCTCGGCCCGCAAGGGCTCCGGAGGCGCAGCGCTGGAACTCGGGGCGGACCCGGCTAGGGTCCGCCCGAGCAGGTCGTGGCGCTCGTGCCCGCGACCGACGCCGTCGGCCACGGCGTATAGACGTTCGCAGCGATGCCGGATGTTGTTGCGCACCCCGTGGGACGGCGCATCGCTCCAAGCATCACTCGGGACGTTTCGGCACCTTACAACTCAGGGTGGCGAGCCCGCCCAGCATCTGTCCCATCATGGCCCGGCCCTCGCGCAGTTCCTGAAGCCCGAACGCGCCATGCGCCGCTTCTTCCGGGCTCATGGCGCTGCGGAGCGCTTCCTCGAGCTGCGCTTGCTGCTCCGGGGTGATCGTCCCCGGGGGCAGCGCGCGCATCCGGTCCAAGAGCTGGTCCATGTTGTCCAAGTAGTCCATCGGATTTGCCAATGGAGCTTGGCCCTCGTCCGGCTTGCCGACGATCACGAACTCGGCGCTGAACGGTGCGAGCCTGACCACTTCTGTCATGGGGTCGATGACGCGGACCTGTCCCGATGCCGTTCCGGCGGCGACACCACTGCTGCTCTTGAACAGGGTGATGGACATCGGAGGCTTGGGCTCCTTGTACCTTTCATAGGAACCGTACGTCTCGTGAATCGAAGCCCCCATGTTGCCCATCACCCGGTCCCCATACTTCGAGGTTCTGCCTCCTCCAACATGCTGTCCGTTGGCCCGGGCCAGGTTGAATGAGAATCCGCCGGGCATGAAGAGGAAGCTCGCCTCGTCACCTTCCTCGGAACGGAAGGCCTTGCCGTCGAACGTGACCAGCCACGAGCAGCCCGCGACACGGACCGAGGCCTCATCCTCGCCGCACGAGTTGGCGTCACCGCCCATGATGGCGGCCTGCACCATGTAGCTGCCCTCCTCCCTGGGCGCCCTGTAGGCCCCCGACCGGCTGTCGATCTTCCCCGGCGTCTCGGCCGTCCACTGGACTTCGGGTGACCCGTCTGCCCGATAGGCGAACTGGAACGGCTCGCCGGGCGCCAACACAACCTCATCCGGCACGATTGCGAGCTGGGCCGGACCCTCCACTGTGACCTTCGCCCGGCCGACTCGGGGCGGCTCGCCGCCCTCGCGTGGTCCCGTGCGCGCCATGCTCTCCGCCTCGATCGCGAAATCCTGCTCGCATCTGCCGTCGTCGAGCTTCTCCGGCGCCGTCCAACGGTAGAGGTTCTCACCGAACGCCGAGCCTCCGCCACCCTCGCGTCGCCACTCGACCTTCTTGTCCTTCGCGTTGCGCACCGTGGCCTCGAACGCCGTCTGGCTACCTACCTGGAGGCGCAATCCCTGCGGCTGGACCTCCACCTCGATCGCCCTTACCAGCAGGTCCTTGTCCCCCCAGGCGGGGACGCTGCCGAAACGCTGCTTGTTGGTCTCGATCACCAGCCAGCACTGGCCGGCCGCGGCCGCTCGATAGGGCTGCGAGTCTTCGCCACCGATCTCCGCACAGCTGCCGGAGATTCGTGCCCTGACAAGCTTCCTGTCGTTTCCGAGCAGGATCGGACCCCACATGTAAGGCCCGAACTGCTTCTTGAGGGGACCCTCTTCGATGGCCTTCATCAATTTCTGGGTAGCGGACTTCTTGAGCAGGCCTTCCACCTTCTTGTCAAGCTTGTCGAGCTTGTAACTCCGATCTTTGGCTGAACCGGGCTTTGGGTTGGCGAGCAGAAAACCAACCCGCCTGTCCTGCCATTTCCAATCCGGAGCAGCTTCCAATTCCGTCTGTGCCCGCCGTGCAAACCCCGCCTCGACTTGCGCGTCCAGTCGATCCATCCACTGTGGATCGTTTTGCTTCTGCGCCAACATCTGGTCCTTGAGCGAGGGAGCGGGAGCAGGGCTCAAGCCCTTCAACCACTTGATGAGCGACGACATCTGCTGGATGGCCTTGATGATGTCTGTAGGATCGAGGGTCATGCTGTCGCTGCGGGCGACGGCCCAGGCCTTCCAGCTGCTCGTACGGTCATCATCCTCGAAGAATTCGTCGCGCTCCGCCCACACCTCGAGCGGATCCAGCCGGGACGGGAGGAGATAGAGGTTCGACTCGAGAGCGACATCGAGCACGTAGTTGGCCACCCCGATGACCGCCAGGTGCGGAACCATGCCCAGATACGTGACCGTCTTGGCCCTCGCGTCCTTGCCCGCAACCCCTTGCAGTTCTCTCTGCAGCATGCCCCGTCGGGCCATGTAGCGATCGAGCTCGTCGACCGTGTTGATCTCCACCCGCGAGTAGACCGGGTTGGCCAGCGCCGTCGCTATCGCATCGATCTGCTCCTCCACCTCGTCCAACAGCCCGCTCGAGTCTTGCGACAGCTTCTCTTGCGGCAAGGTCTCCGCCCCTCGCGCGTCGGCGAGATCAGCGGCGAGCACACGAATCACGTCGTGGGCCGACCTCGTCAACGCGACCGCGATCGAAAGGTGCGCCAGACCGGAAGTCTTTCGGCGTGCATCGACTTCGAGAGCGAGAGGCGTCGGCTTCCGCGAAGCCGTTGCCGCCTCCTTGTCATTCTTGTCGGCCCCAGCGTCCTCCCCCGGCCAGGGGATCGGACTCTCCGTCAGCTGCGCGGTCGCCGCCTCGATCGTCTCCATGGCCTCCGGAAGCGATGTCACCGCCAGCAGACGATCCGTCTCATCGAGCCAACCGTCATCGAGCTCCGACATGTCGGCGACAAGCTGGAGAAGAGAGGGCTCCGCCTCCGTGCCCTCGAGCAACGAGTACGCGATGGCAGGCAGCAGGAGCTGTACGGGCAGGACAGCCGAGTTCTCGCCGAGGACTCCCAATACGTCTTCGACCGACGTGCCCCACGATTCGACCAGGTTCCGACTCACACGAGCGGCGCCCGCCACGAACTCACGCGTGGTGCCCGGAGCCGCGGGGGCGGGCAGGACGGTCAGCTCGAGAGGCCGCGAGGAGACCTCCAGGACTGTCAGGTCCAGGACCCCGCCATCCGCGATGGACGGGTGGACTGGAATGAGCGTCGTGAAACGGCCATTCGGATCGCGTTGCACGACTACTTCGAGGGAGAGCCCGGCCCACTCCTCCTCCGCCGGAGTGTACGCGAGCGTGACGACTTCGAGATCCTCTGGGATTCCTTCGATCGTGAAGGCGTGGGTCGGAAAACCCGCGTCCGGCTGGATCGCGAGCCGAGGCTCGCCGTCGCCACAGCCGAGGGCTGCAAGACAGAACAGAGCCGTACGACAATAGGTGGACGGGAGGATCAGGCCCCGTCGGCCACGGGCACGTCGCATCGCTCGAACCGCTCCTGTTCGGGCTCCTGGGCTAGATAGACCGTGGATCGTCCTCCCCGGGTCGTCCTCCGAGACGGACCTAGATCTTGACCAGCTCCACCCGCCGGTTCTGCTGCCGCCCCTCGGGCGTGTCGTTGGTGTCGACCGGCTGGCTGGGCCCCAGCCCCATCGTGCGCATGCGCTCGGGATCGATGCCGAAGTTCTCGACCAGGTACGCCTTCACCGATGCCGCGCGGTCGGCCGAGAGCTCCATGTTCCAGTCGAACTCGCCCTCGTTGTCGGTGTGGCCCTCGACCAGGAGGCTCAGCTCCGGGTGCTCCTGCATCATCGTGCCGATCTGCTCGAGAACCGGTGCCGATTCGGGCCGGATCGTGGCGGAGTTGGTGTCGAACAGGATGTCGCGGATCGCGACGCGGCCGTCGGCGTCCAGCGCGTCGTACAGGTCGCGGCCGCCCGCCGCGATCCGGATGTCCGTCAGGTAGATCAGCTTTTCGGGAGGCCTGGACTGCATGAAGAAGTAGATCTTGTCGCTGCGGGGCAGCTCGGCCTGCGGGACGTTGGCGACGCGGTTCTCGCCGATGAACATCTTGGCGTGGGCGCCATCCACCATGATGCGGACGGGCACGATCCGCTCGGTCGAGCTCATGTCCACCGTGGTCGAGACCTGCTCGTTGTTCCTCCCCGTCCACACGCCCGAGCCGTGCTGGTGGCCGGCCCGGAACACGTGCGCGTCGTAGTAGGTGGACCAGGTGAAGCCGCGATTGGGAGGATCGCTCAGGGCGATGCCGACTCCGTAGAACCCGGCGGCATCGTACAAGTCGAACTCGATCGTGAACTGTTCGGGCAGCCTCTCGGGAAGCGGAACGGCGAAGGCGCTGTACTTCGAATCGGTCTGCAGGAACCTCCGGTCCTCCCACTCGATCACCTGCAGGTTGCCCTCGACCAGCTCCAGCTCACGCGGGAAATCGCCCAGGATTTCCGCCGCGAAGTCCGACACGAAGAGCTCTCGCTCCCCCGGCTCGAAGTCGTAGGTGGATGCGACGCCTCCCGGCACGGCCGATTGGTCCCCCCCCGGGCCGGGCACGCCCGCCGCACCCGCTCCGGGCCCACCTCCGCCCGGAAGCTGGGAGGGATCGGTAATCGGGCTTCCCTCCTCGTCGGTGAGCACGTTGCCCTCGGCATCCGTGAGGACGACCGGTTCGCCCGCTTCCTGCGCCTCGCGAATGCACTCGAGGTTGTCGAAGACGCAGTGCACCGCGTCGGCGGCGAGCTGCTCCACCTCGCTCCTCATCGCCTGGTTGGCACCTCTCGCCGCAGCGTCCTTCAGGTCCTTCACCCCAGGGATCTGGGCAGCGCCACTCGCCGGCAACCCCAGCCCGGCCAGGCAGACAAGTAAGAGCAACGACAGGCGGATTCTACCGCGCATTTCGACCTCCTTCGGGCTTCAGGCTGTTCCTCTTTCAGAGACCTTCCCCTCTTCCGGGCTCCCGCTCACGGTGAGGCCTCGGAAGGGCGCTCTTCCTCTTCCCCGCTGCCGCAGCTCGCCGTCAGCGTACCGGGCTGACCCTCCTCGTCGGTGTCGGGCCCGATGAAGAGGCCGGCCGCCCGGACTGTCGAGCCGTCGAACTCGAGCAGCGGCCCCCCGGCCGGCAGGCCCTCACCCGGTCCGCAGGCGAGCGTGAACGCCGTGCAGCGTTTCCAACCTTCCTCATCGCGAAAGTACGAAGCGCCGTGTGCCTGCGGGTTGTTCAAGGTGACGGACTCCTCCACCCTTCCCTCCTTCAACTCGTTTCTCATGACCATCACCGTATACATCTGCCCCGCAGCGGATTGGCCTGTCCCGCTCAGCAGGTAGGCGCCCGGTATCTGCTCGCCACAGATCTGGACCTCGAAGTCGTAGGCGACGCCTCCGAGCTTGAGCGAGCCGTGACCGCCCATCTCTACCTGCGCCGCCGCCGGCCGTCCCACGGCCACGACCAGCAACAGACTACTCATGCCCATGTGGGCCAGCCGGCTCATGGGTGCCTCCGCGTGCAGCCTACACACTCCTGGACCCGATCTTCTCCTGTAGCGCAAAAAGCCAGCGGTTTCCGCCAGCTCGATTCCATCGACGTCCTCCGCGATGACAGCGTCGCGGCTGGCGACCTATATTCGTCGGGCATGATGTCGCGGGAAGGTCACGAGGTAACCCAACTTCTCGCCCAATGGCGAGCCGGGGACCGGGACGCGCTGGACCGGCTCATCCCGCTCGTGTACGACGACCTCAGGCGGATCGCCCGACTCCATCTGAGCCGGGAGCGACCGGATCACACCCTCGACACCTCCGCTCTCGTCCACGAGTCCTACCTCCAGCTCGTCGGCCGGCAGGACGCCGACTGGCAGAACCGGGCGCATTTTTTTGCCGTCGCCTCTACCGCGATGCGTCACATCCTCGTCGACTACGCCCGGCGGAAGCGGGCAAGCAAGCGAGGAGGAGGCGACCGGGTTCGGGTGAGACTCGAGGACGTGGGGCCAGCCGCGGACCCGCTCGCTGATCCGCTCACGGACCGTCACGCCGAAGACCTGATCCTCCTCGACCAGGTGCTGACCCGCCTCGGGGAGCGGGATCCTCGACTCGTGCAGGTGGTCGAATGCCGGTACTTCGGCGGCATGCCCGTGCGTGACACGGCGGAAGCGCTCGGAGTCTCCACCCGGACCGTCGAGCGCGACTGGACCCGGGCGAAGGCGTACCTCTACCAGGCTCTGGGATGAGCGACTCCGACGAGGGCTGGCACGAGATCGACGCGATCTTCTCGGAGGCTTTGGAAAGGTCGCCAGGAGAGCGTGCAGCCTTTCTGCGTAACCGCTGCGCAGGTCGAGCCGAGCTGCAGGCGGCCGTACAGGAGCTGCTGGACGCCGCGGATGCGGCGGACGCCTACCTCGAACGTACGATCGATCCGCTGGCCGGCCCCCTGTGGAGCGAGATCGCCGC
This sequence comes from uncultured Gemmatimonadota bacterium, assembly GCA_964510615.1. Taxonomy (GTDB): domain Bacteria; phylum Gemmatimonadota; class Gemmatimonadetes; order Palauibacterales; family Palauibacteraceae. Next base: position 45,261 of record CAZEBA010000015.1, read on the forward strand.
CGAACTCGACCGGAGGGCGCCGGACAGCGCGGAGGGCCGCCGAATCGGGCCCTATCGCCTGCTCCGTGAGCTCGGACGCGGCGGCATGGCCACGGTCTTCCTAGCGGAGAGGGCAGACGGCGAGTTCGAGCAGCAGGTCGCGCTCAAGCTCATACGGCGGGGCCTCGACACCGAGGACGTCATCCAGCGCTTCCTCGCCGAGCGCCAGATCCTCTCCTCTCTAAACCACCCGAACATCGCGTGGCTGCTGGACGGTGGATCGACCGACGACGGCCTGCCCTACCTGGTCATGGAGCACGTGGAAGGCGAGCCGATCACCGCCTATGCGGACGGGCACCGGCTCACGGTGCGGGAGCGGCTGCGGCTTTTTCTCGATATCGGCGAGGCGGTGCAGTTCGCGCACGGGCGGCTGGTCGTCCACCGCGACCTCAAGCCCTCCAACGTTCTGGTCGATGCCGAAGGCCGCGTGAAGCTCCTCGACTTCGGAATCGCCAAGCTGCTCGATGCGGAGGCGGACCCGGCGACAGCAGCGCGGACGAGGACGGGCCTTCGTCTGCTCACGCCGGAATGGGCGAGCCCCGAGCAGGTCCGAGGAGACCCGGTCACGGTATCATCGGACATCTATCAGCTCGGCATGCTGCTCTATGTCCTGCTCACGGGACGGCGGCCGTACGACGTTTCCGGCAGGTCCGCCTCGGCGCTCGAGCGCGCGATCACCGAGACGAGCGCCACGCCGCCGAGCAGGGTCGTCAGCCGTGGCCCGTCGGTCGGGGCGTCCGAGCCGCCGGACCGCACGACCGGCCTGGACGCGGAGGCCACGGTGGCGATCGCCGACGCGCGGCGAACCACGCCCGAGAAGCTACGTCGAAGGCTGGCCGGCGATCTGGATACCGTCATCCTCAAGGCGCTCCGCAAGGACCCGGTGCGGCGTTATGCCAGCGTCGAGCAGCTGCTGGCAGACGTACGCAGCTACCTGAGCGACCGACCGATCTCCGCGCGGCCCGACAGCTGGAGGTACCGAACGCGAAAGTTTCTGCGCCGGCGACCCTGGGTCGCCCCCACGAGCGCGGCCATCGCGCTTCTGCTCGCCGGTTACCTCATCACCGTCCTCCGCTACTCCGGTCAGATGGAGCGCCAGCGCGACATCGCGCGGGACGAGGCGGCCAAGGCGCTCGAGGTTCAGCAGTTCCTCGTGGACCTGTTCCGAAGCCCCGATCCGTACGCTCCCGCCGACACTTCGCGAGGCCGGGACATCACGGTTCGCGAGGCCCTCTGGATCGGCACAGACCGCGTGCGCCAGGAGCTGGCAGAGCGGCCCGCCGTTCAGGCAGCCCTGCTCGGCACGGTCTCCGACGTGTACGACAACCTCGATCTGAACCCCGAGGCACGGAGACTCCGGGAGGAGACGCTCGAGATCGAGCGCTCCCTTTACGGCGATCGGTCGCCGGAGGTCGCGGCCAGCCTGCGCAAGCTCGGTCGCCTGACCAGCCGGGCCAGAGAGGACGACTCGGCCCTGGCTATCCTCGAGAATCAGCTGGAGCTGGCGCTCGAGGTTCACGGCCCCGAGCACCCGGCGGTCGCCCTCTCCTATCTGGAGCTCGGCCACGTGCTTCAGGCCCTCGGGTCGTTCGAAGAGGCCGTGACCGCCCTCGAGGAGGCCACCCGGATCCAGCGAAGCCTGACCCCCGCGGACACGGTCGATCTCGTCGCCACCCTCGGCGCGCTGGGGAGCGTCTATCCCGATGTCGGGCGGCCCGAGGATGCCCTGCGGATCGCCGAGGAAGTCCTCGCGATGTGTCGGTCAGCCTTCGGCGAGGGAGACCTCGAGACGGCCCTCGCGAGGTTGCGTCTGGCCAGCGCGCTTGACGAGGTAGGGCGGGCAGAGGAGGCGGTCGTTCAGATCGAGCAGGCGATGCCGATCCTGGAATCGAGGCTGGGTGAGAGCCACGAGATCACCCTGACGGGCCTCAACAACCTGGCCGTTTCCTATGGTCGGCTCGGCGACTTCGTGGCGGCCGAACGGAGCCATCGCGAGGTACTGGAGCGCCGACTCGAGAAGTATGGGCCGAACCAACGGCTCGTAGCCGAGTCGATGCAGAACTTGGCGGCGGTGCTGGGAAGGCAGGGCAAGTACGCCGAGGCGGCACAGCTTCACCTGGAGGCTTACGAATCCTTCACGGCGGTGCTCCCGCCGGGCCACTACCTGACGGCCTTCCCGCTGCTCTCCCTCTCCGGCATCCGCCTGTCGCTCGAAGACTTTCGCGGAGCAGAGGAGGCAGCCGGAAGGGCTCTGGCCATTCTCGGCGAGGCCCTGCCCCCGGGACACGCGGCCACCGCCATGACCGAGTGCCGGCTCGGACGGGCCCTGGCCGGCCTCGGACGGATCTCCGCTGCGGCCGAGCTGTTGCGCTCGGCTCTGGACGACATCGGCGAGGGCGCTTCGCTCCCTTCGGAGTACGTGGAAGAGTGCCGTAGCGCGCTAGCAGCCCTCGACTAGTCGCGCCGACACCCTCCGTTCCCGGCGGACCTCGCCTATCCACCGTCGACGGGCTCGAGCGTGACGTCGAATTCGAGGGGCTCTCCGGTGAAGCGGACGGCTCGCTCCACCGTGCGAAAGCCGTCCCTCACCACGCGTATCCTACCCTCGGTATAGCGCCGCGTGACATCGCCATAGGCACCGCCTCCGACCACCGTGGCCTGCGGCTCCTTCAGGCGGAACTCGTAGTCGATCGGAGCGGTCCCGAGCGAGTAGTAGGCGTCCTGGAAGGTCGGGATGTCGAGCGAGCCGTAGAATCCGGCGACGGCGGCGGTGACCTCCATCACGCCGCTGCGCTGCAGATAGACCTCGGCGCCCGCGGGGAGCGTCGTGACGGTGACCCGCTGGTAGCTGGGCGCGCAGGCAGCGAGCGCGAAGGCGGAGAGCAGAGCCGCAGAGCCGTTCCTGGCAGACATGTGCCTCCCTCCTGCGAGAGGTCCATATCGATTCGCGCTATCTACCAGGTAGACCTAGCGATCCGCTCCCGCGTCACGCGCAGCTATGGCGTCGGCTCCTCCGCCAGCATCGCCTCGACGAGCGCGGCGGCCTCCGTGAGCAGCAGCTCGCCCGTGGCCGCGCTCAGACGGCCCGCCTCCACGAGAGCCTCGACCTCGTGCATGAAGGCTTCGATCTGATTGGCCGCCGTCTGAGGCCGGCCCGCTTCGAAGCTCTTCGCCGCCGCCATCAGCTTTTTCTTCAGGCTGTTCGCGTTCCCCTCGTCGAGCTCACCTGTCTCGGCCAGCTCATCGAGGTGGAAGCTCATGGCCGATATCCGCTCGCCGGCGGTCATGGGCGGAGCCTCGACGGGTCGTGAGATCGAGATCGTGTAGGCCAGCTCGTTGGCCAGCAGCTTGAGGCTGCGGACGAGGTTGGAGGCGTACCTCTGCTCGGAGGTGACCATGCTCGCGATCACCGTCCCCTCGCCCACCGGATACTCGATCAGGATCGGCTCCGGCTGACCGTCGAGGGTCGCGTCAGGCTGCGTCAACACGACGTGGGTACCGGCGGGAAGATCGGTAAAGTAGCCGTGCGAGGAGTGGAACCAGTTGTCGAGGTCCTGACGGACCAGGACGTCCCGGATCTCGCCGCAGTTTCCGCTCGGACAGTCAACGGCCGCCGTGATGATCGGATGGGCGGCATCGGCGATCGAGTTGTCGTTGCGATAGGCGGTGACGCGCCGCAGGCCGCCGACGAACGCGCGGCCGGCCCAGCTGCCGCCGTTGCCGGGACCCGCTGCGACGTCCGTGAGGTTGGCGGCCAGCACGCCACCTCCCTCGACGAACGACGTGAGCCCAGGGTGCACGACCCCGCCGGGGAAGAGCGCATCGTAGAAGGACTGGGTCTGCGCGGCGGAGATCACGACCGTGGAGAAGCTGCCGAGGTCCATCGACGCCACCGCCGCCGACCCCGCCAGACAGAAGCCGACGCCGTGTGCGACCAGCTCCGTGACGTTCGCGCCCAGGGGATGCTGACCGGTGCCCATCCCCCAGGGAACGTTGTCCTGGAGCAGCAGGAGGGACTCGCCCCCCGTGCAGGCGAGGTCGTCCTCGGCGGCCAGTTCCGCCCCACCCACCTCGGCAACCGCCACGACGTCGCCGACCACGGCACGGCCCGCCGGCTCGTCGCCAGCAGGCAGATCGACGCTCATGGAGGAGCCGGACGGATCCGGCGGCGCGGACGGCACGAGCGAATCCGAGCAGGACGAGAGAAAAGCAAGGAAAATCACCGGGAGAAGGGCAGCCTGGACCGCCCGTACGTTCGAGTACCGCATCACTACCTCGACTCCGATGGGACAGGCTGGCGCCGCGGCTCGGCTCGGGCCACGACAGCCGACTCCGCACGGACCGCACGCAGAGATCACACCATCGGCAGTCGCCCGTGGTGATAGGTCGCAAGACGTTTATCTGTGTGGGCTTATGAAGTCGCTCCACAGGTAGAGCGCGAGGGCGGCGTCTGCAAAATCGAGTCGATGGCCGGGACTTCGTTCACAGACAGCAACCCGCGTGCAATCGCACCATACGGTTGCGGACGGATGGAGAAGGAGCGCTATTCTGCATCGTTGTCCAGAGTCGCCGGCCTCGACGCTGCGACCGCTCGCCTCGATGCCGCGACCGAACGCATCACGACAAGCTGGAGGCAGTTATGTTGTCCGCACCTCACCGGCTCGCCTCAGCGTCGCTCCCCCTGCTCGCCGCGTTCCTGTGCGCCGTCTCGGTGCCGGGGACGGTGTCGGCACAGGAGGGGGAGTACGCGTCGCCCGAGCTCGAAGCACAGATCGCCAGCGCCATGAGCGCAGCCCCGGCTTCGATCTCCGCCAAGGCCACGATCGTCGACTGGAACATGAACTTGCTACGCGAGGGCACGAACGAGTGGACGTGTCTGCCCGATCGGCCCGATACGCCCGGCACCGACCCCTGGTGTATCACCGATGCCTGGATGAACTTCCTTCACGCTTACGTCGGCAAGACGGAGCCCACGTACACCGACATCGGCTTCGCCTACATGCTCCAGGGCGACACGCCCGTCAGCAACACCGATCCGTACGCCACCGAGCCCACCGGCGGCGACGATTGGGTCACGAACCTGGGCCCGCACCTGATGATTCTGGTGCCGGACAAGAAGCTGCTGAAGAGCATCTCGACCGATCAGTTGAACGGCGGGCCGTGGATCATGTGGCCGAACACACCGTATGCGCACATCATGATCCCGCTGGAGAGCCGGGGACGCTGACCGGAGGAGGCTGACTGGAGGAGGGCTGACCGGAGGACGCCGCGCGGTCGGCCCTCGCCGCAAGTTCTCAGTTCGGGTCGCAGCTGAACTGAACGTCCACGGTTCGCAGGTCGTGCGGCTCCACCTCGGACGGTGAGACGAGCGCGATCAGCGTGCGGCTCTCCGGCTGAGCGGGGGCGACCGTCTGGATCGTGAGGACGCCGTTCCGCACCACGGTCTCGCGCACTGCCGGTTGGAAGGGCTGGAAGCGGTAGAGCATCAGGATCGGGTTCGGTTCCGCCAGCGGCAGCGTCTCCGTGCCGTTTGCCCGGATGACCCTCAGCAGCAGGCCCTGTGAGCCGCGGGCGGCGGCCTCGCGCACCGGCACCACCTCATCGCCCAGGAACCTGTACACCTCGACTTCGGTGTCCTCGCGGCTCCGGATCTCGAGCGCCCAGGCCGGGCAGGCCCTCTGTTCGGGAATCGCCGCGGCAGCCACGGAGGTCGCCGGGTCGTCCAGGAACGCCGTGAGGCGGGGGTTTTCAGGATCGATCGCCAGGCCGTCCTCGACGATCCGAACGGCGGCGACAGCCGCCCCCGCCTCGTAGAGGATCCGCGCGATCGACAGCCGCCGGTCGACGTCTTCCGGACCGAGCTGGAGGTACTGTCGGTAGAGCCGCGTGGCGCCCTCGGCATCGTCCAGCCGGAGACGGCCATAGGCGAGGCCCCGGATCGCGCGAGCGGCCACGCCGATCGACAGCCGCGGACCGGCCGAGAGCGTCGTCTCCAGATCGGCGACGGCCTCCTCCCACCGCTCCAGGCCCGAGAAGGCGCGCCCACGGGAGTAAAACGCCTCCATCCCGTCCTGACGCAGGCTGAGCGCCTGGTCACAGCTCGCCAGCGCGTCGCCGAACTGGTCAGCGTCGAGCAGCTGCTCGCACTGGCGAAGCGACTCGAGGTAGCCGAGCTGGCCCTCGAAGCCCGCGACGACTCCGGCGGCCACCTCCCTGGCCCCCGAGCCGCCGTCATCCGGGACCGCGATCTCCGGCAGGGGGAGCTCATCCCCCCACCATGGCTGCAGGAAGAGCGCCTGGACGCGAACCCCCTCGCCGGAGGCGGCCGTGCTGCCGATCATCACCCATTCGGCGTCCAGCTGACCACCGAGCTGTCGCCAGTGGATCGGCGTCAGGGCGACGACTCGCGCCTGTGCGCGGAACACCTTCAGCGCGTTCTCGACCATTCGCCGTTCGAGTGGTTCCACGCCGTCCAGGCGGTCGAGACCCTTCCAAACCTCGTCGGCCACGCGCTCCCCGAACTCCCCGTTCACTCCCACGGCCGGCGCCAGCGGAGCCACCAGGACGCGCACAGGGGTCGTCTGGGCCGCGAGCCGGAACGGTACGGCAGGCGAAAGGGAGAGAAGGAGCAGCAACGCTCCCGGGAAGCGATAACGCACCGATCGAGGACCGACCACCGGCTTGCCGTACCCTGCGGGTCTACGCCGCCATCTTCTTCCGTGGCACAAGGGGAATCGTAGTGCGCGGCCTGCGGAGCGCAATAGCGATCAAGGCCCGGAGCAACGGCAGGGGTCTGCCGCCGATGCGAGAGGCTCGCCTAGGGCAAGGGGACGCGGTGGGCCAGGGGATACTGCAGGAAGACGTCGTAGTGCCGCTTGGGGGCTCCGGTATGGATCGTCCCCTCGAAGTTCATCTTGACCCCACCGGTCGAGAATAGGGGGGCATCCAGCGGCAGGAAGACGCTGTGCTCGGGCCAGGTTTCGTACATGAGACGGAACAGTTCGTCGGCAGGGGATTTGTCCAGGATGTCGTATGCGACAGTCGACCCGGACAAGATCCTGGCCGCCCCCACGCCCAGGACGATCACCGGGCCGCCGACGGCAGCGCTACGGTGCACCAGATAGTCGCCCAGCCACTCCTGCTCCGTTCCCTTGAGGCGCTGTTTCTGCGCGTGGTTGCCGCCGACGTTCATGAGCGTGCGGTGCTCGTAGCCCCCCAGCCTGAGATCGGCGAGCCTCTTCATCTCGGTCTCGCGGAGCCGCACGGACCGATCATAATCGGTCTCGCGGAGCGCGCGCACGGTCACGCTCACCCGCTCTACCGCGACCATCTCGGCTATCGTCTCGTACCAAGCCGACCCCCAGCTGCGGACCAGCTCCTCACGGCCGGCCAGGAGCTCGGCCTCGAGAGCCGTGAGCGCCTCCTCGTGCCGCTCGACGGGCTGATGCTGGCTGCGAAGAAACGGGTCGAGCGGTCCGGGATCGGAGAGATTCTCTGACAGCGTCCCGATCAAGTCGAGGAAGCTATCCATCCCGCCGTAGTCGGACAGGTTGACGTCGATGGCCCGCACCTGAACGCGCTCTCCGGCGGGCAGCGTGCGGTTGAAGTCCCGTACCGCCTCGATCATCTCTCCGCCCAGCGAGACAGGAGGCTTCCAATCGGGCACGAGTCCACCTTCCAGCACCAGGTCGGCCAGCAGCCAGTCGGCCATCTGGGGCCATTCGAGCAGAAGCTGGCGGAAACCCCGTGCGTGGAGGGACCGAACCAGCTCGGCCACGAACTCGTAGTGGTCACGCAAATGGTGCGTCTCTCCCACCACGACCAGCGTGTTTTGCGCCAGGCGGTCCAGTGCCTCCGTCGGAAGCGCCGGCGTCGAGAACGAGAGGCCGTCGCGCTCGACGACTTGCTTCAACTCGGGCTGCTCGACGCCCGTGAGCTCGCTGCACCCGGGCGCTGCTCCCAGCAGCGCCAGAACGACGCCGAACTTCGGTATCACCCTCATGCGGCCTCCAGTGCCACGAATCTCGCTCTGCCCATACTTCGCCCAGGGTCGAGCCGCCGGTATCGGGTAATCCTCGACGGACCATGTCGGGAATTCCCTCGCCAGACCCGACACGCCTGGTTTGTTTGCAGAGGCCGCGACCGATCACGAGGCTCCCCCCGGAGCGCTAAATCGGAGTACCGATCGCGGTTCGAGGACCGTTTCCCTAGCTTGAGCGTCGATGCGCCGGCGGATTCCCGACAGGGAGGCGGGTTGTCTTCCCGTAGCCGGCTGGAGCAACGGTCCACGAAGGAGGAGGTTCCGTGCACGAACCGGCGACCGTCCGCGTTCATCGCTGTGCCTGCCTTGGCATTCTCCTGTCGGCCGCGTGCTCTCCCGCCTCCGAGGACGCCGAACAGCCTCGGGAGATCGTGGCCTTCAGCACGCTTCGCCCGGCCAACTGGGATCTGTACCTGTTCGACGAGCCGGGCGCCGCGCCCCGGCAGCTCACCACGGATCCCGCACCGGACTACAACCCCACTTTCTCCCCGGATGGCCGATGGGTGGTGTTCACCTCCGAGCGCCACGGCACCGCCGACCTGTTCGCGCTGGACCTCGAGAATCCCGGCGATCCGGTCCGGCTTACCTCGAGCGATGCCATGGAGGACGCGGCCTCGTTCTCGCCCGATGGCCGGTCCCTCACCTTCGTGAGCACGGAGAGTGGGAACCCGGACATCTACCTGATGCCGTTCGCGCCCGAGGCTCCCGCCGCCTCCGAGGCTCCCGCCGCCTCCAATGCATCCGCCGGCAGCCAAGGGGTGAACCTCACGCGGAACGCGGCAGGCGACTTCAACCCGGCGTTCTCCCCCGACGGCGAGTGGATCGCCTTCTCCAGCAACCGGGACACCCCCGACGATCCGTTCACCACCCCGGGGGCACCCGACCTCTATCGGGCCGGCGAGATCTACGTGATGCGGACGGATGGCACGGACCTCCTGAGGCTCACCGAACATCCGGGATGGGACGGCTCGCCGGCGTGGGGGTCCGATGGCACCCTCTACTTCTATTCCCAGGGCCCGGCGCCGGAATCGGCCGAGGTCGGTTTCTTCGAGGCCGGAGGCACGACCCGGATCTACCGCAGGTCGGCGGACGGGTCCGGACTGCAGGCCGTGAGCGCGGAGGGCGAGCCTGCGCTCTCGCCCGCGGTGACGCCGGAGGGGCGCGTCGCCTTCGCGGCGCAGCGCGACGGCCGGTGGACCATCGTCTCCACGGCGCCCGACGGCTCGAACGCTCGAGTCGAGAGCGACACCGATCGGGACTACTGGGCGCCGGCCTATGACGCCGGCACCGGCCGGATGGTCGCTCACGGAGCCGGCGCCGCGGACCCGGCGACGACCTTCGAGAGTGATACCCCGGGCCCGTTCCCGGCCACGCCCTACAGCGTGGACCTCCCCGACCGCACCCTGCTGCTGCACGCCGTCCGCGGCTACCTGCCGACCCTGAACCGGCAGACCGGGAACGTGGCCACCAGCGAGGGCTTCGCCCGACTCGTCGTTTCCCGCCTGGACGGATCGGAGAAGCGGACCGTCTTCGACAGCGCGCACCAGGACCGCTACCGGGGCGACCTTTCGGTCTTCGGCCCCACCTGGTCATGGGACGGCGAATGGCTGGCGTTCGGCGTCGGCCTGCCGTTCTCGCCCACTTCGGACGTCGATATCTGGAAGAGCCGCCCCGATGGGCGCGAGGCGGTGAACCTGACGCCCGACTCGGACGCCAACGATGCGCTGCCGGCCTTCTCCCCGGACGGGCGGTGGATCGTCTTCCGCAGCACGCGGAGCGGCAACAGCGAGATCTATCTCATGAACGCCGACGGCTCGAACGTCCGCCGGCTCACCGAGACGAACGCGACCAACACGATGCCGGCGTTCTCCTCGAGTGGAGACCGGATCGCCTTCGTCTCGACCCGGGACGGAGACTACGAGATCTACATCCTCGAGCTCGGCGACGATGGGACGCCCGGCAACCTGGAGCGCATCACGAACAGCCCCGGACGCGACATGCATCCCAAGTTCTCCCCCGACGACCAGTGGCTGCTGTTCGCGTCCCAGCGCGCCGGGCTCGGCGACGAGATGCCGCTGCTGCGGGTGATGTTCCAGCCTCAGCCGTACGGCGAGGAGTACGCGATGCGGCTGGCGGATCGGCAGGTCTTCCGCCTCACCCAGAACAAGTGGGAGGACGGGCCAGGGGTGTGGGGCAGCCTCCCGCCGGCGGCGGGCGACCCGCCGCCGGTCGACTGATGTATCACCGAGTTCGAGAAGCGTTCTTCTGATGCCTCTTCGGACTTCGATCGCTCCGCCGGCCCAATGAGCCGATCCATCCTCATCGTCGACGATGACGAGCGTATCCTGGCCTCGCTCTCGCAGGCTTTGGACAGCGACTCCACCGACGTGCGCACGGCGGGCACCGCCGAGCTCGCGGTCGCCCGCCTTGCCGAGGCGCCGGCCGACGTCGTTCTCGCCGACCTCAAGATGCCGGGTATGGACGGCATGGAGCTGCTCAAGCTTCTGCGGGATCGGTCTCCCGAGATCGACGTCCTGATCATGACCGCCTACGACGACCTTCCCACGGTGGCGAAGGCGATGCGCGAGGGTGCCGCGGACTTCCTCACCAAGCCGCTCGACCTTCACCACCTCCGCCGGGTGCTGAACCGCGTCTTCGAGGACCGTTCCGTCCGAAGTCGGGCGGCATCGAGGTCGAAGATCGGGGATCGGGCAGCGGACGGCGCAGAGCGGATGGTCGGGCGGGACCCGGCGATGGTGGAGATCTTCAAGCTGATCGGACAGGTGGCCGGCACCCGAACCACCGTCGTGGTCCGCGGCGAGAGCGGCACGGGGAAGGAGCTCGTCGCGCGGGAGATCCACGCCAGCTCGCCCTACTCCGGCGAGCCGTTCGTGGCCGTGAACTGCACGGCGCTCCCAGCTACTCTCCTCGAGTCCGAGCTCTTCGGCCACCTGAAGGGCGCGTTCACCGACGCCGTCAGCGACCGCAAGGGACGGTTCGCCCTCGCCGGCCGGGGGACGATCTTCTTGGACGAGATCGGCGACACACCACCCGAATTCCAGGCCAAACTCCTCCGTGTCCTCCAGGAGCACGAGTTCTACCCGGTCGGCGCCGAGCGGCCCGAGCGCTCCGAGGCGCGCGTGATCGCGGCGACCCACCGCGACCTGGAGGAGGAGGTGGCGCTCGGCCGCTTCCGCGAGGACCTCTACTATCGACTCAGAGTCGTGGAGATCTTCGTCCCGCCGCTGCGGGAGCGGATGGGGGACATTCCCCTTCTGGCCCAGCACCTGGTACGCAAAGTCGGCGCAGTTGTTGATCGACCGGGACTGAGGTTGGCGCCGGAGAGCATCGATTCGCTAATGACGCACCCCTGGCCCGGGAACGTGCGGGAGCTGGAGAACTGTCTCACCCGTGCGGTGGTCATGGCCACCAGCGAGGTGATCCGGCCCGAGAACCTCCAGTTTGGCGCTCCCGCCGCAGCCACCGGAGTCGAGCAGGAGAGCCTCGCCACGCTGGAGGATGTCGAGCGGGCACACATCGCCCGGATCCTCCAGGCGACCAGCGGACACAAGTCCCGGAGTGCCGAGATCCTGGGCATCTCGCGGCCCCGCCTCGACCGCCTGATCCAGAAGTTCGAGCTGGAGCACCTGACGTAGCGCCCGACGTGTCGTTTCGATCCCGCATTCTGGTCCTCGTTCTCGCGGTCGGTCTCGTGCCGCTCGGGGTGCTGGGGCTCTGGCTCACCCGCACGGCGCCCAGGTCCGGGGAGCGCCTGCTGCGCTCGAGGCTCGAGGAGGGGCTGGCGGCGGCCGTGGAGCAGGCCACCTCCCAGTGGCTGCGCCTTCGCTCCGAGATCCTCTTCCTTAGCGACGACCCGGCGACGCAGCGCTCCCTGCTCGGGGAATCCGGGCCGATGCCGCCAGCGAGCTTCCGAGAGATCTTCGATCGGCTCGACCCCGCGATCACTTCGGCGACCGTGGCCGACAACGCGGGCCGGGAGCTGTGGACGACCGGGCGTAGCCCGGGCCCGCCGGCGGGGCCGCCGACAGGGATTGTGGGCGGAGCGCCCGGCCTCGGGCTTGATTTCCCCATCTATGAGCGGGTATCCGGGGCGCCACTGGGTCGCCTGTCGGTCGTCATGGGCGCCGCGGCCATACTCCCGCCGGGAGAGCTCGCACCGGCTGTGGCGGGCATGGTGGTCGGCGCATTCGAGACCGCGACGGGAGTTTCGCTTCTTCCGGTTCCCCTGGATCCAGGGCTGCTTCGGGAGGCTTCGTTCACCTGGGGAGGCGATCGTTGGCTCGCCATCAGTCGCACGCTCGAGGATCCGCCCGTGGAGGTCGTGGTCGCCGCGCCGCTCACGCCGTTCGTGGCACCCTTCGAGCACACCGCTCGTCGCAGCACATGGCTCCTGCTCGGGGTGGCCGCTGCGGGCCTCCTGCTGGCCGGTCTCGTCACCGGGCGCATGACGCGCTCGCTCGAAGCACTCTCGCGGGCGGCCGACGCCGTTTCGCGGGGCGACCTGACGCGCCGCATCGAAGCCCGAGGCGGGGACGAAGTCAGTCGCCTTGCCCTAGCGTTCAACACCATGACGGACAGTCTCCGCTCGACGCTCGCCAAGCTCTCGCAGCGCGAGGCGGCGGCGGCCGTCGGCGAGTTCGCCGCCTCCCTGGCGCACGAGGTCCGAAACCCGCTCACGGCGATCAAGGTCGATCTTCAGTCCGTCGAGGAGAGGCTTCCGCCCGATTCGCCTTTGCGGGAGCCCCAGGAACGGGCGCTGCGCGAGATCACCCGGCTGGACCACACCGTAGCCAACACGCTGGCGGTCGCTCGCAGCGGGAGGATCCAGACGAAGCCGCTGGACCTTCGCGAGCCGGTGCGAGCAGCGGCCGACGCGGCACGGCCCTCCTTCGAGTCCCGGGGCGCCAGGCTGAGAATCCGGTCCCTCCCGTCGCCGGTACCGGTAGCCGGAGATGTAGCGGCACTCGAGCAGCTCTTCCTCAACCTGATGCGCAACGCCGCTGAAGCCCTCTCGTCCGACCGCGAGGCGGTGGTGGAGCTCGCCGTGGGGGACGAGACCGCGTCGGTGGCGATTCGTGATGCCGGTCCCGGCATGTCGGCCGAAGTGCAGGAGCGAGCCTTCGAGCCGTTCTTCAGCACGCGCTCGGAAGGCACCGGTCTCGGCCTGCCGATCGCGCGACGGATCGCAACCGCACACAACGGAGAGCTCACGCTCGAGAGTTCTCCGGGACACGGCACGACGGCTGTCGTCAGGCTCCCTCTGCTTGTGGAGGCGAGTGTGCCCTAGTCGACCTCAGACTGCCCGGTCGTGCCGTAACATCTCCGGTTTCTGTAACGACCTGGACGACGCCTGTAACGAAGCGTTACACTCGTTCTCCACAATTTTCTCCGGATCATGTCACCTAACCCTCAACCAAAAAAGGACTTTGGCTGAGCAGCGCTCGGCGGCGCGAGGCTTGTACCTGACCTCCTCCAGAACACCGACCCCAGGAGGCGCGTCATGAGAAAGCTGGCTGCTCGGATCCTCGCTTTCGCCGTGCTCCCCCTCGCGACCGCGTGCGGCGACTTCGAAGAGTCCGCCCGACTGGCGGACCTGCTCTCCCGCATCTCTGTGCGGGCGCCCGCCGTGCTGGCCTCGGCGGTGCACGAACCGGACTCGCTGGTGCATAGGCGGCTTTGGGTGGGCGGCGAGCCCGATTTCTGGGCCTCCGATCCGTCGCCGGATGGGCGATACGTGTCGGAGATCGACTGGATCACCGGCGACCTCGCCATCCTGGACCTGCTGACGGGCGAGCTTCGTCACGTAACCGACAAGGGCACTTGGGACGAGACCATCGAGTGGGCCGAGATGTCCGTCTTCTCTCCCGACGGCCGAAAGCTCGCCTACGTCTACTGGAACGAGGACCTCTGGGGGTACGAGCTACGGGTCATCGACGTCGACGGCTCCGACGAGCGCACGATCCTGCCGCACAAGAAGGGGCTCGAGTGGATCTCGGTGGACGACTGGTCCGCAGACGGGCAGATCCTCGCCACCCTCTACTGGCAGACCGAAGACGAGGATCCCGCAGAGGTCGGCCAGATCGCGCTGGTTTCGGTGGAGACCGGTGAGGTCCGCGTGCTGAAGTCCCTGGACTGGTTCGACCCGTGGAACGCCAGCCTGTCCCCGGATGGCCGGTTTGTCGCATACGAGCGACAGGTGCGTGGTCAAGATGAGGCCGACATCTACGTGCTGGCGACCGACGGTTCTGTTGATCACGCGCTCCTGGTAGGGCCTACCGACGACACCATGATGGACTGGACGCCGGATGGTCGTGGCATCCTGTTCTACCGGCAGCGCGACCTGACCCAGGGCATCTGGTTTCTGCCCGTCAGGGATGGAAGGCCGGCCGGCGCGCCGGAGCTCGTGCGAGCCGACGTCTGGAGAGCCACTCCGATCGGCTACGCCGGCAACTCTTTCTTCTACGGCGTGCATCTCGAGAACAACCAGGTCCATACGGCCTCGATCGACGTCGAAGCCGGGCGGCTGCTCAGCGCGCCCACGCCGGTGGAGGACCCCTCGAGCAGCCAGACGGAAATGGGAGAGTGGTCTCCAGACGGCCAATACCTCGCCTATAACAGGCGACCGCCGGGCGGAGCCCGGCCCGGGACCGTCGTCATCCGGTCGACCAGGGGCGGCGAGAGCCGGGAGTTCGACCTCGAGCTACGGCAGGTTCGGCAGATCATCTGGGCCGCAGACAGCCGCTCCCTTCTTCTGTTCGCTCGGGAACGGACGGATGCCGGCCTCGGTCTGTTCCGGCTGGATCTGGACAGCGGCGAGCTCTCGACCGTCATCACCCCGGGTAGCGTCGACGCGAACTATCAATCCCTGTTCCCTGCGCCGGACCGCCGCACCTTCTACTTCGCCCGCTGGGATCCCGATGCCCGCGTGACGCGCATCATGGCGTTCAGCCTCGATACACTCGAACTGACAGAGTTGGGGTCGACTCCCCTGAAGACCGTCAGGCTGGCGACCTCTCCGGATGGCCGGTCGCTGGCCTTTGTCCTGGCGGATCCGGCCGCCGGCAGGAACCGGCTCGTCACGCTGTCGACCTCCGGCGGAGAGATCCGCGAGCTCGAAGTCTCGTCGGCCTCGGGCCTCCGGCCCCTCGACCTCCGATCCGTACAATGGACGCCGGAGGGCACGTACCTGCTGCTGACGAGCGGGAACGATGAGGAGAGTGTGTACGGGCTCTGGCGGCTGCCCGCAGCGGGCGGCGAACCGGTGTTGATCGCCGAGCAGCGGCCGCCCGAGCCACTCATCAACGAGAGCCTGCGCATCAGCCCGGACGGAAGGCGGATTGCCTACCGATGGTGGGGGGCGCGCGGCGAGATCTGGGTGATGCAGGACGGCGCGTCCGGCCAGAGCGGCATCGTCGGGCCCGTGAGCCCGGGTGTGTTGGCCTTCGATTCGCCGACATGCGCCTCCCTGCCGTGCCTGTGCCGAAACGGCGCGAATCCGCCCCATGAGGCTGAAGCCCTGAGCGCCCTGGTGGCCACCTGCTTCTAGCCGTTACCGTGGCCGGGTGCGTGTCCCATTCAACTGCGCATCACCGGGAGGGCACCCATGAGACGGCTCACATTCGGTGTTCTGGTCGGAGCGACAGTGCTCTGTAGCGGCCGTGCGGCCCTCGCCCAGGTCGAGGTACAGTACGACGGGATGCAGAGCGTGTTCAGCGTGGCCGAGTCGGGCAGGCCGTTCGCGATTTCGGCCGCCTACGCGTGTCCCGGCGAGGCAGAGTGCCGACCGGCAGTGGTTCGCGTCGAGTTCGGGGCGTACAACCGGAAGACGCCCAGGTACGACGACAACCACGCAGTCTTGGTGCTCATTGACGCGAAGGACTCGCTCAGCGTGTCGAGCCCCCAGTATGCCGCGCGCCGCGCGCCCGCCAACCAGGTGTACGAGAGCATCGTGTTGATGATGGCCGTCGAGGAGTTTCTCGCCCTCGCCAACGGGGAGAAGGTCGAGTACACGATCGGGCCCGATGAGGGCAAGCTCTCCGACAAGCAGCGCGAGGCGCTGGCTGCCCTGGCCGGGAAGGTGCCAGAACCGGAACCGCCGGTGGCGGACGCGGAGGAACCGGAGGGCGGGTCAACGCCGCGATAGCTTATCGCGCAGAGTCTCGCCGAGGTTTCGGTCGGCCCGCAGGGTCAGCCTAGGATCCCGGATCGCGCGGGCTCTCGTCCGTCTGACTATCCAGGTAGAGCCCACGGACCCGGGCGACGCGGCCGTCGGGCCCGCGCTCGAAGCGCAGCTTGAAGGAGCTCTCTCCCTCCAGGACGAACGTGTCCTCGGAGATCGCGTACAACCGGCGGGGTTCCTGTACTCTGGCGCCCTGCCGGTGGTAGTAGAGCGCTCCGTCTCGCATCTCCACGTGGCGGTCGCCGTAGTCGCCCACATACTCCTCGAGCAGCGCGGCCGGCAGCTCCAGCGGAGACAACAGCCCCCCGACCCACTCGAGCCTCCAGCGGAAGCGGCGTTCCTCCAGCGTTCCCGACGGCGCACGCTCGAGACCCTCCCGGTAGGCTGCCTGAGCCCCCTCGAGATCTCGACGGGCCACGTAGGCCCCAGCCATGTGGTTGTAACCGGAGAGCCGATCCGAGTGGTCCTGCAGAAAGTGTCGGTAGAACCGGATGGCCTCCTCGTACCGTTCCAGCCCGATCAGCTCGCGCCCTACGCTGTCCAAGAAGTCCCATTCGTCCACGTACCATGCCCCTACTCCCTTCCCCTCCGCGGACGCGTAGTAGACGAGGCCGGCTTCGAGACCGGAAGAGGCGATCGCAGCCACCATGCGATACTTGGGCGAATCGAAGGGTTCGTAGCCCAGAAAGCCGAAGGGCGAGTTCGCGTCTCCGATCAGCAGTCGCGTCAGGGCCGGCGCGGCGGACTCCAGGCTCTGGGAGTTCCCCAACAGCACGACCGCGATCCCCCGGTCCGGAAACGCGACATGATAGTTGGCAGCTCCCGCGTCGTTCCCGGTGTGGTAGAAGGCGCGTCCGTACTCGGACTCGACGAGCCCCCAACCGAGCCCCCAGCTCGCCTCCGGCCCACCCACAGGCCCGGCCCGGACGTTGGCCAGCGGTCCGAACATCCGGACGTGCTCAATCGCCACTTGCGGCGTGAACATCTCCTGGTGGCCCATTTCCGACAGTCCCCATCCCCTCATGACCGCAGCGAGGAACCTGGCGTAGTCCCCTGCCGTCGTCTGCGCCGAGCCGGCGGCGTTCGCCTCCTCCCGCTTCTGCTTGCCCAGCGGAGCCAGGAAGCGGTCATGGTCGACGGCGTAATCGTCGTCGAACGACGGCAGGGAGAGGAAGCTCGTCCGCTCCATGCCCAGAGGCTCAAGGATCCGAGCTCGTGCAAGCTCCTCGAGCCCCTGACCCGTGATCTCCTCCACGACCAGCTGGAGGAGGTAGAAGCCCTCGCCCGAGTAGCTGAACCGCTCCTCCGGCTCGAAGATGAACTGCAGGGTCCCCTCGTCCGTGAACCAGCGCCAGTTCGGGAGCCCGGTCGTGTGACTCAGCACCATGCGGGCCGTCAGCCTCGTGTGCAGCGAGTCCTCCGTCAGGTCCCGATAGAGCTCGTATTCGGGCAGCGGCTTCGAGAGGTAGGAGACGAGCGGCCGATCCAGCTCAAGAACGCCCTCATCGGCAAGCTGCATTACCAAGTAGGCGAAGAGGGTCTTGCTGAACGAGAGCGCGGCGAACACCGTCCGATCCGAGACGGGTTCCCCGGTCTCGGTGCTTTTCACGCCGAATCCCCTCGAGTAGACGACCTCTCCGCCGTTGATGACCGCGACCTGCAGACCGGGCAGCCGTGCAGCGCTCATGATCTCCGGGACCTCGGCCTCGACCGCGCCGACCGGGACGTAGGTGCCATCGAGCCGCTCGAACCGCGGGCCGGAGGTCCCGCAGCCTGCCACCGCGACAGTGACTGTCACGATGCCGACTCCCGCGATGCCGGCCGCCGCGGTCGAAGGAACCCACGCCATCCGCCGCATCGGTCGGCTCCGGCAAAGGGAGCGGCCCATCAGTCCTGCCCCACAGCCGCGGCGTCCTCGAGCAGTCGATCCAGCTCGGCCCGGTCGTACGCAACGCCTCGCAGCACGACGACCGCGATCCGACGGGTGTTCCGGATATCGGTGAGCGGATTCGCATCGAGTAGCACCAGGTCGGCCAGCATTCCCTTCCGGATCGATCCGAGCGAATCGGTCGCTCCCAGGTAGCGGGCGGCATTGACCGTCGCGGCGGCGAGCGCTTCCGCGGCGGAGAGGCCCGCAGCGACCAGCAGCTCCAGCTCTTCGTGCAACGTGAATCCGGGAAACAGGCACGGGTTGCCCGCATCGCTGCCCGCCAGGATCGGGACGCCCGCGTCGCGAAGCGCGGCCGTCAGGAGCCGCTGGCGGCTCAGTTGCTCGGCCAGCCGAGTGCTCTCCTCGGCCGAGCGGCTGGCGGCCCGCTCTCGCGCCGGCGCCCAGAAGCCGCGAACGGCTGGCGGCAGGTAGCGCAGCCGGCTAGCCAAGACTCCGTCCTCACATCCCGTCAGCGCGAAGTGCCGCACGGACAGGGTAGGCGTCTGCCATACATCGTCCTCCCGCAGCGCCGCGAACAGCGGCGCACACTCGTCCGGCTCCCCGGGGTCGCAGAGGCCGTCCAACTCCGTTCTCAGGTGCTCCATGCTGCGCATCCCGAGCCGCGCGGCCTCCAGCGGCGTCACGCTGGCCGGGACGTGGCCGGCGAACGGCATGCCCAGAATCGTCGCTCGCTCCGCGATAGCCCGGAACGCATCGGCCGGAAGCATCGTGTAGACCTTGAGGAAGTCCACACCGGCCCGGGAGAGCGAGTCCACCGCCTGCTCCGCCTCTTCGACCGAAGAAACGGCCCACGACTCTCCGGGATGGATCGGCTCTGGCCCATCCAGGATCGGCCCCGCCGCCACGATCCGCGGGCCGGTCACCCGGCGGGCCTGCAGCGCGACGCGTGCCGCAAGCACCTTGTCGAGCGGCCCGCCCATGTCGCGCACGCCCGTGACGCCGTTCGCGACGAACACCGGGAGAAACGTTCGCACGACCGTCGGATTCCAAAGGGCGTGGACGTGCATGTCCCACAGCCCCGGGATCAGGAACCGGCCGGTTCCGTCGACCCGCTCCGCGCCGGCCGGTACGGTCTGTCTCTCCGCCGGCCCGATTCGCGTGATGCGGTCCCCGAGGATCAGCACCGTCTGCCCGGATGTGGCGCTTCCGGTCGCCGGATCGATGAGGGTGACGTCGATGATCGCCAGATCGGCGTGGGGCGACGGGGCGCAAGCCGCAAAGAGCGTGAAGCTCGCGACCGTGGCGCAGGCACACCGACAGATGAGAAGGCGACGGGCGCAGGCGAGCAGAGCCCGCACGGCCGTGAGTCCTGCTATGCCTGGAGGACCGACGCGAACTGCTCCTGCGTCAGGTAGCCGACGACGGCGAATCTCGGCAGGTGAAAGGGATCGACGTCGGCGCTCAGCTTCAGGGGTCGCCCGTCTTGTACGCCTTCGTCCTCGTGACCGTGTCCGTTGTCGCCATCGACCGCCGCGCCGTACCCGACTTCCTTGAGGATCTCCACCGTTCGGCCGTCGTACATGCCCTCCGGGTAGGCGAAAGAGCCGACGGCTTGCCCGATGACGTCCTCTAGGAATGCCTTGTTGTCGGCCACCTCGGCGAGCTGCGCCGCGCGATCCAGCTTCGAGAGGTCGGGATGGCTGGTTGAATGTCCGCCGATCTCCCCGCCGGCCGTCGCCAGCGCTCTGATCTGCGCGGGTCTCAGTGCCATCAGGGTCGGCAGGAAGTACGTGCCGGCGAAGCCGTACTCGGCGAGCATCTCCGAGAACCGCGGAGCGTCCCGCGCTCCATCGTCGATCGTGATCGCAACCGAGCGAAATGGAAGGGACCCCACCCCGCCCAGATAGTCCAGAATCCGTGACACCGTGACCGCCTCGTATCCGTGATCGCGGAGCCACGACAGCTGCCAACGTAGTTGCTCTTCCGTGACAGACCACCTGGTGCCTGGAACGTCGAGGCGATGATAGAGCAGGATCGGAACGTTGCCGGGCGCCAGCGCAGCCGGTTCGACCGTCGCGAGGGACGCGACTTCAGCCGATTCGGCGATCCGCACCACGGGAGCGGCTGGCCGGGCCGGTTGCGACCTAGGCCCGGAGGCTTCTCGCCAGAGCTCGTAACAGGTACCGACCCATGCGCTTGCCGCGCCGAGAATGATCCAGGGAATGGATCGGTCGTACTCCCGATTGAGCTCGCCTCCCCACTGGCGAACGCGCCGGTGCGTGGTGCGGAGCCGCCAGACAATCTGGCTGCGGAAGAGACTCCGACCCCTCCGCAGGATGGCACCCCGACTCAGGCCTCGAATGAGCAGCACGCGACCGAAGCCGCGACCGCGGACGAAGTGATGACGGAGAAGCTTGCGTCCCGTTCGGCAAGGTGTGTTGTGCACCAGCGAGACGTCCGCGGCCCGGAACGCGACGTATCCGAGATCCGCGAGCGCCTTGTTCACCACGGTGTCTTCGCCAGCCCGAAGGTCTTCGGGAAACCCGCCGACCTCGAGCAACGCCTCTCGGCTGTACGAGCAGTGCGCCGGAGCCCCCGGAAGCTCGGTCGACGGGCGGCCGGGAAGGACCGAGTTGTGGTCGAGGAAGTACGAGGCCCAGCCGGCCCGGGTGGTCGTCCCGTTGAGCGTGGTGCCGGTGACCATCGCGTAACCCAAGTCATGCGCCCGTCGTCTCGCCTCCAGGCTTCCCGGTGGCAACTCGACGTGGGATCCGGGAAACGAGACGTAGTCGCCGCGCGCATAGCTCAGCCCCGCGTTCCGCGCCTTGCCGGGGAGGGCCGGCTCGGGAAGCTCGACCAGCCGAACCTCCGGAAAACACTGCCGGACGATCTCCGCCGTGCGGTCGGAGCCGCTGGTCACGACGATCACCTCGAACGGCCACCGGCACTCCTGCCCCACCACGGATGCGACCGAGCGCTCGATCACGCTTTCGTCATCACGGGAGATGACGATGGCCGAGATGGCAGGCCGGTCTTGTTCGTAGGGAGCGGGCTCGGTCGGTGTGCGGATTACTGACAGACCTGCCGGTCGGGTTTCCCAGCGGTTGATGGTGCCGGCGGTTTCGAGAAGATCCCGGTAGCTGTGTTGGAACTCGTTGTGCGGATCGGCCTCGCGGTACTTCGCGAACCGCAGCGAGCGACGCTCCGCCGTCAGGCTGGCGAGATGCTGGATTCGGACAGTCGTACGAATCCACCGGCTGCGCGGAATCGTCGTCGGCACTGGGACGAAGTGGAGCCGTCGGTCGGGAAACCTCAGTCCGGCCGCGCCCGCGAACATGCGGTACACCCAGAGCCCCGATCGGCTGTAGTGCTCGATGTCGTCCCACATCCGGAACACCCGGAAGCCGTAGGCGCAGCCGGCAATCGCGTCGCGTTCAACGAACGTCCTCAGAGCATCCGCGTCGTCGGCCGGAATGCGTTCATCCGCATCGAGCGAGAGGATCCACCTCGGATCGAGCGCTTCGGCGGCCTCGAGAAGACGGTTTCGATTGCTGGCGTCGTCCCAACCGCGGTAATCCGACCTGCGCGGGTTGCTCAGAACGACGCTAACCAGGGGCTCGGACTCGAGCAGATCGCGGGTTCCGTCCGTGCTGCCGTCGTCGATAGCCAGGATCGTGTCGGCAAATCGTCCGACCGAGGAGAAGTATCCCGCTAGATCCGCTTCGCCGTTGCGAACCGGCAGCAGACAGACGAGCTGAGGACGACTCACTCCGCTCTAAGTGTAGAGCTCGTGCTCGTACAGATCGTCCGAATAGAAGTCGTCGGCATAGAGCTCGTCGGACCTCGATGGAGCGCCGCGCCGTACGCCCGCCATGGCGGAGGACGGAGCCAGCAGGCTCGCGTACGCCGTCGCGGCCGTCACCGAAACGCCCATGCCGACCAGGCTGCGAACGAACGCGCGTCGCCCGATCCAGCCATTCTGGTAGGCATCGAGCAGTTCCTTTTTCGACATGCGTTGCCTCTCTTTCCTCCGGGGTCGATCATGCCGGCGGCTCGAAACGGCGGCCGCTCCAAACGTGGTTGAAGCACCGTGCGACGGCCTCGGGCAGCGAGTTCGCGTCGTCGTAGAGTTCCAGCAGCTCTTCGCCGAAGGTGGACACTCCGGGCTGCAGCCCCTCTCGATACTCAAAGTGCCACCATTCCACAGCCGTGTAGTCCGTCTCCCAACCTGGCCTGGCAGGTATGCGCTGCCACGACGCAGCCTCGAGCATCGCCGTCAGATCGACGAACGCTCCGACGCGGGGCCGCGAGCTGAGGACCTCACCAGGTCGTCCGGTCCAGATCACAGCACCAACGGCCGCCGCGTCCGTGTCGGAGCTTGCGGCCGCGCGATCGGACCCGATCACACCTAGGACCCGCCAGAGAGGAAAGCCATCCTCGATCCCATCCTGGATGACCAGGTACGGATCGTCGGGCCCCTGCATGCCGCTTGTGATGCACAGGTCGATCGCCCGACCGAGATAGTGAAGGCTCACCGGACTTCGCGTCGGCGTGAGCTCGGCGTCCAGCGTCCGCAGTCCACCATGAGAGGTCAAGACAGTGCCACTTGCCGAGATCACGGCCCTGGCGACCTCCAGGCGCTCGGCCGCGTCCCGCTGAAGCCAGAAGCCCGCGGCACAACCACCGAGCGGGCGGTCAGCCTCCACAAAAGCCACCGCTGCCGGCACCGGAACGGGTCGAGACGCTAGCACGGGCGCCGCGAAGCGCGGTTTTCTCGGAGGAGCCAATCCCGGACTTGTGAGCGGTTCCGGTGGAACACCAGCTGATACGCCGGTCTGGGGAACATCGACGGCACCGGGTACAACGACATGCCAGCCTTAATGGGCTCCAGTGGCTCAGGCTCGCGCCGAGGACAGATCCGCCATACTGGGCCGAAGGTTCAGGTCTCGCAAGAGCCGGGGGATGGCTAGTTGGCCTCGGCGCTCGGCGCCGGCTCCGCGGGCAGCGGCGAGGCATGGAACAGCGTCGCTCTGTACGACCCATCGTCCTGGAGCATCCAGACCATCGACACGTAACCCTCGTCGGCCGTCGTCTCGCCCACCTCCTCGCTCTGGAAGACGTAGCGAGCCGTCAGCCAGGCGACCCGGCCCCAGGTATCGATCTCGATCTCCGTGACCGGGATGCTGATCCGATCCAGGCTCTCGAACGTGCCAGACGCCAGGGCGCGGATTCCCGCGGATCCCGCGAACTTGCCGGGTGGAACCGGATCGAAGGCGACACCGTCGGCCGTGAACGACCCGACCACGGCTTCGACATCCTCGGCCTCCCAGGCGGCCACGAACGCCCGAAAGGCCGCTTCGACGCCCGCCGCTGTGGCCAGCGGCTCCGCGACGTCGCGCGCGCGCATCTCCCTGCCATCGTCGGCAGCCGGTGAACAGGCGAGCCAGGCAGTGCCACAGAACAGGCCGATCGCCGTCGCGATCCGCCGGGAGGAACAACCGGGGACATGGATTCGGGCTTTCAATTGCCTACTCCCTTCGCGTCTTCACAGCCGTGAGCAAGCTTCTTCCGAAGCTCGACGGTAGACGACGATCTCCGTTGTGCCGAACATAGTCGGCCACGTGCTCGTCGGCAGGGCGCCAGCAGTGGCAAAAGGCCCTCCAGCACCCTATGGTCCGGCATGGACATCCGGACGAAGCTGGTGTTCGCTCTCGTCGCGGTCGCCCTGGGCAGCATGCTGGCCCTCGGCGCGTTCACCTACCGCAGCGCCCGCGGTCTGCTCAGAGACGCCGCCCTCGAGCAGCTCGAAGGGCTCGCCGAGGGCAAACAGGAAGGCCTCCAGCATGTCCTCACCGGCTGGCGCGACCGCACGAATCTCATCGCCAGCCGTACCCAGCTTCGCCTCAGCCTTCGGGAGCACGAGCCGACGGGAGCCGAGGCCAACGGAGCCGAGGCCGCGGCGACGATCGAGCGGATCCTGGCCGATGCCCTCGGCTCGGTGGAGACGGTGGAGCTGCTCGCCGTGTACGACCGCCAGAACCGCCGCGTCTCGTCGGTGATGCGGGGCCAGGACTCCGAAGCCGTCGCGGCCCGATTCCACCGGCAGCAGGATACCACCCGTTCCGACCCGGACGTCGCCACCCGCTACCAGGGAGTGGCCGTTCTGAAGCCGGATCAGGAGACGGCGGCCGGGACGGAGAACCGGCTCCTGGTCGGCTTCGCCGCGGATCTCGAGCTCGACGGAGAGCGGCTCGGCACCCTGCAGGTCGTCTTCGACGGCCGGGAGGTCGTCGAGCTGGCCGGCAACCTGGAGGGCCGCGGGGCTAGCGGCGAAATGATGATCCTGATGAAGGAGATTGGAGGCACGCCCCACCTCCTTCATCTGAGGTATCCCGGGTCGGGGCCACAGGCGCCCCTGCGGCTGGACGATCCCGACGACCCGCTCGCGCGGTTGTGGGCGGGAGAGGAGGGCCGGTACTGGGAGGATCTCGTCGACTACCGCGGAGAGCCTGTGTGGATGGCCACTCGCTTCCTCCCGGAGATCCGCTGGGGCGTGATCGTCAAGTTCGATGAGGCGGAGGAGAACCTGGCGATCAACGCCTTCCGCCGGGACGTCGTCCGCCTGGGGCTCTCGATCGCCGCCTTCGCGATCCTGCTGGGAACCGTCCTCGGCTTCCGCTTCTCGCGACCGATCCTCGAGCTGGCCGGGGTGGCCAACCGCATCCGCGACGGCGAGCTGGACGCCCGGGCCGATGTCGAACGCCACGACGAGATCGGCCTCCTGGCCCTCACGTTCAACCAGATGACGGAGGAGCTGGAGCAGCGGATGAAGCTCCTGCGGGATTTCCACAAGTTCTTCGACGTCTCGCTGGACATGCTCTGCATCGCCGGCACCGACGGATACTTCAAGCAGGTCAACCCGGCGTTCGAGCGGACGCTGGGCTGGACCGAGGCGGAATTGCTCAGCCGGCCGTTCATCGACTTCGTCCATCCGGAGGACCTCGACGCCACCCGACAAGAGGTCGCGAAACTGTCGCTGGGCATCCCGACGGTGTCGTTCGAGAATCGCTACCGGTGCGCCGACGGCACGTACAAGGACCTGCTGTGGACCTCCCGCCCCGACCCCGACACCGGCACGCTCTACGCCGTCGCCCGCGACATCACCGAGCTCCGACAGGCCCACGAGCGCTTCCGGCTGGCCCTCGAGTCGTCGCCGAGCGCCATGGTCCTGGTGGACTCCGAGGGCACGATCGAGCTGATGAACCACGCGGCGGCAGACCTCTTCGGATACGAGAAGACCGAGCTGCTCGGAAGGTCGGTCGATCTGCTGGTCCCGGACGACGTGCGGTCGCAGCACGCCGAGCTGCGTGAGGGCTACCTGAAGGACCCAGCGACCCGTCCCATGGGACTCGGACACGAGTTCCGCGCTCGGCGCAAGGACGGCTCGGAGGTGGTGGTGGAGATCGGGCTCAGTCCCATCCGCACATCGATCGGCCTGCATGTCCTCAGCTCGATCGTGGATCTCAGCCGGCAGAAGGCGGCGGAGAAGGAAATCGAGGTGCTCACCGACGAGATCGCCACGCTCACCCGCCGGCTCGAGGAGGCGCACGCCAAGCTGCGAGCGACGACCTGACCACCTACCTCGAGCTGTTCGGCGGCCTCATCTACCTGCTCTGGGGTGGCGACCTGCTGGTGCGGGGGGCCGTGGCACTCTCGCGACGCACACACGTGTCGCCGGCGGTAGTGGCCGCGACCATCGTCGCTCTGGGTACTTCCCTGCCCGAGCTGGTGGTCTCCGTGCGGGCCGCTTTGACCGGCTTCCCCGGCATCGCGCTCGGCAACGTGGTCGGCAGCAACGTCGCCAACGTCCTCCTGGTGGCGGGCGTGGCAGCCACGATCCGACCGGCCGCCGGCGACGACCCGCCCCGGCGCGGCGACACGGTGCTCATGCTGGTCGTCAGCCTCGTGTTCGTCGCGGTCTGTCTGACGGTCGGGTTGGACCGGACGACGGGAGCGCTCCTGCTGGCGGGACTGCTCGTCGTCTGGAGCGCGGCGCTGCGTGAGGCTGTCCGCGCTCAACGATCCACCAGGACCCGCACCCCGCTGCAATGGATGGTGGGCCTGCCGAGCCGCACCTGGTTGATCCTGCTCTTCCTCGGCGCCGGGGTGGGCGGCCTGCCGATCGGCGCCGAGCTCGTCGTCCACTCGGCCGTCGACATCGCCGAGCAGTTCGGCGTCTCGGACACGGTCATCGGTCTGACGATCGTGGCGGTCGGCACCTCCCTTCCGGAGCTAGCCACCGCCATGGTGGCGGCCTCCCAGGGACGCGCGGGGGTGGCCCTGGGGACGATCGTCGGCAGCAACGTGGTGAACATCCTCGGAATCATGGGAGCGGCCGCGCTGGTGAGCCCGGTGGCGATCCCGATCCCGGCCAGCTTCCGCGTCCTCGACTTCCCCGTCATGCTGGGGGCCGCGCTGCTGGTCACGCTCTACGTGTGGCGCGGCCGTCCGATCGGCCGGATCGCGGGCCTGCTGATGCTGGTGGCGTACGCGGCCTACGTGACGGCGGTGTACTCGGTCGGTTCCCTCGGCTAGGCCCTCGAGC
>CAZEBA010000016.1:0-23818 GCA_964510615.1 uncultured Gemmatimonadota bacterium
GGAGCTGCCCTACACGTCGCGCGCCAAGAAGGTGCTCGAGTACGCGATGGCCGAGGCTCGGGACCTGCACCACAGCTACGTCGGCACGGAGCACCTGCTCCTAGGCCTGCTCCGGGAGGAGAAGGGCCTGGCGGCCAAGGTCCTCGGGGAGCTCGGGATCACGCTCGAAGAGGCGCGCACCGAGACGATGAAGCTCCTCGGCACGGAGATGCCGAGCGGGTCTCCACCGGCGGCGGCCGCCGCGGCGAAGGGCGAGAAGAAGTCGAAGACCCCCGCGCTCGACCACTTCTGCCGCGACCTCACGCATTTGGCTGCCGAGGGGAGCCTCGACCCGACGATCGGCCGCGAGGAGGAGATCGCGCGGGTGATGGAGGTCCTGTCGCGCCGCAAGAAGAACAACCCGGTGCTGATCGGCGAGCCGGGCGTGGGCAAGACGGCCATAGTGGAAGGGCTGGCGCAGCGGATCGTCCGGGGCGAGGTGCCCGACAGCCTCGGCGAACACCGGGTGCTGGCCCTCGACATGGCAGCGGTGATCGCCGGCACCAAGTACCGGGGCCAGTTCGAGGAGCGGCTGAAGGCGATCGTCAACGAGATCTCCCAGAACAGGGGCGTGATCCTGTTCATCGATGAGTTGCACACGCTGGTCGGCGCCGGGGCGGCGGAGGGTGCGATCGACGCCTCGAACATGCTGAAGCCGGCGCTGGCGCGCGGCGAGCTCCAGTGCGTCGGGGCCTCCACCTTGAACGAGTACCGGAAGTACATCGAGAAGGATGGCGCGCTCGAACGACGGTTCCAGACCGTGATCGTGGAGGCGCCGTCGCTCGAGCAGACGGTGGAGATCCTGAAGGGACTGCGGAAGCACTACGAGGACCACCACCGGGTCACCTACCCGGACGAATCGCTGACCGCGGCCACGAAGCTGTCGGACCGCTACATCGCCGATCGCTTCCTGCCCGACAAGGCGATCGACGTCATCGACGAGGCCGGGGCGCGGGCCCACTTGGGATCCCAGGTACCCACGCCGGAAGTGCAGGAGCTCCAGGAGCAGCTCGACGAGCTCTCGACCTGGAAGGAGGAGGCGATCCGCGACCAGGATTTCGAGCGAGCCGCCTACCTGCGCGACCGGGAGAAGGAGGTCCAGGAGGATATCAAGCGCGGACGGGAGGAGTGGGAGAGGAAGCGGCGGGAGCATCGTCCGGTCGTGTCGGAGGACGACATCTCGTTCATCGTCTCCCGCTGGACGGGTATCCCGGTGACGCGCCTGCAGGAGGCCGAGACCGAGCGCCTGCTTCGCATGGAGGACGAGCTGCACGAGACGGTGGTCGGACAGGACGAGGCGATCGAAGCGATCAGCCGCGCGATCCGCCGCAGCCGAGCCGGCCTCAAGGATCCGAGCCGGCCGATCGGCAGCTTCATCTTCTCCGGCCCCACCGGCGTCGGCAAGACGGAGCTCGCACGAGCCCTCGCCCGGTTCCTGTTCGCCGACGAGCAGGCCCTGATCCGCGTCGACATGTCCGAGTACATGGAGAAGTTCTCCGTCAGCCGACTGATCGGGGCACCTCCCGGCTATGTCGGCTACGAGGACAGCGGGACGCTCACCAAGGCGGTGCGTCGCCGGCCGTACAGCGTCGTGCTCCTGGATGAGATCGAGAAGGCCCATCCGGACGTGTTCAACATCCTCCTCCAGGTGCTGGACGAAGGCCGCCTGACCGACAACTACGGCCGCATGATCGATTTCAAGAACGCGGTGGTGATCATGACCTCGAACGTCGGGGCGCGCGACATCACCTCGTCCACCAAGGTGGGTTTCGAGGCGTCCGAGGATGCGCAGCTGGACTACGACCGCATCAAGGAGAGGGTGAAAGAGGAGATCGACCGCACGTTCGCCCCGGAGTTCCTTAACCGACTCGACGACACGATCGTCTTCCATCCGCTGTCGCGGGAGCAGATCGGCCTGATCGTGCACATCCTCCTTCGCGACATCGAGAAGCGCCTGGGAGAGGAGAGTCTGTCTTTGCGCCTTACGGAGGAGGCGGTGAAGTTCCTCGTGGATCATGGGTACGACACCAAGTTCGGCGCCCGCCCGCTCAAGCGGACGATCCAGCGCTTCATCGAGGATCCGCTGTCGGAGAAGATCCTCATGACCGAGTTCGCTGCGGGTGACGAGATCGAGGTTCTGGTTGCCGACGACGAGGAATCCCTGCGCTTCCGGGTGGCGTCGCAAGCCTCCGCCACCTAGCCTCCGCGATCTGAGGGACCGGCCTCTGCTTTCGAGGGCGGGTCGCCGCGGCGCGGCGGCGCTAGGACCGCTCGTCCTGCTGCTCCTCGGCTGGGGGGTGGGTTCGCTGCCCGCCCAGGAGATCCCTCCCGCCACCGCCGTCCCCATCGACAGCATCGTGGTGCGCGGCAACCAGCGGATCGGCGAGTCCACGATCATCGACCAGAGCGGGCTGCGTGTCGGTCAGAGCGTCCGCTTCCCGGACATCCAGGATGCCATCCGGCGTCTGTTCTCCACGGGCGATTTCGAGGACGTGCGGGTGAGCGTCACGCCCGGGACGCCGGCTATCTTCTTCATCGACGTGGTGGAGAGGCCGTTCATCGTCGACATCGAGTTCCGAGGGCTGGAGAACGTGTCGGAGAACGCGATCCGCGACACCACCGGCCTGTTTCGCGGCATGGCCTACGACCCTTCCAAGGTGCTGCGGGCGGAGACGGCCATCGAGACGCGCTTGGCGAACGAGGGCTTCCCGCAGGCGGAGGTGGAGCCGGAGCTGGTGCCATCCGGCATCGGACCCAATCAGTTCGCGCTTATCTTCCATGTGGACGAGGGTCCCCGCCTGGGGCTGGCGCGCATCTCGTTCGAGGGCAACGAGACCTACCCCGACGACCTGTTGCGCGGCGCGATGGCGACGGGCGAGGAAGGCTTCTTCTGGTACCAGGCGGGCGAGCTCAAGCGGGAGGAGTTCCGGCTCGACCTGAGCACGCGTATCCCCGGCTTCTACGCGGCCCGCGGCTTCATCGATGCTGCCGTGATCGACGACTCGGTCATCGTGGACCGGAGGACGGGGAAGGGCGAGATCGTCATCCGGGTCGACGAGGGCCCGCGCTACTACCTCAGCCGCTTCGAGATCAACGGAAATCGCCGCTTCCCGTCCGGGTTGCTGGAGCGATACTACCGGCAGTCCGCCCTGGTGGCGACCACGGATGAGTGGGGCAACCCCCTGGAGCCGATCAGCCCCCCGTTCGACGAACAGGCGTTCCGGGACGGGGCGGCGGAGGTCGCGGACCTGTACCGCAACGCGGGCTACATGAGATCGGCCATCGTTCCGACCGTGGACAAGCTTCCCCCCGACTCCACCGGCAGGCGGCTGATCGTCGCCCGCTGGAACATCCGCGAGGGCGAACCGACCTACGTGCGGCAGATCACGATCGCCGGCAACGACTACACCCACGACCGCATCATCCGTTCGCGAGTCTCGCTCCTTCCGGGGGATGTGTTCTCACAGGCACGACTCATCAACAGCGTTCAGGCCATCCATGCGCTCGACTTCTTCGAGCCCCTTCCGCCGGAGGAGCAGGTTCGGATCATCGATCGTCCGGATGGCGATGTGGACATCGTCCTTCGGGTGCAGGAGAAGCAGACGGGGAACATCAACTTCGGCGTCTCCGCGGCCGGCGCCTTCGGCTTCTCCGGCTTCGTCGGGTATCAGCAGCCGAACTTGTTCGGGATGGCCAAGAGCGGGTCGTTCCGGTTCGTGTTCGGAGGCCGGCAACAGGACATCGAGCTGACCTACTCGGACCCCTCGGTGTTCTGGTCCCGGTATTCAGCCACCGTGGGCTTTCGCTCCTCCCGCGACCAGTTCACCAACGTCAGCCTCGGCATTCGGCGGGTGACGGGCGGTTGGTTCGAGGTCGGGTTCCCGGTGCCGCTGCGGAGCACCCGGGCGTACGTCGGCTACTCGCTGTTCAACGACCAGACGACGGATCTCGAGATCTTCGGCATCGGGCCCACCGATCCCGCGATCATCTCGGGAACCCGCAGCACCATCTCCGGGCGCGTCGTTCGTGATGTCCGGAACAACCCGATCTTCCCGACCGGGGGAAACCTGAACACGATCTCGGCCCGCTTCGTCGGTG
Source organism: uncultured Gemmatimonadota bacterium (assembly GCA_964510615.1). Lineage (GTDB taxonomy): Bacteria > Gemmatimonadota > Gemmatimonadetes > Palauibacterales > Palauibacteraceae. The sequence continues at coordinate 4,138 of CAZEBA010000016.1, forward strand.
GCCCGCTCGGCGGGGACGGCGACTACACGAAGTGGACGGTGGAGAGCGAGTGGTGGGTGCCGGTAGCGAGGTTCGGGGACGTCCTCGACCCCTCCCCGATGGAGCTGGCGGCCGGCATCAAGTTCGGTGCCGGCTGGATCGTCGGGTCGCAGGTCTTCTTTCAGGAGAAGTTCCAGGTGGGAGGCACGCAGGTCGGTCAGCAGCTGCGCGGGTACGAGGAGGCGACCGTGACGCCGCTCGGTCACGTGCCGCGCGGAACCCCGATCAGCGACCTGGACCGGGTGGGCGATTCCTTCTTCACCACCACCGCTCAGCTCGGCCTCAAGCTGACCAACAACGTCTTCTTCAGCACCTTCGTGGATGCGGGCAACAACTGGTTCACGCCGGGAGCCTTCAATCCCACGGATCTCCTGGTCGGTGCCGGCGTAGGAGTAAGCCTCGTAACGCCCTTCGGGCCGATCGGGATCGATTATGCCTACGGCTTCGACCGTCGGGACGTGGTGGGCCGACCGGACCCGGGTTGGCAGTTGCACTTCAAGTTCGGCCGGATCTTCTAGGGTCTCGGACCCGAGCGGGGAACCGGCTGCGGGAGATCGGAGAAAATGAGGGGCATGCGACGTATAGCGTTGGGGGCGACCGGGCTGTGGCTGGCCGCGGCAGGCTCCGTGGCCGCGCAGACGACGCCTGGAGAAGGTCCCGCCTTCGTCTACGTGAACACGCAGAGACTGCTCGAGTCGGCGCCCGGAGCGATTGCCGCGCAGGAGACGTGGAACCGGGAACTGGTGCAGATGCAGGACGAGGTGCGCCGCATGCGCACCGAGCTGGACTCGCTGCTGGCCGACTACCGCCGACAGGAATCCATGCTCTCCGACACGGCCCGGCAGACGCGGCAGCAGGAGATGGCTCAGAAGAACCAGACGCTGCAGCAGCGGACCGCCGAACTGGAGGGCCAGGCCAACCAGCGGAGGCAGGAGCTCCTGCAGCCGATTCTCGAGCGAGTCCAGGCCGAGATCGAGAACTTCCGGGCGGAACGCGGCTACACGATGGTGTTCGACGCATCCGCGGCCGGATTGATCGCAGCCGATCCGGCTCTGGACGTTACGGACGACGTGATCGCTCGCCTCCAAGCCCAGGGACCCGCCAGCAGCACTCAGCCGTAAGCACCCGCAGCCGTCAGCATCCCGCCTTCGGGGCGCCGGTCCCCCGGCGCCCGCTCCAGGGGGACCCGGCGTCCGGGCAGCTTCCTCGCTCGTACCTGCCGCCTCCGCCCGCCTTGCGGATCGTCCGGTCTCGGCGCTTCTTGAGGGTCGTACCGGGTCGATCCGCCATCAGGTAGCCGCGGGAGAACAGGGATGACGCAGGAGAGCCCGAGCCAGGTTCTGGACATTCATCGGATTCTCGATTTTCTGCCGCACCGGTATCCGATGCTGCTGGTGGACCGCATCCTGGAGGTCGAGCCCGGCAAGCGCATCGTCGGCCTGAAGAACGTCACGATCAACGAGCCGTTCTTCGTCGGCCACTTTCCGGGGCATCCGATCATGCCGGGAGTGCTGATCGTGGAGGCGATGGCCCAGGCGGGCGGTCTGCTGGTCATGGGGGAGATCGAGAACGTCGCGGACAAGGTCGTCTACTTCATGTCGCTGGACGACGTGAAGTGGCGCAGGCCCGTCATCCCGGGCGACCAATTGATCTTCGAGGTCGAGCTCGTGCAGCTGCGGGGTCCCGTCTGCAAGCTGCGCGGCGTCGGGCGCGTCGATGGAGCGGTGGTGGCCGAGGCCGCGATGATGGCCCGCGTGATGGATCGATGAGCCGGATCGGGCGGCGACCGGGAGGCTGAGGTGTCGCTGCACAAGCTGCGCGAGCAGCGGAAGAAGCTCGGCGCCGGCGCCAAGCGGGCGCCGCGCACGATAACGCTCGCGGCTCTGCTGGTACTCGTTCTTCTCCTCATGTACTACCTCGGACGTGTGTAACCCTCTCCCGGTTCCGGACCGCCGCCCCTCCGTCCATCACCCGACGATCGGCAGGCCGTAGGCTCCGGATGCGGAAGATCCGGACGGACGTGCTGGTCGCGGGCAGCGGGATTGCGGGCCTCACCTTCTCGCTGAAAGCCGCGGAATTCGGGCAGGTGCTGCTCGTCACCAAGAAGGGCCGCGTGGAGTCGGCGACCAACTACGCCCAGGGCGGGGTGGCGGCGGTGTTGGGGGCGGACGATGCGTTCGAGCTGCACGCCGGAGACACGCTCGTCGCCGGCGCCGGCCTCTGTCACCGGCGGGCTGTCGAGGAGCTGGTGCGCGAAGGGCCGGAGCGGGTTCGAGAGCTGATCGAGTGGGGCGTGCGCTTCAGCCGGGAGGGGGCGTCGTTCTCGCTGGGTCGAGAAGCGGGTCACAGCACGCGCCGGATCGTGCACGCGGAGGATCTGACCGGAAGCGAGATCGAGCGGGCGCTCCTGGCCGCCGTGTCGGCCAGCTCGTCGATCGCGATGTTGCAGGACCACTTCCTCTGGAAGCTCCGGCCGGCGATCGATCCCGGCACGCTGCGGCCGAGGTGTGGCGGAGCGCTCGTGCTGGACGTGGCGGCCGAGGAGTGGATCGAGGTCGACTGCCGCGCGGTGCTCCTCGCGACGGGCGGATGCGGCCGGCTCTACCGTCATACGACCAACCCGGAGATCGCGACCGGAGACGGGGTTGCGATCGGCTGGGAGGCCGGCGCCGCTGTGGCGAATCTCGAGTTCGTGCAGTTCCATCCGACGGCGCTCCACCCGACGGGTGACCAGGCGTTTCTGATCTCGGAGGCGGTGCGCGGCGAGGGAGCCGTCCTCCGCAGCCGCAGCGGCGATCCGTTCATGGAGCGGTATCATCCGGCCGGCTCGCTCGCGCCCCGCGACATCGTGGCCCGGGCGATCGACGCGGAGATGAAACGGACAGGCGATCCGTTCGTCCATCTGGACTTGAGCGGACTGGAAGCGGAGCGCGTCCGCTCCCGGTTCCCGAACATCGTCCGCGTGTGCGCGGAGCGGGGAATTCGGATCCCGGAGGAGCCGATACCGGTGGTGCCGGCAGCGCACTACCAGTGCGGCGGGCTGCTCACCGACTGGGATGGTCGAACCTCGCTGTCCGGTCTGTACGCCGCGGGCGAGGTCGCCTGCACGGGCGTGCACGGCGCGAACCGCCTGGCCTCCAACTCGTTGCTCGAGGCCGTCGTCTATGCCGAGCGGGCGGCCCGCAGGGTCGAGGCTGATCTGCAGGCGGTCACGGACCTCGAGTTTCCCGAAGAGGAGCCACCGCCCGAGTTGAGTGCCGACGGGACGGATCCGGTCGAGATCGAGCAGCGGGTGCGAGAGATCATGTGGGAAGACGTCTCGATCGTTCGCTGCGACGAGCGGTTGGCGGCGGCTCGAAGGGAGCTGGACCGGCTCTCGAAGCGGGCCGTCGCCCGGGACGGCACGGCGGCCGGGGCGATGCGCGCCCGCCAGGTGGAGTTCGGCCGCGAGGTGGCCCGCCTGATCCTCCGCTGTGCTCAGCGGCGCCGTGAGAGCCGGGGACTTCACTTCACCGAGACGTATCCCTACCGTGACAGCGAGCGCTACCTCCGTGACACCGTGCTTGCCCGGTGAAGGTGCTGATCCTCGCCGTCGGAAGACCGGGCCGGCTGCTGGCAGATCCGATCCGGGAGTACGAGCATCGAGCCCGGCGGTACTTTTCCTTCGAGGTGATCGAGGTGGCGGCAGGTCGAGGCGAGGCTGGCCCCGACAAGGAGGCGGGCCGCGTGCTGGGCCGCGTGCCGGATGGCTTCGACGTTCTCGCCCTGACGCGTCGGGGCGAGCCGATGACTTCCGTGGGGTTGGCTCGCTACCTGGAGGAGATGCGCCTGGACCGGCGGCCGGGAGCGGCCTTCATCGTCGGCGGGCCTTTCGGGCTGGCCGAGGCCGTGCTCGCAGCGGCGACCCGTCACATCTCGCTCTCATCCATGAGCCTTCCCCGGGACCTGGCGCGTCTGCTGCTGGCCGAGCAGATCTACCGGGCCGGCACGCTCCTGCGTGGCGAGCCCTACCACAAGGGCCGGTAGGGCTGTGGGTCGGAAGGAAGCGATGGGGAGGGACGAATGGTTCAGGTCCTGGTTCGGCGAAGAGTATCTCCGGCTTTATCCGCACCGAGACCGGGAGGAAGCGGCGCAGGCGGTGCGGCTGCTGCTCGAGGTGGTCGGCCGGCCGAGTGGCCGGTGGCTGGATCTGGCGTGCGGAGCCGGACGCCATTTGCTCGAGCTGAGGCGGGCGGGCATCGAGGCCGTCGGGCTCGACCTCTCGCAGGTGCTGCTGCGTCGGGCCCGGCGCTCGGCGTCGCCGGCCTTCCAGCTCGTCCGCGCCGATATGCGCCGGCTGCCCTTCCGGGACGGCTCGTTCGTCGCCGTCACCAGCTTCTTCACCTCCTTCGGCTACTTCGCGAGCCCGGGAGACGATGCCCTGGTGGCCCGGGAGATTCGACGGTCCCTGGTGGCCGGAGGCTGCTTCCTGCTCGACTTCCTGCACGCGACACGGGTGCGGAAGACCCTGGTGCCGAGCGAGGAGAAGGAGATCGACGGTCGATCCGTCCAACTCACCCGAAGCATCGAGGGAGATGCGGTCGTCAAGCGCATTCGGATCTCCGCCGGTGACGGCGACGAGCCGCGAGAGTACGAGGAGCGGGTGCGGCTGTACTCGCCACGGGGACTGGAGGCGCTGCTGAGGGCGGCGGGCCTGCCTCCGACGGCGCGCTTCGGCGGCTACGATGGCAGGCCGCTGGATGCCTCGTCGCCACGCGTTCTTTTCCTCGGGAGGGCGGCATGAGCTCGGCGCCGAGGATCCTCCCGGCCCCCTTCGGCGCTCCGGGTTCCCTGGGCCGGAGGTTCGCGGACCTGGATCCCGCCGCGGTAGGGCTGTTCCCACCCGTGGACGGCGGCACGCATGGTCGGGCCTCGGACCACCCGCCGGCGTCGTGTCGCACGGCTCGGCTGACCGCCGATGCGTTCGGTCACGCGTCTGGGGCCAGCCGGGAGAAGCTCGAGGCGATCCTCTCGGGGGAGGGAGCGTTCGTCACCACCGGACAGCAGCCCTGCCTGTTTCTCGGGCCCCTTCTCGTCCTCTACAAGGCGATCACCGCCATCGAACTGGCCGCCGCGCTGGAGCGGCGGCACGGGCGCCCGATGCTCGCCCTCTTCTGGGTGGCATCGGACGACCACGACTGGGAAGAGGTGGGAACGGCCAGCCTGGTGGATACGACGAACGCGCTCCGGAGCTTCCGGCTCGCGCCTCCCGAGGGCTGGGAACGCCGGTCCGTCGGCCGGGCGACGCCGGGCGACGCGATAGTCGGTCTGCTTGATGATATTGAGCAAGCACTTCCGTGTTCGGAGTTTATCGATCACTACATCACCCTGTTTCGAGATGCGTATCGGCCGAGGTCGCCCCTCGGGCGCGCGTTCGGCGAGGCGCTGGCCGGAGTGCTGCAGGGGCGGCAGCTCGTGTGGTTGGATTCGGCAAGCTCGGCGGTGAAGTGCGCCCTGGCCCCGTTCCACCGCCGGGCCCTCCTGGAGGCCGACGCCGCGGCGGCGGCGGTGGCGAGCTCCACGGAGCGGGTCCGCAGGGCGGGCTTCGAACCGCAGCTCGCCGTGCCGGCGGGCGCCAGCAACCTCTTCTACGACGATGGCCAAGCGCGGGAGAGGGTGTACGTCGAGGAGGGAGAGGCGAGGTGGGGTCGGGATGGGGAGAGGCGCTCCGTGGATGAGCTGGCGATCGAGGTCGAGAGGAACCCAGAGGCGTTCGGACCCAGCGCTGCGTTGCGGCCGGTCGCCGAGTCGTGCCTGCTTCCGGTGGTCGCCTCGGTGCTGGGTCCGGCCGAGGTCGGGTACTGGGCGCAACTGCCCGAACTGTTCCGCTGGTCGGGTGTCTCCATGCCGCGCACGGTGCCGCGGACAGGCTGGACGGCGATCGAAGGGAAGGTGGCCGATGTGCTGGCGTCCCTCGAGGTCTCGCCGGAAGAGCTGGCCGACGGAGGGCGGGTGGTGGCCGACCGTGCCGTGCAGGAAGGCAGGCCGGCAGAGATCGCTCGGGCGCTGGAGGAGCTATCCGCTTCCCGCGAGGCCGCCTTCGACCGGGTTACGGAGGCGGTGGCGGCGGAGCTGCCGGGGATACGGGCCACGGCCGAGAAGGCGCGGGCCGGCGCCAGGAAGGCGGCGCAGCTGTTGGAGAAGGCGGTGGATGCCGCGGTCCGCGAACGGCAGGCAACGCTTCGGCAGAAGGTGGACAAAGCCGCTCTCCACCTCTACCCGGCCGGCTCGCCCCAGGAGCGCGTCCTGAACCCGCTCTACTACCTGTCCCGGTACGGCGCCGAGTTTCTCCACGCTCTGGACCGGGAAGTGCGAACCGCGGTAGAACAGTACGTTGCTCGTCCGGACGAAGGGGGTTAGCCCTTACGGCACGGCAGGCTCCAACCCGATGGTAGAGATCGATGACGCTCTTCTGGGCTCTCACGGTCGTCATACTGATCCTCCTGATTCCGCTGCTCGCGATCGTGATCGATTCGCAGATCGGGCAGGCGCTGGCCCGCCGGATCGCGCGCGAGCCGCCACCCGGCGAGCTCGAGGCGCGCATCGAGGCCATCGAAGGGGAGCTGAGCTACCTGTCGGAGTCGGTGGAAGGGCTCCACGAGGAGGCGGTGTTCATCCGGTCGCTGGTGGAGGGTAGAGGCGAGCCGCGAGAGGCGTTGCCGCCCGGGGGAGAGCCTGCGGCGCGCGACTCCGGTGACTGACGAAGGGAGGGCTCCGGAGGCCATCTGCCGCCCAGCCGGCCCGCCGGCACCGCTCCATTGAGCGGCTCGCGCCGCCAAGGTCGAAGCGCCGCAGCGGTAGCTGCCGGGATCCTCATCAGCCGGCTCACCGGCTTCCTGCGCGATCTGGTGATCGCGCGCTTCTTCGGGACGACGTTCGCCGCGGATGCCTACGCGGCTGCTCTCAAGATCCCCAACGTGCTGCGCAACCTCCTCGGCGAGGGTGCGCTCTCGGCTGCCTTCGTACCGGTGTACAGCTCGCTGCTCGAGGGTGGTCCGGCGCCGGGAGGTGAGACCGAGCGCTTCGCCCGCCGCGTTCTCGGCCGCCTGGTCCTGCTGGCCGGCATCCTGTCGGCGCTAGGCGTGGCGCTGGCACCGTGGCTCACCCGAGTCGTGGCTCCCGGCTTCGAGCCGGAGGCGTCGACGCTTACCACACAGCTGGTGCGGATCCTGTTTCCCATGGCCGGGGTGATGATCCTCGCGGCCTGGTGCCTGGGCGTGCTGAACAGCCATCGCCGGTTCTTCCTCCCGTTCGCCGCCCCCGCCCTCTGGAACCTGGCGCAGGTCGGCGGTCTGCTGCTGGGAGCCCGCCTGGGCTGGTGTCGGCTGATTCACGTGCTCGCTTGGTCCACGCTGGCGGGCAGCGTGCTCCAGCTCGCCGTGCAGCTCCCCACGGCCCGACGGCTCGTCGGCGGGCTGCGGCCGATCCTGACGGGAGCGAGGACGGTCGGCGAAGGAGCCTCGGATCCCGTGCGACGGGTGATGCGAAACATGGTACCGGTGGCGGCGAGCCAGGGGATCTTCCAGCTCGCCAGCTTCGCCGATGTGTTGCTGGCGAGCTTCCTCCCGGCCGGGGCAGTGGTGGGCCTCTACTACGCCCAGCGCCTCGCCTACCTGCCGTTGAGCCTGTTCGGGATCTCGGTGGCGACCGCAGCGCTGCCGGAGATGTCCCGCGAGACGGCACGTGAGGCCCTGGCTCCCCGGCTGGTGAACGGCTTCTGCCAGATCGTCTACTTCGTGCTGCCGTCCGCGATCGCGCTGATCCTGTTCGGCGACCTTGCCGTCCGCATTGTCTTCCAGCGGGGGGCGTTCGACGAGGCGAGCACCCAGCTGGTGAGCGGCATCCTGATCGCCTACGCCGTCGGCTTGGTGGCGTCGAGCTCCGTCAAACTGTTCGCAGGCGGATTCCACGCCATGCAGGACACCAAGACTCCCATGCGTCTGGCGGCGGTCTCGGTTACGAGCGGGATCGCCCTGGGAGCCGCCTCCATGTGGTGGATGCGCGCGGCCGGTTACGGAGCTCTCGCGGCGTCCGGGCTCGCGTTCGGAGGCTCGGCTGGATCCTGGTTGAACCTCGTGCTTCTGTGGTCCGGGCTGCGGCGGCGAGTGGGTGCGCTCTTCGACCGAGACGCGCTGCGGCCGCTCCTTCGGGTCGCGCTGGCCAGCGTGGTCGCCGCTGCCTCCGGTCAGGCGGTACGGGTCGGCCTGGCGAGCCGGCTCGACGCGGAGAGCACGGGCGGGGCTGCCGTCCTCCTGGCGGGAACGCTCCTGACGGCAGGTGTAGTCTATCTCGCGATCGCCCGTAGACCTCCCCGCCCGATGCGCCATGGCTGAGACGCGAGTTGCGCTGGAGCGCCAGATTCGCCGGCTGCCGGCGAAGGCCGGGGTCTACCTGTTCCGCGACCGGAGCGGTCGTGTCCTCTACGTGGGCAAGGCAAAATCCCTGCGGGCCCGGGTTCGAAGCTACCTCGGGGCTGGACAGGACGCGTCGCCGAGGGGGCGTCAGCTCGCCCGCCAGATCGCCTCGGTTGAGAGCTACGTGGTCGAATCCGAGGGCGAAGCACTCCTGCTGGAGTGGAACCTGATCCGCGAGTACCATCCGCGATTCAACATCCAGCTTCGGGATGACAAGAGCTATCCGTATATCCGGGTGAGCGTCCAGGAGGCATTTCCGCGCGTGCAGGTGACGAGACGGCTGGAACGGGACGGCAGCCGCTACTTCGGCCCGTACACCAACGTGGGCTCCATGAGAAGCGCGCTGCGCATGATCAAGGAGCTCTACACCGTTCGCAGCTGCCACTACGCGCTGCCCGACGAGCTTCCGCCCCGGCCCTGCCTCGACTACCACATCGGGCGCTGCAAGGCGCCGTGCGCGGGCTACCAGAGCGCGGCCGAGTACCGGACCATGATCGAAGAGATTCTGGAGGTGCTCGGCGGCCGTACGGCCGCTGTTCGGCGCCGGGTGGTGGAGAGGATGAGCCAGGCCTCGGAAGCGATGGAGTACGAGCGGGCCGGCGAGCTTCGGGATGTACTGCGCGGCCTAGGGGCGATCGAGCGGCGGCAGGCGGCCGTCGACCACCGAGGCGGCGACCTGGACGTCGTGGGTCTGGAGCGGGAGGATTCGCTCGCGTGCGGTGTGATCCTGAAGGTTCGCGAGGGCCGCCTTCTGGGCCGGGAGGTCCACTTTCTCCAGAACGTGCAGGACGAAGGCGATGCAGCGGTCACCGCCGCGCTGGTGGCCGCCCACTTCCTGCGCCGGCAGGACCTGCCCGGCGAGCTCCTGGTGCCCACCGACTTCCACGATCGCCCTCTCATGGCGGAGCATCTCTCCGCACGTCGAGGCGGCCCGGTGCGGGTGACCGTCCCTCGACGGGGACGGAAGCGGCGACTCGTCGAACTCGCCGCAGCCAACGCGTCCGAGGTGCTGCGCGAGGAGCGCCTGCGCCTCGGGGCGACGCCGGAGGCGGGGAAAGCGGGGGCCGGCGGCACGCCGGCTCCGGCGGCCGCTCGGGCACTGGCGGACGCGTTCGAGCTCGCCGCCGAACCCAGAAGCATCGTGTGCTTCGACATCTCGACCCTGGCGGGTGCAGCCTCGGTCGGGAGCGCCATCTGGCTGGAGGATGGGAGGCCGCTCAAGGACGAGTATCGCCGCTTCCGGATTCGCCGGCTCCCGACCGGCCAGGTCGACGACTACGCCATGATGCAGGAGATCGTGTCCCGCTACTTCGACCGCCGTGTTCGGGAGCGTCGGAGGCTGCCCGATCTCGTGCTGATCGACGGCGGCAGGGGGCAGCTGGCGGCGGCGTTGCAGGCCATGGAGGCGGCCGGCGTGTCGGACTTGAGCGCCCTGGCGCTCGCCAAGCAGGAAGAGGAAGTGTACCGGCCCGGGGAGAAGGAGCCGGTGCGGCTGGATCGGCGGAACGCCGGCCTTCATTGGCTCCAGCGGGCACGAGATGAGGCGCACCGGTTCGCTCTCGCCTACAACCGCTCGCTGCGGCGACGACAGGTGCTCCGATCCCGCCTGTCGGGCATCCGGGGCGTCGGCCCGGCTCGCGAGCAGCAGCTGCTGCAGCGCTTCGGCAGCCTGGCGGCGATCCGGGCGGCGACCCTCGACGAGCTGATGGCGACGCCCGGGGTGGGGAGGGAGACCGCGGAGCGGATCGTGGCAGCGCTCGCAGCGGATTCGTGATGACGGTTCGGACGCGGTTCGCGCCGAGCCCGACCGGGTCGCTGCACCTGGGGAACGCCCGCACGGCGGTGCTCAACTGGCTGTTCGCGCGCCAGCAGCATGGGCAGTTCATCCTGCGGCTCGAGGATACGGACCTCGAGCGGCACGTCGAGAGCGCCGAGCGCGAGATCGTCGCTGCCCTGGACTGGTTGGGGCTCGACCGCGACGAGGGCCCGATGCGGGGAGGCGACCGCGGCCCGTACCGGCAGAGCGAGCGGCTGGAGATCTACCGGGAGCACGCGGACCGGCTCCTGGAGCTGGGACGAGCCTACCACTGCTACTGCACTCCCGAAGAGCTGGAGGCACGGCGGACGGCGGCGAAGGCGGTCCGGGGAGAACTCCGCTACGATGGCCGCTGCCGGCGCCTTTCCTCCGACGAGGCCGAGGCGATGGTGGCCGCCGGCCGGAGGCCGTCCGTCCGTTTCCGGGTGGATCCCGGACCGATCCGGTATCGGGACCGGGCGCGCGGGACCCTGACAGTCGATGGGGAGCAGATGGGCGATCAGGTCATCCTGCGCTCCGACGGCAGGCCGACCTACAACTTCGCGGCGGTCGTGGACGACCTGCTGATGGCGATCACCCACGTGATCCGCGGAGCGGGACACCTCTCGAACACGCCGAAGCAGGTGCTCTTCTACCATGCCCTCGGCGCCGAGCCGCCCGAGTTCCTTCATCTGCCGTCCGTATTGGATCCCGAGGGCGGAAAGCTCTCCAAGCGCTCCGGCGCCCCCGGGGTGCTCGAGTACCGGGACGGCGGGTACCACCCGGACGGGGTGCTCAACTTCCTCTCGCTCCTCTCGTGGTCGAGTCCGGACGGCGAGGAGGTGTTGCTGCGAGACCAGCTGGTCGAGCGCGTGGATCTCGACCGGATCGGCGTCGCCAACCCGAGGGTGGACCCGGAGAAGCTCCGGTGGCTGTCGGGACAACACTATCGGCGAGAGTCGATCGATCACCTGGCGGCCGTGTTGGGAGAGTGGCTGGCCGGACGGTTCGGAGTGCGGGACGCACAGCTGCGTGCGCTGGCCGAGGTCCTGCGCGAGCGCATCTCGACCCTGGCCGACGCGGACCCCGTCTGCGCCCTCGTCCTCCCGCCGCCGGACCTCGCTGCACCCGTGGCCCGGGACGCCTTGGCGATGGAGAGCGCGCAGGTCGCCCTGCGCTCGGTCGTCGAGCGGTGGGCGGGGCTGCAGGAGTGGAGCCGGGAGCGGCTGAAGGCCGCGCTGGCCGACGCTGGCCGGGAGGCGGGGGTGGCGGGTCGGCGGCTCTATCACCCCGTGCGGGCGGCGCTGACCGGAGCGGTCGAGGGTCCCGATGTGCCCGACGTGGCCTATATCCTCGGACGCGGGGAGGCGCTCGAACGGCTGCGTGCCGCCCTGGCGACCGCCCTGGGCGCCGGTGCGGAGGGTGCCGACGCTGAGGGTGCCGACGCTGAGGGTGCCGACGCCGGCAACCCATGATGCCTTTCACCCTCGAGTGCGGGAGCTGCGGCGCGGGCATGGCTGCAGTGCCGGGCGCTTCGGTTTGTACGGAGTGCGGGAAGCCCCTCCTCGTGCGGTATCCGCTGGACGAGCTGGATGCGGGAGGTCTTACCGAGGTTTGGGCTCGCCGCCCGTGCGATTTCGGCATGTGGCGATTCCGCGAGCTTCTGCCGATCCATCCGGACGAAGACCCGGTGAGCCTGGGCGAGGGCGCGACGCCGTTGCTGGCCGTTCGCGCCCTCGACGGCCTCGAGGGGCTCGTTCCATACGTGAAGGACGAGGGTCGGAACCCGACGGGGAGCTTCAAGGACCGGGGACTGGCAGCGGCCGTTACCCGGGCCGTTCGCGCCGGCATGGAGCATTTCGTGATGCCGAGCGCCGGAAACGCCGGCGTTTCGCTCGCCGCTTACGCGAGTCGGGCCGGGGCCGGGGCGCGCGTCTACCTGCCCGTGGACACGCCCGACTCGGTGGTGCGCCGCGCCGTAGCGGCCGGAGGCGAGGTGCATCTCGTCGACGGCATGATCCACGATTGCGGCGCCCGGTCGAGGGCGTACGCGGCCGCCTCCGGCGCCTTCGACCTCTCCACGTTGCGCGAGCCGTACCGGATCGAGGGGAAGAAGACGATGATGCTGGAGATCCTCCAGGCGCTGGACTGGCAGCCTCCCGATGCGATCGTCTACCCGACCGGAGGCGGCACGGGGCTCATCGGAAGCTGGAAGGCGCTGGAGGAGATGGAGATGCTGGGAGTCTGCCCGGCGAGCACCCGCCTGTATGCGGTGCAAGCGGAGGGATGCGCCCCCATTGTTCGCGCCTTTCAGGCCAATGCTGAAGAAGCGGAGCCGTGGAAGGAGCCCCGCACGCGGGCGTATGGACTCCGCGTGCCCGCGGCCCTGGGAGATTTCCTCATCCTGCGCGCCTTACGCAGCAGCGGCGGGACCGCCCTCGCGGTCCGCGATGAAGAGGCCGAGGCGGCAGCCGATGAGCTCGGCAGGACCGGCATCAGCGCCTCGATCGAAGGAGGCGCCACGCTGGCGGCCGCCCGACGGCTCCGCGCCGCCGGCGAGCTGGCGGACGGCGAGAGGGTCATCCTGTTCAACACCGCGCACGGGCTGGTGTACTGAAACAGCAGCCACGCGGACCCAGCAGGAGACGTATCGTGTAGGAGAGGGCGCGCGATCGGCGGGGGAAGGGGCACTGGCGTGGGTGGCGTGTCCGGTCGATTTTGCACCGGCGGCCGGCGGGCCGTCGGCCGCAAGATGACATCAACCCGAGATGGGGAACTCCCGACCAATGAGCAACTCAGGAGCGAGCCTCCGACCTTTCGTCATCGCCTTGGGTCTGGCCGCCGCCGGCGTCGTCCCTTCCGGTCTGGCAGGCCAGGAACCGCAGGAGGAGGAATGTCGCCTCGTGTCGACCTCGGAGACCGAGGTCGCGGTGGAGAAGCTGACGCAGGCGGGCGAGACGCAGGACGCGCAGCAGCAACAGGTGCTGTACGCGGAGGCGCTGGGAGAGCTGGAATCGGAGATCGAAGACGATGAGGATCCCACGGCGCTCTGGCTGGCGGCCGAGGCGAACATCGGGCTCGGCGACTTCGAGGCGGCCGACGCGCTGCTGGATCGTTTCGTTGCCGCCAGCCCGGAGTGTCAGGATCGTGCGGACAACTCGCGGTTCAACGGGTGGGCCACGGCCTACAACGAGGCGATCCAACACTATCAGGCCGGGGACCAGGAAGCATCGCTCGCGTCGTTCCTGAAGGCCAACGCGATCAAGAAGGACTCGCGGTCGTTCAACAATGCCGGCCTCCTGTACGAGAACCTCGGCGATGTGGACGCCGCCATCGCGGAGTTCCAGCAGGCGGTCGAGGCGGATGACCCCAGTGACCAGGCTCGGGACGCATCGCTCAACCTGGCGGAGGCGCTGCGCTCGCAGGGTCGGGACAACGAGGCCACCGCGGCCCTGAAGGCGTTCGCGGACAGCCATCCCGGCGACGTGATGGCGGAGATGAACTACGCACTCGCCCTCGTGATCGCAGGCGACCCGGAGGCGGCCCAGCCGACCTTCGCCAGCCTGCTGGCGCGCGACGATCTCGACGTCGATCAATGGAATCAGGTCGGCGTCGGGCTCTACGAAGCCGAGGCGTTCGCGGACGCGGTCGTCGCCTTCCAGAAGGCTCGCGAGCTGAACCCGTACGACCGCGATGCCCTCAACAATCTGGCGACGTCGGCACTCGAGGCGGGGGATCTTGCGCTGGCGGCCGAGCTGAGCGCGCTTCTCGTCGAGTGGTATCCGTACGATTTCGATGCCTACACGCTGCTGGCGAACGCCGCCAGCCAGTCGAAGGACGCGGCGCGCGCCCTGGAGGCGATCCAGCAACGGGGCAGCCTTGCCTTCAGCCTCGAGAACGTCCAGCTGCGCGAGCGCGGCGAGGACACCTACGTGGTGGAGGGGATGGTGATGGGTCGGAGCGACCAGGCCGGCGCGACGGTTACGGTTCCGATCGAGTTCGTGGGCCCGCAGGGCGAGATCGCCGCCACCGAGCAGCTGCAGCTGGTGATCCCGCCGGATGGGGACACCGAGCTCTTCCAGGTCGAGCTGACCAGCGAAGCCCCCATCGCCGGGTTTCGCTTTCAGCAGCCCGCGAGCGGCTGACCGACTTCCCAGTCACCGACAGGCCGGGTGCGCGTGACGGACACGGGGCGGCGGAGCCGCAAGCCTGAGCCCTGGCGGGAGGGGGCACGACGCTGCGAGGCCTGCGGCAGGGAGCGGCCGCTGGCGGATGGGGGCTGTGCGTGGTGTGGCCTGCTCGACCGTCCCAGCCAGTGCACCCGGCACCGGAGCCACCTGGCGCGCCACCGCTGTGCCGTATGCCGCACCCCGGTTTGCCCCGACTGCCGACGTGGCGGCCGGCACACGGCACTGTGCGACGACCACCAGCGCGTGCCGCTGATCTCCGGCTGGGCGGAGGCCGCCCGCGGCGCCGATGAGGCCGAGGCGGCGGTCCTGGCAGGGCAGCTGCAAGCGGCGGATATCGACGTGGAGATCTTCTCGCAGAAGGATCATGCCAACGTGGTGGCACTGGGCGAGCTCGCCGTCGTCAGGGTGCTCGTGCCCGTGTTTCAGCTTCTCGAGGCCAGGCGAGTTCTCGCTCCCGAGAGCTCGTAGACCCGCCGTGCTTCCCGCCCCGGGCACGGGATTCTGCCCCGCCGCCCTGGAAGCTTCCGGATGATCCGGGTAGCGCGGGTACGCAGGGACTCCATCGGCGACGAGCTGGGGATCCGGCCGGGCACGCTCCTGCTCCGCCTGAACGGGCAGGAGGTCCGCGACGCGCTGGATCTCCAGTACCTCGAGGTCTCCGAGCTCACCGTGCTGGAGGCCGAGGCCCCCGACAGCCAGCCGATCACCTACGAGATCGAGAAGGAGGAGTACGAATCGCTCGGCCTGGTGCCGGAGCCGGACAAGATTCGTCGCTGCACGAACGCCTGTTCCTTCTGCTTCGTGAAGGGCAACCCGAAGGCCGACAAGCTGAGGGCCAGCCTGTACATCAAGGACGATGACTATCGGCTCTCCTTCCTGTACGGGCACTACGTGACGCTTACCAACCTGCGCGAGGAGGATTGGTCGCGGATCGCTGAGCAGCGGCTCTCGCCCCTCTACGTGAGCGTGCATGCGACCGATCCCGACGCACGGGCCCGGATGCTCGTGAACCCCAGGTCGCGCGAGATCAACGAACACCTGGATCGGCTGGCGGCGAGCGGGATCGCCTACCATGCCCAGGTCGTCCTGTGCCCGGGATGGAACGACGGCGAGATCCTCGAACGCACGATCCAGGACCTGTATCGGCGGGGTGCGGCCGTGCTGTCGCTCTCCGTCGTGCCCGTGGGTCTGACCCGGTTCCATCGGGATGCGGCCGTCCGCCCGTTGACGGCTGACGAGTGTCGGAACGCGCTCCGGCAGGTGGAGACGGTCCGAGATCGGGCGAGCGCGGAGCGGGGATACGGTTGGTGTTACGCGGCGGACGAGCTCTTTCTGGCGGCCGGGGTCGAGGTACCGGGAGCGGAGTACTTCGACAACGACGAGCTGGTTAGCAACGGAGTCGGCGCGATCTCCCGCCTCCAGCAGGCGATCCGGTCCGATCTTCCGCATCTGCCCTCCCTGTCGGGGAGGCGAGTGATCCTGCTGACCGGACGCGCGATGGGTCCGACCCTGCAGCGGGTGAGCGGCGAGATACAGGCCGCGTGCGGGGCCGAGCTGACAACGAGGTCGCTGGCCAACTCCCTCTACGGCCCGTCCGTGACGAGCGCCGGGCTGCTCCCCGGCGCCGACTATCTGCGTGGGCTCGACGGCGTCTCGTTCGATCTGGCGGTGTTGCCCCGCTCGGCCCTCAGCGATGACGAGGTGTTTCTCGACGATCGGTCGCTGGACGAGCTGCGTGCCGCCCGACCGCGCGCGGAGATCCGGGCGGGCGAGCACGTCACCGACGTGCTGAGGACGTGGCGCTGAGTGCCGTCCGGCCGGGGGACCGGCTGCACGATGTTCCGACCGTGGCCATCGTGGGTCGACCCAACGTGGGGAAGTCGACGCTGTTCAATCGCATCGTCGGCCGCCGACTGGCGATCGTGGCCGAGGAGGCTGGGGTCACCCGGGATCGGCAGTTCGCCAGCGCCGATTGGGGCGGGCGTACGTTCCTGTTGGCGGACACCGGCGGGGTGACGGACGAGCCCGGCCACGGGATCGCGGCGGAGGTGCGTCAGCAGGTGCTGGCGGCGATCGAGCACGCGCACGCGCTCCTGTTCGTGGTCGACGGCGGCGAAGGGCTGACACCGGTCGACCGGCACATCGCCGACCTGCTGCGCAGCTCGGGAAGGCCGGTACTGGTGGCCGTCAACAAGGTCGACGAGCCGCATGGATCGCTTGCCCATGTCGAGTTCTACGAGCTCGGTCTGGGTGATCCGGTTGCCGTCTCCGCGCTCTCCGGAAAGCAGAGTGGCGATCTGCTGGACCGGCTCGTCGCCGTGCTTCCCGAGACAGGAGCGACCACCGCACAGGAGCACGACGTGAGCCTGGCGGTCATCGGGAAGCCGAACGTCGGAAAGTCCAGTTACGTGAACCGGCTCCTCGGCGAGGAGCGAGTCATCGTAGCGGAGGAAGCCGGCACCACGCGCGACGCGATCGATACGTACGTGACCCTGAACGGGATTCGCATCCGCCTGGTCGATACGGCCGGCCTCAGGCGTCGCGCGCGGGTCGAGACGGAGCTGGAGTTCTACAGCCGGATCCGGGCGGCCCGCGCGATCGAGCGCTCGGATGTTTGCCTGTTGATCGTCGACGTGGCGGCGGGCGTAACGAATCAGGATTTCCGCATTGGCGAGCAGGCCTGGGAGGCCGGTTGTGGGCTGGTCCTGGTGGCGAACAAGTGGGATCTGGGGGAGGATCGGGGGCCCGACATCCACGCCGGCTTCGAGCAGGAGCTTCGCGAGCGAGCGCCCCTGCTCCGGAAGGTGCCCATCATCACGACCTCAGCACTGACGGGACTTCGCGTGCGAAAGGCCGCCGAGGTCGCTCTCGAGGTGCAGGCGCGGCGCGAGCAGCGGATCTCCACCAACGATGTCAACCGGAGGCTCGGCGAATTGACCGCCAGGCGGCAGCCCCCGCACGGCACGCGGGGCGAGGTCAAGATCCTCTATGGCACGCAGGTGTCCACGGCTCCACCGCTCTTCGTGCTGTGGCTGAATCGGCCGAAGGAGCTGGCAAGGCACTATCTTCGGTATGTCGAGAACGGCTTCCGCGAGGCATGGGACTTCGTCGGCACGCCGATCCGCTTCCGGCTCAAGAGGAGGGAGGAGGGGCGCAGGTGAGACCGGCGATTCTCACGGTGGTTGCGTATCTCCTGGGCTCGATCCCGTCCGGCTATCTGGCCGGTCGGTTGGCGCGTGTGGAGCTCAGGGCGCTGGGGAGCGGGAACACAGGCGCCACCAACGTCTATCGGGTCCTGGGGCTCCGGTGGGCCGCGCCAGTCATCCTGTTCGATGTGCTCAAGGGCTTCCTGCCGGTTTGGCTGTTCCCCATGTGGGATGGGCGCGGATGGCCGTTCCTGGGGATCGTCTACGGCATTGCCGCCGTCGCCGGCCACGTCTGGTCGATCTTCCTTCATCTCCGGGGTGGCAAGGGGGTGGCGACGGCAGCGGGCGTAATGCTCGCGCTGGCGCCGATCGCGGTGACGGTCGCGATGCTCGTGTGGATCGGCCTGGTGCTGATCACCGGTTTCGTCTCCGTCGCGTCCCTGGTCGCCGCTAGCGTCGTCCCCGTGCTGGCCTACCTGGAGGACGCGCCGGGCGAGACCATCGCCTTTGCCCTGGGAATCGCCGTGTTCGTCTGGTGGACCCACCGCGCCAACCTCGTTCGGCTCATTCACGGTGAAGAGCTGGGCTTTCGCGCCTACCGCGAGCGCAACCGTGCCGGTGGGGAATCACGGCAGCCCTCCGAGGAGGGCACGGAACGTTGACCCGACCGGTCTGTGTTCTCGGGGCCGGCAGCTGGGGCACGGCGCTGGCCCACGTGCTGGCGCGCAATGGACACGACGTCTCCGCCTGGGCCCATAGCGAGTCCGTTGCCGCCGAGATCAGCGGAGCGCGCGCAAATGCGAAGTACCTACCGGGCGTCGAGCTGGCGAGCTTCCGGGCAACAACGGACGTGGCGAAGGCAGTGAGCGGAGCGAGGGTGGTCGTAAGCGTGGTTCCTTCGCATTTCGTCCGCGAGGTGCTCGAGCGGGCCGGGCCGCATCTCGAAGCAGAGACCGTGCTGGTGAGCGCCTCGAAGGGAATCGAGGTCGGGACCGACCTGCGGATGAGCGAGGTGTTCGCCGAAGTGCTCGGCGAGCGGATGGGCGAGCGGTGCGTCGTGCTGTCCGGGCCCAGCTTCGCCGAAGAGCTGGTTCGAGGGCTGCCGACCGCCTGCGCTGCGGCCTCGCGTTCGCAGGTCAACCGCGATGCGGTCCAGCGGTTGTTTCAGAACCCGCACTTTCGCATCTACACGTTGGCCGACGTCGTCGGCACGGAGCTGGGCGGTGCCCTCAAGAACGTCATCGCCCTGGCCGCAGGAATCAGCGACGGCCTGCAGCTGGGAAACAACGCCCGAGCGGCCTTGATCACTCGCGGGCTCGCCGAGATTATTCGCCTTGCAACCCGGCTCGGAGCCGAGGAGCACACGCTGGCCGGGCTGGCCGGGATCGGCGATCTCATCCTCACGTGCACCGGGGACCTCAGCCGGAACCGCAAGGTCGGCCTGGCGATCGGGGCGGGCCGTGCGCTGGACGACGTCCTGGCCGGGATGCACAACGTCGTGGAGGGAATCCGGACGACGAGGGCGGCCGTGGAACTGGCGGAGCGCCACACGGTCGAGATGCCGATCGCGGCCGCCGTTCACTCGATTCTGTACGGCGGCGTCGCCCCCGCCCAGGCGTTGGCGAACCTGATGGCACGGGACCCGAAACCCGAACGCTGGAGTTGAGCACCTTGAACGAGCGCATCGCAGCCAAGGAGTACTACTCGATCGGAGAGGTCTGCGAGATCACCGACCTGAAGCCGCACGTGCTCCGCTATTGGGAGAGCCAGTTCCCGGTCCTGCGGCCGGCGAAGAACGCGGGCGGCAACCGTGTCTACCGGCGGCGCGAGATCAAGCTCATCGAGCTGCTCCGCCACCTGCTGTACGTGGAGAAGTACACGATCGAAGGCGCCCGCCAGAAGCTGGATCAGCTGCGCAAGCACGGGAAGCTGGCCAAGGCCTCCCGGGTGGCCCTCGACTCCGAACTCGTGCGCGACCTGAGGCAGGAGGCCGACGCGCTCGTCGCGCGTTGAGGTCGCCGTGGTCCCAGCCCATGCGCATCTTGACCGTTACGGGCA
>CAZEBA010000016.1:23828-34826 GCA_964510615.1 uncultured Gemmatimonadota bacterium
GACGCGCTCGTCGAGGTGCTCGGCTCGGTTTGATCGCACCTCCGGCCGAGCCGGCGGGCGGCTCCGGGATGGGCGATCGGCCGCTTCGTTTCCTCTGCACGAACGACGACGGGATCCACGCACCCGGACTCGGCGTGCTGGAACGGGCGGCACGGCGGCTCGGCGACGTGGTCGTCGTCGCTCCCGACCGCCAGCGAAGCGGGGCGAGTCACTCGCTGACCCTGCATGCTCCCCTGCGAGCCACGGCCGCCGGTCGGGACCGCCTGGCCCTGGACGGCACTCCCACCGACTGCGTGCTGCTGGCGCTCAACCGCCTCTGTGATCCGCGGCCGGACTTCGTCCTCTCCGGCGTCAACCACGGCCCCAACATGGGCGAGGACGTGCTCTACTCCGGCACGGTGGCGGCCGCGATGGAGGGCACGATCCTCGGGATCCCATCGATCGCCGTCTCCTTCACCGGCCGGGATGAGGATAGGCTGGCCACCTACACGGACCTTCTGGAACGCCTCCTGCAGGCGCTGGTGCACCGACAGGGGTTTCCCGAGGAGACGTTCTTCAACATCAACCTGCCCGACCTGCCGGCCGAGCAGGTCAAGGGATCGCTGGTCACGGCTCTCGGCCGACGCGTGTACTCGGACTCGCTCACGCGAAGCCGGGACCCGGCCGGTCGTGAGTTCTTCTGGATCGGGGGAGGCAAATCGCACTGGACGGGCCGGGACGACTCGGACTTTCGTGCCGTGGACAGCGGCTACGTGTCGATCACGCCGCTGCACCTCGATCTGACGAACTACCGGCTCATCGAAGAGGTGAGGACGTGGGCGCTTCCGTCCTGAAAGGAGCCTATCAGCGGCAGCGCCAGCGGCTCGTCGATAGACTCCAGGAGGCGGGTGTGGTCGATCTGGCGATTCTTCACGCGTTCGCCTCGGTGCCTCGCCACCAGTTCGTCCCCGAAGCCGTGCGGCATCGTGCCTACGCCGATGTGGCCCTGCCGATCGGCCACCGACAGACGATCTCGCGGCCGGGCGTCCACGCGCTTCACCTGGTGCTGGCCGAGCTCACCGGCGAGGAGCGCGTGCTCGAGATAGGGACCGGATCGGGCTACCAGACGGCGTTGCTCGCCCTGCTGGCCCGAGAGGTCTTCAGCATCGAGCGTATCCCGGAGCTGGCGGAGGCCGCCCGCATCGCGCTGGCGGAGGTCGAGATCCGGAACGTTCGTCTGACGACCGGAGACGGGAGCGGCGGTTGGCCCGAGGCGGCCCCGTTCGATGCGATCCTGATCGGAGCGGCCCCGCCCGAGCTACCGGTCCACATCTACGGGCAGCTCGCGGAGGGGGGACGTCTGCTGGTTCCCATCGGCGACGGCCAGGATCAGAGACTCGTTCGGGTCCGGAACCGCTCGGGGCGGTTCGTGGCAGAGGTGATCGATCGCGCTCGTTTCGTTCCGCTGATCGGGGAGCACGGTTGGTGAGCCGGACGGAAGCGGCGGGCGGGGCAGGGGAGGGAACGCCCCCGCCGCGAGGCCCGCTTCGGCGGCTCTACCACTGGGTCCTGGACTGGGCCTACCGCCCCGGCGGGCCGGCGGCCCTGTTCGGGATCGCGACGGTCGAATCGTTCATCTTCCCGATCCCGCCGGACGTGCTGTTGATCCCTCTGGCGCTGGGGAATCCCCGCCGTGCCTTGCGCTTCGCCGGCCTCTGCACCGTCGGCTCTCTCCTGGGGGCGATGGTTGGCTATCTGATCGGAGTCGGCCTCTACGAGGGGGTCGGCCGCATCATCATCGAGACGTACGGGTATTCCGATGAGTACGCCGCCATCGGCGCGGCCTATCGCCAGAACCTGGTGCTCGCCCTCGGCGCGGCAGGGTTCACGCCGATCCCGTTCAAGGTGTTCACCATCGCGGCTGGCGGCTTTCAGGTGCCGTTTCTCGCCTTCACCATGGTGACGGCCGTGAGCCGGGGGCTGCGGTTCTTCCTCGTCGCCGGGCTGATCAGGGTTTTCGGCGAGCCGATCCGGCGGTTCATCGACCGGTACTTCAACCTCCTGACCGTTCTGTTCGCCGTCCTTCTCATCGGCGGCTTCGTGCTTCTCGGGGTCCTCACATCACGTTGACGCTCCCTTCCATGGTCCGGTAGCTTCCTGAGCCTATGAAACCGATGGAATCGTCCGGCCGTGGGCCGGGCTCGGGCCGGAAGGCCCCCGAATCGTTGCGGCCCGAACGGGCGGAAGAGGTCGCGGAGCGTGTGCGGCAGAGCCTCCGGGAATACCCGGACTTTCCGCGACCCGGGATCCTGTTTCGGGATGTGATGCCGCTCTTCCGGGATCATGCGCTGTTCTCGGATGTGATCGAGGTGTTCGCGGAGCGTGCCGGGGCCGTAGGGGCGGAGAAGATCGCGGCCATCGAATCCCGCGGCTTCCTGTTCGGCGTGCCGCTCGGGCTCCGTCTCGGAATCCCGATCGTGCCGGTACGAAAGCAGGGAAAGCTCCCTGGCGATACGGTGGCGGCCGAGTACGAGCTGGAGTACGGCAACGCCCACCTCGAGCTCCAGGCGGATGCGGTGGGGCCGGGCGAGCGCGTTCTGATCATCGACGACCTGCTGGCGACGGGCGGCACCGCGGCGGCGGCGGCCTCGCTGATCGAGGAGCTCGGCGGCACGGTGGCCGGCTTTCAGGTGCTGGTCGAGCTGGCAGCGCTCCCCGGTAGGGAAGCGATGAACTCATATAATATATTTGCATTACTAACGTTATAGGTATTCGTGTAATGTCGTTTCCAGCGGCAGCGAATCCGGAGATGCGGGGATAGATGCCAGGAGCCGTGGCGAAGAAGAAGCGGAAGGACGATCTCACCCAGGAGGATCGGTTTCTGCACGTGGTAGAGCAGGGACTGGCCTGGGTACGGATTCACCAGCGTGCCTCTCTGGTCGTGTTCGTCGGGCTCGCACTCCTCGTCGGCGGCGCCCTCTACTACCGGAGCTACCGCGAGAACCTGGCGACGCGCGCCGCTCTCGAGCTGAACCAGCTCCGGGCGACGCTGACGGTCGCGGACGCGATTCCGCGGCTCACGGGCTTCGTGGCGCGGTACGATGGCACCCCATCGGCCACGGACGCGCGGCTTCTCCTGGCCCGGCTGCAGTTGCAGACGGGGCTCCCGCAGGGCGCCCTGGAGGCCCTTCGGCCACTCGCCTCCCAGCCGGCCGACGTCCCAGCCGGCTTCGCCGTCCGCATCCTTCTGGCCGAGGCCTACAAGAACACGGACGCGCCCGAGCGCGCCCTCTCACAGCTGAACGAGATCCTTGAGGGCGCCCACATTCCGTACCAGAGGCACCGAGCCCTCTCCGAAAAGGCGCGCCTCCTGGCCGAGCTGGGTCGTCTGGACGAGGCCGCCGCCGCCTATCGTCTCCTGGCCGACGAGGCGCCGGCCGAGAACCTCTACCGCCTCCGGCTGGGCGAGATCGAGGCGCTGCTCGCCTCTGGCTCGCCGTCCGCACCCTCCGCGTTTGCCGCGCCCGGTCTCCCGGCGCCGGGGGATCCTTCCGATTCCGCTGCCGATTCCGCTGCCGCCGACAGCCCTCTCGGAACCCTCCCATCCCTCGGTGAGCCCGCCAGCCCGCCGTCGGAGGACGACTCGGCGCCTGCCGGCGGCCCCTGACAATCGAAACCAACCAACCCCGACCCGTTGGATCTGTGGTGGTCGTGTACGGCACATAATGTACATTATGTCAACTAGGGCTCCAGCTCGCACCCCTTCCTGGCTCTTCAGAACGCGGAACCGACCCTTCCCTCCGGGTGCCGTCGCCGATTTGGCGGTCCTCAGTCGGTTACGGCGGCCCTCTCGCGCAGGCGGGCCAGCTGAAGATCCACCTCCTCGGAAGGAACGCCGCAGATACGCAGGGAGCGGCGGACGACGGTGAGGGCCGACTCCAGTTCCTCGGCGACCGCCTCGTCGGCGCCCGCCTGCAGCAGAGGCTCGGCATCGAGCAGAAACGGCGTACGGACGACGATGGGTACGGCGGAGCTGAGGAGGCGGGCTCGCTGTACGGCGCGGCGGCAGGCATCGGGATCGTTGATGGCAAGCACGAGAAGACGGGCGTTGGCGATTCCGGCGCGAGAGAGCAGCTGGCTCTGGGCGATGTCGCCATAGAGCACCGGACCTCCGCGTGCCTGAGCTTCCAGCACGGAGACCGGATTCAGGTCCACGATGAGGATGGGAATCCGCAACGTCTGGAACACGGATTCGAGGAAACGCCCCGCCAGGCCGTAGCCCCCGATGATGACATGGTCGCGGGTAGGCACGGCCGGCTCCCCCCGAGCGCGTGTCCGCAAGGTCCCGACCGGTCTCGACTCGAGGCTGCGGCGGATCGGTCCCTCGAGCCGCATCGCGAAGGGCGTGGCCAGCATGAGGAGGATGGTCACGCCGAGGAACGCCTGGTCGCCCACGGTGCCGAGGCCAGCCGGAGAAAGGCCGGCAAGCCGGCCGGCCTGATTCAGCACGAGGGCGAACTCTCCGATCTGGGCCAGCCATACTCCCACGGTGACGGCGACCCAGATCGGGTAGCGGACGGCCAGGACGCCCGCGGCAGTGGTGGCGACCTTCAGCACCAGGACAGCGGCCGCACCAACCAGGATCCAGCCTGGATGGGCGAGCAGAAAGCGGACGTCCAGCAGCATTCCGACCGATACGAAGAAGACCGCGTTGAAGACGGTCCGGAGCGGGATGATCTCGCCCACGGCGTGCTCGCGGAACCGGCTGCCGCTCACTACCAGACCGGCGAGGAACGCCCCGAGCGCGAGGCTCACCCCGCCCAGGTTGGCCAGCCAGGCAATGCCGAAGCAGATGACGACGACCGTCAGCAGGAACAGCTCCTGGCTGCGAAGGTTCGCCACGTGGTCGAGCAGCTTCGGCACGGCCCGGCGCGCCAGCAGGAGCACCGCGGTCACGATGGCCGCTGCCTTCACGAGCGTGAGCGCGAGCGCCGGAGCTGTTCCCTCCCCCGGCGCCAGCAGCGGGATCAGAAGCACCATCCCGACGACCGCGAGGTCCTGGAAGATGAGAACGCCGAGCGACACCTGTCCCGCCGGCGTCCGGATGGCCCCCCGGTCCGAGAGCAGCTTGAGCACGATCGCCGTGCTGCTCAACGCGATCAGAAAACCGGTGTACACGCTGTTGCCCCAACCCACTCCCTGGCCGACGAGCACGAGCGCCGTGACGGCGACGGTCATTCCCACCTGGAGGCTTCCGCCGAGCCATACCACCCGGCGGATGCGTGCGAGCTCCTCGAGGCTGAACTCCATCCCGATCGTGAACAGCAACAGGATCACCCCGATCTCGGCCGTGGCCCGAATCAGCTCCAGGTCGCGCACCAGGCCCAGCCCGTAGGGTCCGATGAGGATGCCAGCGATGAGGAAACCGACGATCGGGACGATCCGAAGGCGGTGACAGACGTAGGTCAGAAGCACGCTGACGCCGAACAGGGCCAGCATCTCCTGCAGGAACGGGAGCTGGCTCCCTTCCACCGCCAGGGTCGGCACGGTCACCACGGGGCTCGGAGGACGCTCGCGACAGAAGGTTCGCCGTGCACCGGTCCCGAGCATCCTCCCTCGAGCCCGAGGTGCAGGCTCAAAGCCGACCGAGGAGCGCCCGCAGCCGAAGCGACCAGACGCGCCAGATCGCCTCCCGGACGATCGAGCCCGACATCTTGCTCTCGCCCTCGGCGCGCTCGACGAAGACGATCGGGATCTCGGTCACGTCGAAGCCGGCCTTCCAGGCCCGGAACGTCATCTCGATCTGGAAGGCGTAGCCGGTGGACGCGACGCGATCGAAGGGGATCGACTCCAGCACCCGGCGCCGGAAGCACTTGAAGCCGCTCGTCAGGTCGGTGAGCGGCAGGCCGGTCACCCAACGGGCGTACCGGTTCGCCATCCAGCTCAACAGGAGCCGGGACATCGGCCAGTTGACGACGTTGACACCCTGCACGTAACGGGAGCCGACGACGAGGTCATGAGCTTCGATCGCTTTCAGAAACCCGGCCAGGTAGGTCGGGTCATGGGATAGGTCCGCATCCATCTCGATCAGAAAGTCGTACTCCCGGCCTACGCCCTCCCGGAAGCCGGCCAGATAGGCGGAGCCGAGCCCGAGCTTCGCCGCCCGGTGAAGCACCCGAACCCGGGCGCTCTCGCGCGCCAGCTGCTCGGCGCGCTCGCCGGTTCCGTCGGGCGAGGCGTCGTCGACGATCAGCACGTCGAGGCGGTCGTCCTGCTCCAGGATGCGGGGGACGATCTTGCCCAGGCTCTCGCACTCGTTGTAGGTGGGGAGGACGACCACGGCCCTTCCCCGCCCCGATCCGGCCGCGAGGGACGCATCGGGTGCGGTCATTCGACGCCGCTCCGATCCATCGATGGCCCTCCTTTCCGGGGCGACCCCGAGCCGTGCCGAAGTCCGCCGGCAGCCGCGGCGACACCAAAGGCGGTGATCTCCGACACGATGGTCCAGAGGCGGGCGAGCACGGCCAGCACGGCGGCCATGGCGGCCGGAATCGGCGTCACGGCAGCCAGAAGCAGCGTCATGACCCCCTCCCGCACGATCAGCCCTCCCGGGGTCACCAGCGAGAGGTACCCTGCAACATAACTGCCCGCGAAGACGCCCGTGAAGCTCCACACGTCGCCGCCGACCGGCCCCGCGGATACCCCCGCCGTCAGGCACCAGAGCCCGACCCCGTACACTCCCCAGGCCGGAAGGAGAGCGGCGCCCAGCACCCAGCCGACGTGACGCGATCCCCCTCCGGCATGCGGGAGCGCCGCGGTTTCCGTGTCCTCCTTCAGCCAGCGGCCCAGCACCCTCGTGGCCCGTCGCAAGACCGCGGGATGCAACGTCGCCGCCAGGGCGACGATGATCGTCAGCGGTGGAACGAGCGACCCGCCGAACGCGGCGCTCGCTTGGCCTCGCAGGGTCAGCAGCGCGACCGCTATCCCGCTCAGGAGGATGACGATCTGGAACACGAGCGCGGAGACGAGCGCGGTGGAGCCGGAGCGGCCTCGTCCCTTCAGGTAGGCGGCCAGTCCGGCCAGCTGCCATACCTTGCCGGGGATGTAGCGGCCGAGATTGGCGCCCAGCCATGCGACCGTGCCCTCCCGGTAGGTCACGCCCTGGCCGAGCTTGCGGGCGAGCCAGGTCCAGAGCATCGCCATCCCGAGCAGATTCGAGACGCCCAGGGCCAGGGCCGCGAGAAGCCAGCCGCCCCGGAACCTCCAACCGCCGTCCGTCGTCGCCCACGCATCGTCGAGCGCGCTCCACTGGCCCCGGAAGGCCAGCAGCAGAAAGACGGTGGCCAGCAGCAGAAAGGCGCCGAGCCAGATTCCCTTTCGCTTGCCGCCCACGCGAGGCCGGTCCCGGTCAGTCGGCTTGCGGCGGCCGCCGGAGGGCGAGCCAGCCGGCGGCCAGGAGGCTGAGGGCGGCTGCCACGGCGGAGATCGCCCCGCCGACCCAGAGCTCGCCGGGGTGATAGCGGAACACGAGCTCGTGCGTGCCGGCCGGCACTTCGACGGCACGGAACGCCACGTCGGCGCGATGGATCGGGACAGGGCTGCCATCGATCCAAGCCCGCCAGCTCGGGTGATAGATCTCGCTGACGAACAGCAGCCCGGCCCGCTCGGCCGTCACCGAGAGGATGAGCTCGTTGGGAGTCAGGGATCGCACGTCCGCGGTTCCGGCGCCACCCTGCAGCTCCCGGACGTCCCCTGCCGGCGCTCCCGGGTAGGGCCACGGCTCCACCACCGCGCGCTCCAGCGGATCGACCAGGGACAGGGTCGCGTCGAGAGCGGCGGCCGAGTCCGGCGCGGTCACCACGCTGGCCGGAAAGAAGGCGTGTGGCGTCGGGTCGGAGATCCGATAGACGCGTCCCTTGCGCCCCTCCGCCACCGGGTCGAGGAACGGGAGGTTCAGCTGCTCGGCGGTAGCGAGATACTTGAGGTCGAGCAACGACCACAGCGCCCGCCGGCCCCCGAGGTTCTGGTACTGCAGGCCGCCGACCAGTCGCTCGTACCATCGGAGCCGGAAGTTCTGGCTGCCGGTGACGGCCGGGATCTCGAAGTACATGAGATCGTTCGGTCGGTACGAGTCGGGCAGAGGCCACACCCGCTCCCCCGGAGCCATCGCCGTACGGAGCGTCTCGAGTCCCCGGTCCTCCGGCAGGAGCTGGTCCGCGGGCAGCGCCACGAGGTAGCGTGCCCCCACGCGGCCCAGATCCAGGGCGCCAAGGAGCAGCAGACCCGCGCATGCCCACTCGCCCACACGGCCCCGCTCGACCCCTCGGGCGGCGGCGAGCACGGCGGCGAGCACGAGGAGGCCGAACGTCGCACCGAGACGGAGTGCGCCCGGGAGGCTCGCGGGCGGCTGGCGGCCCCAGCCGGCGGGAAACCAGGCGTGATACACCCACCGGATGATCCCCTCGGGGGCGAGCGCTGCCGCTGCCAGCGGCAGGGCGAGCGCCGCACAGCCCAAAAGGATGCGTGGCCACGGCAGGCTCCTCCCCGCTCGGGCGTCGACCACCGCCTGCCAGCCGAAGCCGGCCAGCAGCGCCACCGCGAACGTGACCGGCCCCAGCATCATGGACGGGGCGCGAAAGCGGCCGATCATCGGCACCGTCAGATAGACGAGTCGGTGCACGGGCGTCGCGGCGCCGAGCGCGAACAGAATGCCGATGGCGATCGCGACGGCGAAAAACCACGGGCGCGGGTCCCGCACGCCGTTTCTTCGGTATCCGGCCAGCTGGCCCATGCAGGCCAGCGTCACCGGCAGCGCACCGAGGTACTCCGTATGGAGCTTGAACGGGTTGGCGCCCCAATAGCTGTCGAGAGAACCGACCAGGTCGGGTAGCACCAGGGCGGAGAGCTCCTGGACCGGCAGCGCCCAGGAGCTCGCGAAGTCGTAGCCCTCCTGCCCGGGCACACCGCGCACCGCCATGCCGAGGAGACCGAGCGTCGGCCAGAGCTGCACGGCCCCGACGAGGACCGCCACCAGGATCGCGAGGGCGAACCGGCTGCCGCCGGACAGAAGCGGCCGCAGCGTAGCGCTTCGTCGCCAACGCAGCCCGAGGCCGAAGAGGGCATAGGCGGACAGGGCCAGCGTCGAGAAGTACATCACCTGAACGTGCGGGGTGAGGATCTGCAACCCGACGACCAGCCCGAGAAGGAGATACCAGACCGTCCGTTCGCTCCGGATCCCTCGCTCGAGCAGGCCGAAGGCGAGGGGGATCAGAACCATGGCGAACAGCCGTCCGTCGTGGCCGCCGTAGAGGGTGGAGGCGAGGTAGCCGGCGAACATGTAGGAGACGCCCGTCACGGCAGCGGCCCAGCGACCGAGACCGAACGAACGGGCGGCGAACGTCCCGAGCGCGCCCGCGAGGAACGTGTGCAGGACGAAGGTCCAGCCGATGGCCCGGTACAGCGGCATCGTCAGGTAGAGGAGGCTGGTCGGGTAGAAGAGCGGACCCGGCAGCACCGCCAGGAACGGCAGGCCCCCGTAGACGAACGGGTTCCACAGCGGCAGGCCACGACCGGCACGCAGCTCGTCCACGGCGAACTTTCGGAGCGCATAGGCCTGGTCGAGCATGTCGGTGCCGAACAGCATTCGGTCCCCGTGGAACACGAACTCCCGGTAAAAAAAGAGGCTGGCCGCAGCGAGGGCGACGAGGACGGCAGCTCCGCCCCAGCGGTCGAGGCGGCGGGCTTCCACGATCACGCCGGCTTCTCCAGGATGAAGAACCACTGAGGAGCCCCCAGGCGCAGGGCCGCATCGACGAGCGGGTCCGGCAGCCTGCGGATCGACCTCCAGGCCTGCTCCCACCTTGGACCCCAGGCGGCGGCGATCAGGTCGTCGATCGCCCGCCGTGTGATGTCGCGCACGTGAAAGCCGGACCGGAGCATCGCCCGCAACAGGGATCGGTAGCCGAGGTAGCGTATCTCGTCATAGCCGCTCCCCCGTCTGCTCGCACGCAGATAGAGGTCCGCCACGCCGCTCGGCAGCCAGCTCAAGAACGGTAGTCGGTAGTGCGGCTCGATCACCACGTAGCGGTTGCCGGCCGACACGTACGCGCGCCCTCCGGGCGCCAGAACCCGATACGCCTCCCCGAACAGGCGCCGGTGGTCGGTGACGTGCTCGTACACGTGGTTCATCAGCAAGAAGTCGAGTCCCCCATCCGCGACCGGAAGGCGCAGGATATCCGCCCTCACCATACGATCTCCCTCCACGACGACGTCCCTGTCGATCTCGAAGCCGACGATGGGCTTGGAGAACTCTGTCTCCAGCACCTGCTTGATGATCCCCGTGCCCGATCCGAGATCGGCAATCCGGTTGGCCGCCCTCAGTTCCCCCCGGCACAACGCGGCGATAACGCGGGCCTTCTCGTGCCGGCTCTCCAGATACGAGGCGCCCCGCAGCCTCTCCTCGTACCAATCCTGATTGCCCCGCGGGCGTTCCGACGAACTCACCGACGCGGTCTCATCCCCTTCCCTACCGGCACCCCCCGGCGCGCCATGGCGGAGCGGTAGACGCTCGTCAGCTCCTCGGTGATCCGCTCGAGCGAGAACCGCCGCGCGGCATACGCGCGACCCTGGCGTGCGATCCGGCGGGCCTGATCCGGGTCGTCGGCGATCTCGAGGATCGCCGCCGCCAGCGCCTCGGGATCTCCCGGCGGCACGAGCCACCCGGTTTCTCCCGGACGAACGATGTCCGGGATGCCGCCGACGTCGGATCCGATCACCGGGCGCTCGAAGCGAAGCGCCTCGAGCAGGACCACGCCCAGACCCTCCGTGTCTCCCTTCGAGTCGACCACTGCCGGTAGCACGAAGATATCGCACGACCCGTAGTAGCCGTGAAGGTCGTCCTCCGACACACGGCCGGCAAAGGTCACCACCTGGTGGAGCCCGCGGTTCTCCGCCGCCCGCCGGATCGTCTCCCGCCAGGGTCCCTCGCCCACGATCGTCAGCCGGGCCTGCCGGGAGCGC
>CAZEBA010000016.1:34836-62649 GCA_964510615.1 uncultured Gemmatimonadota bacterium
GACGCCCTTGCGCTCCACCAGCCGTCCCACGAACAGGAGGTGAAGCGGCCCGGACGTCAGGGGCGCGGGGCGGCCGAACTCGGCAGCGGACGGAACGACGGCGGCAGCGAACGGGATGACGGCGGCTTCACGGCCGGCGACCCTCCGGAGATCGGCCGCCGTGCCAGATGAAATCGCGGTGATCGCGTCCGCGGTTCGAATGCTCCAGACCAGGAACGGCCGGAGCGAGCGGAGGCGGTGCTCGATCCACCGGATCTCGACGCTGTAGAACGTGCAGACGAGCGCGGTTCGGCCCCACGAAGCGAGCCGAGCCGCCGCGCCGAAGAGCGCGTGAGGTACGGGCCAATGTACGTGGACCACATCGGGATGCTCGCGCCCGACGCGGAGCGAGGCCACCGACCCGGCTGTCAGGTAGAGAGGTAACAGCGCCGCGTAGCCGGGCGTCCGCCGCAGCCGGTCAGGAACCGTCTCGTCGTGGGTCAGAACCTCCCAGGCGCGCGGCGCGTACCGAAAGCGCCGTACCGGGATGCCGCCTACCGGGACTGCCGGTCGCCCGCGATAGGCGGGCGCGAGCACCGATGCATCGAGCCCGGCGGCCCGCTGGGAGCGGATCAGGGCGACGAGCCAGGGGGTGATCACGTCGTCCTCCTGGCGTGGGAAGGCCGTCACCACATGAACGACTCGAAGCCCTCCCTCCTCGCGCACCTCCTCGCGCACCGCCTCGCGCACCGCCGGCTCGTCCACTAGTCCGCCGCGGCCGGTTCGGGATCGAAGCGCAGCACGAACGTCGGAGGCTCGCCGCCCTCGTAGACGAGGCGGAACCTCGGGAGGTTCTCGCGCACCGCGGGGACGAGGTAGCGGGATGTCGTGCCGCTGATAGCATCCACGACCACGTAATCTGCCCCCAGGCGCTCGATTGCCCGCATGACGACCGCCGCGTCGGTCGAGTAGGGATAGAGGTCCCCGCGCCGACCGGAAAGCCAGTAGAAGATGCGCGGCTTTCGGTTGACGAAGATGGCGTCACCGGCGGTGTTCGCTCGCGCCCACTCGGCGGCGTCGTAAAAGCTGGCGAACTCCGGCGGATCGCAGGCGTCGCCCGCACGGTAGGCCGCCAGGCAGCGAATGCGGTCCGGAATCCGGCCCGCGGCATCGCCTACGGCGGCCACTCCGACCAAGGCCGCGAGGATCCCCGCGGCGATCGTCGGGCCAGGACCGCCCTCGCGCCGGCGGGAGAGCCAGCGCCCGGCCCTGACGGCGCCGCCGACCGCGTACAGAAGGATCAGCGGAAGCAGCGGCAGGAGGAAGCGCTGATCCGTCCATACAGTCGGCCAGATGACCAGCATGGCAGCGTAGAGTACCGTGAACAGCTCGGCCGGTCCCAGCCGCGAGGTGGAGCGATCGACCCAGCCGAGAAACGCGACGGCGGCCACCGCGAGCCCGAGCGCCGGGTGCACGAGGTCGGGGGCACTCGCCGCGGTGCCTCCGGCGAGCGATCGCGGAAGAACGTCCGAGATGTAGGTCCAGGCATTCTCCGTCGACCGGATCAGGAGGTCCGTGGGCCCGGCGGTTCCGGCGGCCGGATCGTAGGGATTCCGGAGGAGCATCTCCTGCAGGTAGCTCAGCCTGGGCGCGACGCCTGGGGCCGATGTCGCGAGCCGCTGGTAGAGCCACCAACCGCCTGCGGTGGCAACGGAGAGCAGGCCGGCCGCCGTGGCCGCGGGCGACCGCCGCTCGAGAAGGTAGAACAGCACCAGCGCGGCGAGCAGCGGCAGCCCGGCGGTTCGGGTCAAGAAGGCTCCACCCGCGGCGGCCAGACCGAGCAGGAGACTCCAAGAGAACCAGGCTCCGGGTGCCTGCTCGACCGATGGGGCGGAGGCGTCGCGCTGGCTCCAGAGGAGGGCCGCCAGCACCAGAGCAACGAACAGCGCCTCCGACAGGACGTAGTGCGAGTAGTCGAGGAGGACCGGCGAGACGGCGAACATGCCGGCCGCCACCAGTGCAGCCCCTCGCCCGATCCGCTCCACGGCCAGCCGATAGGTGAGCCACACGGCCAGGGTCGTCAAGCCGAGCGACGCGAACTTGAACAGCTGCACCCCTCCCAGCGGCGTGAGCAGGGCCAGCAGGATCGGATACAGCGGCGGGTACTTCGTGTGCAGCGGTTGATCCGGCAGGTAGAGATCCCGATACCCCTCTCCCGACACGAGCGCGTCGCCGAGAATCATGTAGCCGGCGTTGTCTCCGCCGGGGAACAGGGTGGGATCGTAGAGGAGGAGTCCCAACAGGAGATGAAGGGTCGCGAGTGCCAGGCCCGGCCCCGCGAGCCCCCTGCGCCGGGCAGCCGAGCTCACTTCCGGAGGTCCCGCCGCAGCGCCTCCACTTCGCTTCGCAGACCGGCGATAAGCTCGGCGAGGAAGCCGAGCACGAAGAGGCCGAGACCGACGAGCACCAGGAGCAGCACGAGCGTGAGCAGCGGGCGGTAGCCCTGCCCGAGACCAAAGCGCAGATAGACGGCCACCGCGCCCGTCACGGCTCCCAGGCCGAGGAGCGCGAGCCCGGTCATGCCGAAGAACAGCAGCGGCTTGCGCCCGAACACGAGTTGGAACCATACGGCCACGAGATCGAGAGTGCCGATGAGAATCCGACTCCGTCCCGCGTACTTGGAGGCGCCGTGCCGCCGCGGGTGGAGCTGCACGTCGATCTCGCCAAGGCGGAATCCGCGATCGTGCGCCAGCACGACTAGGTAGCGATGCCAGTCATCGCGAAGCTCGAGCTCCTCGATGACGGCCCGGCGGAACGCCTTCATCGAGTTCAGATCGTGGACAGGGACGCGGAAGATAAACCGCGACAGCCAATTGTAGACGCCCGACACGAACCGCTTCTCGTATCGGCCGACCTTGCGGCCGGTGACCACGTCGTAGCCATCGTCCAACGCACGCACGAAGCGCGCGATCTCCGAAGGCGCGTGCTGCAGATCGGCGTCGAAGAGGACGAGGTACTCGCCGCTCGCGGCTTCCGCCCCGCTCAGAAGCGCCTCGGTCTTTCCTCGGTTGGACCGGTGGCTGACGAAGCACACGTCAGCGATCCCCGCCGCGGCCGCGGCCTGGCGAGCGGCTTCCAGCGTACCGTCCGTCGAGCCGTCGTCGACGAACACGATCTCGGCGTCGAGGCGGGAATCCCGGAGCGCGGCGGCCAGCTCGGAGAACAAGTCGGCCATGTTGCCCACCTCGTCGAAGGCGGGCACGATCACCGAGGTTTTCTTCTGGATCGGGAGTCGGCTCACACCCGCTTGCGCATGCGCGCGGAGAGGATTCCGAGCTGGTCTCGGTACTTCGCCACCGTGCGGCGCGCGATCTGGACGCCCTCGCTCTTGAGGATGTCCACGATCGCCTGGTCGGTCAGCGGCCGCTTCGGATTCTCATCGTCCACCAGCTTCTTGATCCGGGCGCGGATGCCGCGAGCCGAGACGTCTTCTCCGTAGTCGGTCGAGAGTCCGCTGGAAAAGAAGAATTTCAGCGGGTATACCCCCCGCGGCGTCTGCGTGTACTTGCCGTTCGTGACGCGCGAAACGGTGGACTCGTGCATGTCGATGTGCTCGGCGACCTCCCGCAGCGTGAGGGGCTTGAGGTACTCGACGCCTTTTTCGAAGAACTCCCGTTGCCGGTCGACGATGAAGTTCATCACGCGCAGCATCGTTTGCCGGCGCTGCTCGATCGCCTGGATCATCCACTGGGCGCTGTTCAGCTTTTTCGCGATGAAGGCCTTGTTGTCGCCCGTGAACTGGTTCTTGTCGCGTGCCACCTCGCGGTATGCCTGCGAGAGCTTGAGCCGCGGAAGCGAGGTGTCGTTGTGGAAGACGTAGTATTGGTCGTCGATCTTCTCCACCACCAGGTCGGGAATGACATAGTCATCTCCCGTTTCCGCGTGCTTCAATCCCGGCTTCGGGTCGAGCTTCGCGATCTCGTCCGCTGCTGCCTGGACCGCCTGCGGCGAAATCCCGTGCTCCTTCGACAGCTCGCTCCATCGATGGTTGACGAGCTCATCGAAATGGTCCCGGACGATTCGGAACGCCAGCGTGTCGGTCTCCTGGCGATCCCGAAGCTGAAGCAGCAGGCACTCCCGGAGATTCCGCGCTCCCACGCCACTGGGCTCGAAGGACTGGATCATCGCCAGGATCCGTTCGGCCTCCTCGATCGTATACGGCTCGGTCCTCTCCTCCAGCTCCGCCTCGGACTCCCGCAGATAGTCGTTGAGGGATTGCACGACGAGCTCCAGCGAGCAGGAGAGGAAGCCCTCCCGGTCGATGTTTCCGATGATCTCCTCTCCGAGAAGGAAATCCCTCGGCTCCAACGGAAGCAGCTGCAGCTGGTCACGGAGGAAGTCCCACAGGTCGCGCGAGCTGGCCGGCGTGGGCGTGTAGTACTCTCGCTGCTCGTACTCCGCCCGGCGTCCTCCCACCTCGAAACCGTTGAGGAGAATCTCCTCCCAGTCGATCTCCTCCTCGGTCTCTTCCGCGGACTCCTCCTCGAGCTCGTCCTCCGCCGGCTCGGTGAGATCGAGGAACGGGTTGTTCTCCAGCTCCTGCTTCAGGTGCTGCTGGAGGTCGAGGAGCGGCATGTACAGCAGGTCCATCGCCTGGTAGAGGCGGGGATTGACCTTCATCTCCTGCCGCAGGCGTGGTACCTGACTCAGACCTGCTCGCGGTTCGGCCATCGTCTCTGGTTCCGGCGCCGCGCGGGCGCTCGCAAGGGTCCGTGGATCTCCGGCTCGACAGGCCGGTCGCAGCCGCCGCAACTACCGCTCTGTGCAACAAAATATGGCATTGCGCAGGTAGCGGCACGCCCTTTGCTGGCCACGGCGGGGTTACGACGGGATAAGGGCAAGTCGAGTGCCGCCAGGCACTCTGCGGACGGGCTCTAGAGGCGGAAATCCTGGCCCAGGTACATCTGTCGCGCCTTGGGGTCGTTGACCAGTCGCTCGGCCGAGCCCTCGATGTGGATCTGGCCGTTGAACATGATATACGCCCGATCGGTGATCGAGAGCGTCTCCCGAACGTTGTGATCCGTGATCAGCACCCCGAGTCCCCTCGCACGCAGCTCGGCCACGATTCGCTGAATGTCGTCCACCGCGATGGGATCGACGCCCGCGAACGGTTCATCCAGCAGCATGAACTTGGGGCTGGTGACCAGTGCGCGTGTGATCTCGAGCCTGCGCCGCTCGCCGCCCGACAGGGCATAGGCCTGCTGGTCGCGCAGGTGAACCAGGCCGAGCTCCTCGAGCAGCTGCTCCAGCCTGCGATCTTTCTCCTCGGGCTCCAGCTCCAGCGTCTCCAGGATGGCGAGCACGTTGTCCTGCACCGAGAGCCGGCGGAAGACCGATGGTTCCTGGGACAGGTAGCCGATGCCTTCGCGTGCGCGACGGTACATCGGCACGGTGGTGATCTCCCGGTCGTCGAGGAAAACCCGGCCCTCGTCGGCGGAAAGCAGCCCGACGATCATGTAGAACGTGGTCGTCTTGCCGGCTCCGTTCGGTCCGAGGAGGCCGACGATCTCACCCTGCTCGACCCGCAGGTCCACGTTGTCGACCACCCGGCGACGCTTGAACGCCTTCACCAGCCCCTCGGCGCGAAGTACGCTGGCTGCCGCGACTCGCTGGGCCGCACGTAGCTCGGCAGCCGGAGCGAACCCTCCAGCGGCGACGAGAGGCACGGGTCGCGCTCGAAGCCGATCTTCCACGCCGAGGCGGATCGTCGGCCTCGGGGCCCTCGTTCCGTCCTCCGCGGGCGCGGTGTAGGGCTCCGGTCGGAGCGGACGCGGCTCGGCGACCTCCGTGGCAGCTCCCGGTCGATCCGGATCGAGCGGGGCGAACGGGTCGAACGGAAAGCTCAAGTTCCCCGGGCTCCGTCGTCGCCGGGTCCGTCCGGAGGCACCGGGGGTGTCTCGGGCGGCGGCTCGTCGTCTGCCGGCTGGTCGTCTGCTGGCGCAACGGGCTCCGCTTCGCCCGGCTCGGGCGCGACGGGCTCTGCTTCGACGGGCTCGGGCGCCGCGCCTTCCTGTCCTCCGGGCTCGAGGTAGACGCCGATCGCTCGCTCGGCGCTGACGCGCCGCGCCTCGCCGTTCCTGAACTCGACCTCGATGCGCTGTCCGATGAGGTAGTTGTGCGAGGGTGGCCCGGGCTGGTCGGCAGGCGGGGGCACGTGATAGAGGGAGCGGGCGGCGCCGATGGCCAGCAGACGCTCGATCCGGTGCTCCTCGCTCGAGTCCGCCGCTGCGCCCTCCCTTGTCGAATCGCCGTCGTCGCCGCCGGCGCCAGCGGTCTCTCCCGAGAACACAAACACCAGGGTGTCCCCCTCGACCCAGTTTCCGCCCTCGGTGGTCCGCGCCGGCTCTCCCGCCGCCAGATCGGCGGTCGGAGCCTCGATGGCGCTGCCCGCTCCCACGGCCATGATCGAATCGAGTCGGCCGGCAGTGGCCGCCATGCGGAGCGAGTCGGCGCCGAGGATGTAGGACGCGGAGGCGGCCAGTGATCGCCCGGCACCGAACGCCCAGACCTGGTCCAGTTCGCTGTTGGCGAGACGCGCCCGGATCTCGTCCGAGGCGAGCTCGAACTCTTCCCCGATCGCCCTCCCGGAGCCGGATGCCTGAACCTCTTCGAGCTCCTCTTCGGTGAAGTACATGCGGATGCTGTCACCTTCGAGTTCCAGGTCCTCCCGGCGGGCGCGCGCCGACCCGTAGAGAATCCCGTTCCCGGCGTCCATGTCGAAGAATGCGCTGTCCGCCTCGGCATCCACATCCGGTCGCTGGATGATGACGCCTCCCCAGGCCCAGGCGAGGCGCTCCCCGAACATGTCGACCCGGTCCGCGTCCACGTCGACGGGCTTGCCCTCCTCTCCGGGCTCGGGCAGCAGGATCAGGTGAGGGCGCCCCGTAGCAGTGGTGCGCTCGGCGATGCCCGACACCGCCCGCAGGAAAGTCACCTGTGGCCCGCGCAGGGTGGATCCCGATGCGAGCCGCGTCAGCAGCACGTCGCCGGTGGCCACCATCCGATCTTCGTCCTCGAAGAAGTCGAGCTGAGCCGATTCGAGGGTTCGAATGGTGTCGCGGTATCGAACTGTGCCGAACATCTCCACCCGCCGCTCGAGGTCGTAGCGCACAGCGCTATCGGCCGTCATGGTCGCCGTCCCGCATGTCCAGCGCATGCCGCCCCATACGTGCGTGATGTACGCGTCCGTGTCTCCGCCGACCCGAATGCTCACGCTCTCGGTTCGACCGGTCGGTTGCATGACGAGCGTGCAGCCGCCGCCGGCCGGCTGAGCCGAGAGGACCGTCGGCACGACGCAGGCGATCGTTCCCAGAGCCAGAAGGGAGGCGCGACGAGGCGCCCGGATCGTCCCCCGACGGGATCTCACGATCCCCCCGCCCGGCGTGGCGTGACGGCTGAAGGACGAGTCACGCGCACGGTGTCGAGACCAGGATCCGACACGAATCCCTGGCCGCGAATCGTGTTGGAGCCGCGATAGAATACGAACTCCTCCTCGCTTCGAAGCTCGTCGGCCGCTGCGCTGTACTCGAGGGTCTCCGTCTCGAGCCTCTCGGATTGCTCCCGGTCGACCACCACTACCCTGCCCGCGGCCTCCATGTCCTCGGACTGCAGGTCTACGACCCCCTCGTCGGCCGTCAGCACGGACATCTCCTGGCCGACATCATCGAAGAAGTGGACTCGCACGCGCCGAAACCGGACGAGTGATTCCTCATCGAAAAAGAACGCCGTGTCGGCCAGCAGCTGGGCCCTCAGGACGCCGTCAGCGGTCAGGATGTGCCGGACGCCGACCGCCACCTGCTCGGCCCCGAGCTCGAGCAATTCGGCGCCGGCGACGGCGGCGGAATCGTCGGGGGCGCAAGCGGCCGCCACGCCGGCCCAGGCGAGGCCAGCCGCGCACACCGCCAACCGCGAGTGGCTCCTACCCGAAACGCGGGGGGCGCCAGGGCGCGGTCCACGGGCAAGCGGCTCGGCGCAGGTTGGCGGAGTCAACGAGTAGCGCCGACCGCCTCCTCGGACGCGTCGGCCTCCCGGCGATCCGCCAATCCGTCTTCGCGCCGGGCCCGCCGGTGGGCGGCGGCGACGAACGCATGAAACAGCGGATGCGGCGCCATCGGGCGAGAGCGCAGCTCGGGGTGAAACTGCGTGGCGATGAAGAAGGGGTGGTCGGGAAGCTCGACGATCTCGACGAGGCCCCCGTCCGGCGACAATCCGCTGAATCGCAGCCCGCGGCCCGCCAGGTCCTCGCGATACTCGTTGTTCACCTCGTATCGATGCCGGTGCCGCTCCGAGACTTCGCCGCGACCGTACACATCCCGCGCCCGGGAGCCGTCCTGGAGCCGGCACGGATAGGCGCCGAGCCTCATCGTGCCGCCCATCTCCGTAACGTTGTACTGGGCGTCCATCAGCGAGATCACCGGGTCGGAAGTCTCCCGGTTGAACTCGTGCGAGTGGGAGTCAGCGAGGCCGCACACGTTCCGCGCGAACTCGATGATGGCGCATTGCAGGCCGAGGCAGATGCCGAAGAACGGGATTCCCTGTTCCCGCGCGAAGCGCACGGCGCTTACCATCCCCTCCGTGCCTCGCACCCCGAAGCCCCCCGGGATGAGCACCCCGCCGTAGCCCGAGAGGAACTCTGGCCCGCGGATCTCGAGCTCCTCGGAGGAGACCCAGTCGATCTCGACGCTCAGATCGTTGCCGATGCCGCCGTGCACCAGCGCCTCGGCGATCGACTTGTACGCGTCCGCCAGCGCCGTGTATTTGCCGACGACGGCGATACGAACGCTGCCGTTGGCGGGCCGCTTGATTCGCTCGATCATCTCGATCCAGGCCGAGAGGTCCGGTTCGGGCGCCTCCAGGCCGAGGAGATCGAGGATGTGATCGTCCAGATGCTGCTCGCGGTATCGAAGCGGTACCTCGTAGATCGTGTCGACGTCGCGCGACTCGATCACGTGGCCCACATCGACGTTGCAGAACCGGGCGATCTTTCTTCGGATCTCATCGGAGAGCGGGTGCTCGGTGCGGCAGATCAGGATGTCAGGCTGGATTCCCGTCTCCATCAGCTCGCGCACGGAATGTTGCGTCGGCTTGGTCTTCAGCTCCCCCGCCGCCGCGATGTAGGGAACGAGCGTCAAGTGGACGAAGAGCGTGTTCTCCTTGCCCACATCCTGCCGGAACTGCCGGAGCGCCTCGAGGAACGGAAGCGACTCGATGTCGCCGACGGTGCCACCGATCTCCGTGATGATGACATCGTGGTTCGGCGCCAGCCGGCGAAGGTAGGCCTTGATCTGATCGGTCACATGGGGGATGACCTGGACCGTGGAGCCGAGGAAATCCCCGCGTCGCTCCTTGGTGAGGATGTCCTGGTAGATCCGCCCTGTGGTGACGTTGTTCGATTGGGAGAGAGACTCGCCGATGAAGCGCTCGTAGTGGCCCAGATCCAGGTCCGTCTCGGCGCCGTCGTCCGTGACGTACACCTCGCCGTGCTGGAACGGCGACATCGTGCCCGGATCCACGTTGATGTACGGGTCGAACTTCTGGATCGTCACCGCCAGCCCGCGCTCTACCAGCAGCCGCCCGATCGAGGCGGCGGCTATGCCCTTGCCGAGCGAGGATACGACCCCTCCGGTTACGAAGATGTACCGAGTCGGTGACGCGTCGGGCATGAGCGCTTTTCTCTCCGAGTTAGGCTCGTTGTCGTTCGTAATACCGGGAAGCGGGGGTCGCGTGCCTTCCAGTGGCACCGCCGGCCGGCGGGATGAATCCGGGAGTCTCGTGTGCTCGAGCCGCGCGGGAAGGGGCTCGAAGTCGGCATGCCGCCTAGAGCCTGCACGTCAGACTTGAGGGTCTCACGCGCGGCAACTTACGGGAACGGGCACGGCGGTGTCAAAAGACCGGCCCTTCGGCCTAGGGCACGACGATTCCGCCGGTTCGATCTCCACTCAGCACGAGCTCGGCGACGACGCGGCCGCTCGCCGGATCGACCGCCACGCCGGCCTCCGCGAAGAACAGCCGCAGGCCGAAGATGAAGTTCGACCGGAAGTCGGGAGATTCCCCCTCGTTCCAGGCCGAGCCCGCACGCGCGT
Organism: uncultured Gemmatimonadota bacterium; assembly: GCA_964510615.1. GTDB lineage: Bacteria > Gemmatimonadota > Gemmatimonadetes > Palauibacterales > Palauibacteraceae. The sequence goes on from CAZEBA010000016.1 coordinate 44,958, forward strand.
GCGCTACGAACCGGAGCGCCGCCGACTCGGAAGCCCACGGGAGGAGCGGGACGAAGTAGGAGGCTCCCCCAAACAGGAGACGGGGGCCTCGGAACTCGAGGGCCAAGAACGTGGGCAGCGTCCCCACGCCCCCGAAGGCGGACCACCGCTGGCCGGGAAGACGGCCCGCGAGGTCCCCTCGTCCCTGAAAAAACACCTTCAGCTCCTGGCCGGCCACCGTCGGCTGATCCCAACGCGCGCGCAGCTCGGCGAGCCAGAAGCCCGACTCTCCGCCGGCGTCCAGATCAGCGGCGGCCGCCTCGAACAGGAGGCGCGCGTCCAGCCCGCGGTCGCCCGGCTCCGACCGGTAGGTCAGCGAAGCGATCCCCGAGTATATCTTGCCCGGATCGATCGCCGGGTTCGGCTGCACGGAGTCGTTCGGGAACACGACGACGTAGTCTCGCGCCTGCAGGCTGTCGGAGCTCTCGTACTGTGCCGTAAGCGAGGGCGTCAGGCCCGGTCCCGGCCGCCCCTCCACCGTGAGCGCCGCCCGGTCGGCCGTGTAGTAGTTGCGGACATCCTCGCCCGCGAAGAAGTAGCTGAGAGAGTTCACGAGCGTGCCCCAGATCCACTCCTCGTTGTTGCGCGTGGCGCGCGCCAGCTCCCAGCCGAATTGGAGCTTCTCGCCCGGATACCAGAACTGCCGCACCGTGCCCTCGAAGTCGGCCGGCCCCGTCTTGAACCGTCCGTCGAAGGACAGGTCCGGCCGCCAGGCCCAGCCGGTGGCTCGCAGGGTGGCGCCCCAGGAGAGGGTGACCGCATCGACGCGCTGGTAGGTTGGCAGACCGAAGCCGTAGAGCCCGTGGAAGTCGAACACCGGGAGCGGTTCCTTGGCGAGATAGATCCGGTAGCCGCCGTCCTCCGGCACCACCGAGTAGGCAAGGCTCGGCCGGTAATCGACGCCACCGCTCACGACGGCTCGGCTGGAGCCATAGTAGCCCCCTCCGAGCACTACCACGTCGCCCTCGATCGTCGCCCCCGGCCGCAGGAAGAGGTCTCCGTCGACGACGTAGACGCTGCCGACGATTCGTCCTGCTACTCGTACGGATGCCTCCAGAATCAGCAGATCGCCGGCGACCGCCTGGTCCGGGGCGAGGACCGTGTCCCGGGTCCACAGCAAGTAGCCGCGCCCGAGAAAGGCAGCCAGCCGCTCATCGATCTCCTTTCCGGCACGCGGCTCGAAGCGCACCTCCGGCTCCTGCGCCGGCAGAACGGAAGGCGCGAGGACGATGGCGACGCAGACAGCCAGCGCCCAGGAGAGGGTCTTTCGTGGACTCACGGCCGTTCCCGAGGCTGCGGCTCAGCCACGAGGATGGTACGTGCGATGCACATCCCGAAGGTAACTGCGGTCCACATGGGTATAGATCTGCGTGGTTGAAATGTCAGAATGCCCGAGCATCTCCTGCACCGATGCCAGATCGGCCCCTCCCTCCAGCAGGTGGGTGGCGAACGTGTGCCGGAGTGTGTGCGGCGAAACCGGCTTTCCGATTCCGGCTCGGTCGACGCACCGCCGGACGATCTGCCAGACACCCATCCGGCCAAGCGGCCGCCCGTGCGCGTTCAGAAAGACCGCGCCCGCGCTGCGGCCGCGGTCGAGCGTGGGTCTGAGCTCGCGAAGGTAGCGCTGGAGTCGGTCCCGCGCACGGCCGCCGAGCGGGACAAGGCGCTCTTTCGATCCCTTTCCGACCACCTGCACGAAACCCTCCTCCAGTTGGAGGTGGCGGACAGTAAGGCCGGTCAGCTCGGAGACCCGCAGGCCGGCGCCGTACAGTACCTCGAGCACCGCCAGATCCCGCAGGCCGAGCTCATCGGTCGTGTGTACGGCGGCCAGCAGCCGCTCCACCTCCGGGTAGGTGAGCGCCTCCGGCAACGGCCGGCCAGGTCGGGGAGCCTCCAGCTTCTCGGTCGGATCGGACGCGACGACGCGCTCCGAAAGCAGATAGGCGAAGTAGCCACGAAGGGCGGAGAGCTTTCGCGCGATGGTGGAGGGTGCCAGGCCGCGATCAACAAGCCGGGCGACGTGCTCGCGGAGCAGGCCGTAGTCGACATCGGAGGGTCTTAAAGCCTCGCGGTGGGTGACGAACCGGACGAGCTCCCGGCAATCGGCCAGGTAGGCCCGGCAGGTGGTGTCGGAGAGTCCTCTCTCGAACAGGAGATAGTCCGAGAACCCCTCGAGATGGAACTCGCGCAGCGCGTCGCGCCGGCCGGCGCTCACGGAGGGTCCCGGCGCACCCGGCGGCTCTGCCACCAGAGGTAGCCGACGCCGCCCAGCAGTACCGCGGCCGCGATCACCAGGCCGACGTTGACCGCGGAAAGCGCCGAGATCACCCGGGACAGGTTGCGCGAAGCGAACATCCCGGCGAACAGGAGGACCCCATACCAGATCGCCGAAGCGATGGCCAAGGGGATGGCCGTGCGCCAGAAGCCGAGCCGGCTGATACCGGCAAAGGCCGGGATCAGCACCCGAAACACTGGAAAGAACCGGCTCACCAGGATCGTCACCGTTCCGTAGCGGCCGTAGAACTCGGCCAGCCGATCCAACTGGTGCGGACGCAGGAGCCACCGACCCCAGCGGGTGCCGAAGATCGCCCGCCCGTAGCGCCGCCCCATCGCGTACACGAACATGGCGAGCAGGATGTTGGCGCCCCAGGCGGAGGCGAACACCAAGTCGGCACGGACGATGTCGAGGTCGGCCATCACGCCGCCGAGCAGCACGATCATGTCCGAGGGAATCGGAGGAAAAACGTTCTCGACCGCCGTCCCGAGCGCGACCAGGAGGTAGAGGGTCTCGACCGGAAACAGCTGCAGCAGCTGAATGAGGCTGTCGATTTGGGGCGGCATGCTAGGAGCCAGTCCGAGTCGTGGTACGAGCTGCGATTCCTACGTCACTACCCCGGGGAGCAGGCCGCTATCCACCCGAGCGGATGCTGGCATGCAGGGCATCGAGATCGGCGATCTGGTCGAGCAGGATGACGGCGATCGCGGTCACGCCAGCGGCGGGCGCGGCTCCGAGTCCGTCACGGCCTCGTCTCTCTTTGATCGATACGCTGGCCGGCGCCACGTGTACCAGTTCGGCCAGCGACTGTCGGAGCGTGATCCGCCGTGCCGGCTCGATGGGCGCGCTCATGCTGGCGGAGACCGTGATGTCCAGGTTCACCACCTGGTAGTTCTGCCGCTCGATCCGGCGCACACACTCCTGCAGCTCCGCCGTCCCCTCGAGCGGGCGGCCGGCCGCGCTCGCATCCTCGGAGCCGGGCGCTGCGTCCTCCAGGCCGGAAGCGCCGAGGAGGGCTTCGACGACGGCTCCCAGCACGGCCAGGTCGAGCGCATCCTTCGGCGTGGCCCTCTGATCGAATCCCAGTCCTACCCGCATGGTTTACCTCGAGGCGGACGATCGTCTAGAACGGCGTGTCGCCGGTCAGGGGAGCCCGGCCGTCCGGAGGATGCGGAGGGCGAGGTGGGCCGCGTTCTTCGAGTTGTCGATCCCGACCGTGGCGACCGGCACGCCGGGCGGCATCTGCACCGTCGAGAGCAGGGCATCCAGACCGCCGAGGGTGCCGGCCGAGATCGGCACGCCGATCACCGGAAGACTCGTGTGGGCCGCCACGACGCCGGGGAGGGCCGCCGACAGGCCGGCGGCGCAGATCACCAGGGAGTACCCTTCGCCCTCCGCTTCCAGGGCGAGCCGACGGGTCCTCTCAGGATCCCGGTGAGCGCTCGAGACGAGGAGTTCCGGCTCCACTCCGGCTTCACGGAGAATCTCCAACGCGCCCTCCATCTTCGGGCGGTCGGACTCCGAGCCGACGAGGATCAGGACCCTGGGACGGGTCAGCCCGACCTCTACTCGTTCCACTTGCGGAGCACGAGCGTGACGTTGTGTCCGCCGAACCCGAACGAATTGCTGATCGCCACCTGCACATCGCGGTCCACGGGTCCGTGATGGGCGTAATCCAGATCGCAGTCGGGGTCCGCCTCCTCGAAGTTGATCGTCGGAGGTATCGTCCCCCGCTGGCAGACGAGAGCGCAGATCGCGCCCTCCACCGCTCCGGCCGCTCCCAGCGTGTGGCCCATCATCGACTTTGTCGAGCCGACCACCATCGCGTAGGCGTGCTCGCCGAACACCGCCTTGATGGCGGCTGTCTCGGTCGCATCGTTCTGTGGTGTCGATGTGCCGTGGGCGTTGACGTAGTCCACGTCAGCGGCCTCGATCTGGGCGTCGGCCAGGGCGTTGCGGATCGCTACCTGCGCCCCGGCGCCCTCCGGCGCGGGGGCCGTGATATGGTAAGCGTCGGCGCTCTGTCCGAACCCGAGTAGCTCGGCCTGTATCGGAGCGCCGCGCGCCAGGGCGTGATCGAGGGACTCCAACACCAGCGTGGCCGCTCCCTCTCCGAGCACGAAGCCGTCCCGGTGCCTGTCGAACGGCCGGGAGGCGCGTGACGGGTCGTCATTGCGCGTCGAGAGCGCCTTCATCGCCGCGAAGCCCGCGATGCAAAGGGGCGTGATGGTGGCTTCGGTGCCGCCGGCTATCATGATGTCCGCCTCGCCGGACCGCACCGAGCGATAGGCGGCACCCAGCGCGTGAGCGCTGGAGGAACAGGCAGAGACGGTCGCGTAGTTCGGGCCCTTGGCGCCGTAGCGCATCGAGATCAGCCCGGCGGCCATGTCGGCGATGAACATCGGGATGAAGAAGGGGGAAACCCGGCTCGGTCCCTTCTCCAGCATCCGGAGGTGCTGGTCCTCCAGCGTCATGAGCCCCCCGATGCCGCTGCCGATGATCGCGCCGAACCGCTCCTGGTCGATCCCGGAAAGCGCCGCCTCGAGGTTGGCGGACCGGACGGCCTGGTCGGCCGTGGCCAGCGAAAACTGTACGAACCGATCGCTGCGCTTCACTTCCTTGCGGTCGAGGTGGTCTTCGGGGTCGAAGTCCTTTACCTGGCAGGCAAATCGGACGTCCTGGTGCTCTGGGTCGAAGAGGGTGATCGGGCCGGCTCCGCTCCGTCCCGCGAGCAGGGCGGACCACGTCGTCTCGACGTCGTTTCCGAGCGGCGTGATGAGCCCGAGCCCCGTGACTACGACGCGGCGTCGCATGCGAGCCTAGGATTCCCCCTGCTTTGCTTCCAGATAGCTGATCGCGTCACCGACGGTCTGCATGCGCTCGGCGTCCTCGTCCGGGATCTCGATCTCGAACTCCTCCTCGAACGCCATGACCAGCTCCACGGTGTCGAGGGAGTCCGCGCCGAGGTCATCGACGAACGAAGCGTCGTCCGTGACCTTCTCGATCTCCACCCCGAGCTCGTTGGCGATGATCTCCTTGACTCGAGCGCTGATTCCAGACATAAGCTCGTCCTTTCCATTGCCTGCGGTCGTTGTGGTCATCCGGGCCGTGGTCGGACCGCGCCCGGCGGCTCACATCACCATTCCGCCGTCCACGACCAGCACCTGGCCCGTGACGTACGAGGCGGATGGGCCCACCAGAAAGCGAACGACACCGGCCACGTCCTCCGGGGTTCCCATGCGGCCGAGCGGGATCTTTTGCGAGATCGCTTCACGGGTCTCCTCGCTCAGCGCGGCCGTCATCTCCGTCCGGATGAAGCCTGGGGCCACGGCGTTGACCAGCACGTTTCGGCTGGCCAGCTCCTGGGCCACCGACTTGGTGAAGCCGATAAGTCCAGCTTTGGACGCAGCATAGTTTGCCTGGCCGCGATTTCCCGTCAAGCCCACGACGCTCGCGATATTCACGATCCGGCCTTCCCTTCGCTTCATCATTCCCCGAGCCGCCCGGCGGGTCACGAAGAACGCTCCGGTAAGGTTCACGTCGATCACGCTCTGCCAATCCTCATCTCCGAGCCGTAGCAGGAGGTTGTCCCGGGTGATGCCGGCGTTGTTGACTACGATGTAGGGTGCCCCCACTTCCTCTTCCACCTCGCCCAGCATTCTGGCGCATGCCTCGGGGTCGCCCACGTTACAGGCAAAGCCCCGTTCCGGCCCGCCGAGCTTCGCGGAGGCCTCACCCGCCTCCCGCTCGTCGAGGTCCGCGATCGCGACTCGCGCTCCGGCCGCTGTCAGCTCCGCCGCGATGGCGAAGCCGATGCCCCGCGCCCCTCCGGTGACGATCGCCACCCTTCCGTCGAGTTCCGGCATGCGTGTCTCCCTATGCTGGATTCAGCCTATTCCTGTTCCAGGGCGGCCAGGGATGGCAGATCGCCGACCGCCCGTCCGTCGGCATCCCGATCGATGCGGCGCAGGAGCCCCGTGAGAACGGAGCCCGGTCCGATCTCCAGATAGCGCCTCGGGCTCAGCTCGGCGATCCTCCGAATGCCGTCCGACCAGCGCACGGCTCCGGTGAGCTGTGCTATCAGGAGCTCGCGGGCGCGCGCGCCGGCCCGCACGGGCTCGGCCGACACGTTCGCGACGACCGGAAACCGTGGGTCGCGGACAACCGTGTCGGCCAGGGCGGCCTCGAGCCCCTGCCGGGCGCTCTCCATGAGCGGCGAGTGGAACGCGCCGCTGACGTTCAGGGGAACGACCCGCCGCGCTCCGGCTTCCTGGAGGCGCTTCCCCGCGGCGGCGACGGCCTCGACGTCGCCGCTGATGACCAGTTGGCCGGGGGCGTTGTAGTTGGCTGGCACGACCGTGCCGGCGATCTCGGTGCAGACGGAGGCCACCACCTCCGGCTCCAACCCCAGTACCGCCGACATCGTACCGGATCGCGCTCGGCCGGCCTCCGCCATCAACTCCCCTCGACGGCGAACGATGCGGAGCGCATCCGGAAACGTGAGCGCTCCGGCGATCAGGTAGGCCGAGAACTCTCCCAGCGAATGACCGGCCGCGACCACGGCCTCGTCGCGCACGGGCGCGGGGAGGGCCGTCCAGACTGCATAGCTGTGGAGAAGGATGGCGGGCTGAGCGTACTCGGTTCGCCGCAGGAGTTCCTCGGGTCCCTCCCAGCTGATGCGGCTGAGGGACTCGCCCAGCAGGTCGTCCGCCTGCTCGTACAGTTCGCGGGCCGCCGGGAGACCGGCGGCCAGATCCGCCCCCATGCCGACGTACTGCGACCCCTGTCCGGGGAGGAGGAACGCCGTCGCCTTCCGGTCCCCGGAGCTGCCGGGGGCTGGCCCAGGGTCACCCACGGTTCTGCCTCAGTCGGCCCGGCCGGAGATCGCGAGGTTCTCCAGGGCCTTGGCCATGTCCCGCACCATGCCCGACTCGACACTGCGGACGGCGGCGCGGATGGCGTTCTTGATCGCGCGGGGTGATGACGCGCCGTGACAGACGATCGAGACACCGCGTACGCCCAGCAGCGGGGCCCCGCCGTACTCGGCGTAGTCGAGCAACCTGACGATCTGTCCGATCCTGCCACCTCGGCGAAACCGTCGGGTCGGGCGCTCCAGCAGCCCGACCACGAAGCCGGCGATCGACTCGTAGAACTTCAGTAACACGTTTCCGGCAAACCCGCCGGCGACGAGCACGTCGCAGGCGCCATCGATGATGCGGTGACCCTCGATGTTGCCGACAAACTCGATCTCAGCATCCATCGCCAGGAGCGCGTGGGCTTCGGCCACCGCTTCCCCACCCTTTTCCGCCTCCTCCCCGACATTGAGGAGGCCGACACGCGGGCGGGCCAGGCCACGGAGGTCGCGCACGTACACCGATCCGAGACGGGCGAACTGGTGGAGGTGTTGCGGCTTGGGATCGACATTGGCGCCGACATCCAGCACGAGTGTCGGCCCGGATGTGGTCGGGAACATGGCGCCTACGGCCGGGCGGTCCACACCGGGCAGGGCGCCGAGCTCGAGAACCGAAGCGGCCATCACGGCGCCGGTGGAGCCCGCCGAGATGAACGCATCGGCCAGGCCGGAGCGGACCAGCTGGAGGCCGACGACGATCGAGCTGTCTCGTTTGCGCCGTACCGCCAGCGCCGGCGCCTCCTGCATCTCGATCGTCTGTGTGGCCGATACGACTTCGACGCGATCGCGAGCCGCGGGAGGGAGGGCATGCTCGATGCGCGCCGGGTCGCCGACGAGGGAGATTCGGATCCGTTCCGGAAGCTCGGAGAGGGCCGCGAGCGCTCCCGCCACGGGCACGGCGGGCGCTGTGTCGCCACCCATCGCGTCGACGGCGATCGCCAGCCGACGATCATCGTCGGGTCTCGATGCCTCGGCAGGCGCCGGGTCGTGCCGGCGGCTGCCGGTCCGGTAGTCAGAACTCTTCGACGGGAACGACTTCGCGATCGTCGTAGTAGCCGCAGCTCGGGCACACGCGGTGTGGCCGGCGCGGGTCTCCGCAGCGGGGGCAAGCCTGGGTAGTCGTCGCGTCGGCCTCGTGGTGAGTCCGCCGCTTTCGCTTCCTCTGTTTTGACGTTCGCTTCTTCGGAACCGCCATGCTTTATCCTCCTGAGGGTCTGCGTTCGGGCCTACAGCGACGCCGGCGCGCCTGAATCGACACCGGCCAGCTCAAGCGCGCAACTTCCGCAGCGCGTCCCATCTCGAATCGTGCTCCGCCACTTCACACTCGCACGTCTCTTCATTGAGGTCGATTCCGCACCGCGGGCAGAGCCCTTTGCAGTCGGGGCGGCACTGAGGAAACACCGGGATGGCGAGCAGCAGCTCCTCTCGCACGATCGGGCCGAGATCCACCAGGTCGCCATCCGGCCGGAGGGGGAACACCCCCTCGTCCTCTGAGCCGCGCTCCAGGCCGGGCTCGAGCTTGAAGTCGAGCGGCACCACGAAACGCTCTTCGACCTCCTGCAGACACCGGCGGCAGACGAGGTGGACGCGCGCATCCAGCCGCCCCAGCACCTGGACCCCTCCGGCGGCGCTTCGCCGAGCGGTCAGCCGGATCTCGGCGGGCTCGGAAAGACGTACCTCGGACTCCAGCCAGACCCCGGCGACGGGCAAGCTTCCCGAGCGCTCGACCGTGCCGTCGGCGAGAGCCCGCAGCCCGAGGAGCAGTATATCGGACATCAGTGAACCGGTGAGTACCTAGACGAGGTCTACCTCAGCAAAGAAGAACGCGACCTCCACCCTTGCGCTCTCAGGCGAGTCGGACGCGTGGATCGCGTTGCGTTCCTTGCTTTCGGCGTACAGCGCGCGGACCGTCCCCGGATCGGCTTCCGCCGGGTCCGTAGAGCCGATGACCGTCCTCAGCCTCTCCACGGCCTCCTCCCGCTCCAGGACCATCGCCAGCACCGGGCCGGAGGTCATGAACTCTACCAGGGACGTAAAGAAAGGTTTCTCCCTGTGCACTTGGTAGAACATCTCGGCCGCGGTGGTGCTCAGACGCACGACGCGGGTCGCCAGGATGCGGAAGCCGTCGGCTTCCAGGTGGCTGATGATGTCGCCCGTCCTGCCTCGGCCGAAGGCATCGGGCTTGATAATCGCGAGGGTTCTCATAGCGCCCATGGTCGGTATCCGTGCCTCGTCTCGTCCGGCTGCCGATCTCCCATCGAGCTTGCGGTGCAGCCTCGGCAAGGCTGCTCAGCGGGTCCGCAGGTGGCCCCGCAGCAGCCGCCGGATGATGTCGCCCCGGGTCAGGAAGCCGACGAGCCTTCCCTCCGTGACGACCGGCAAGCGCTCGATTCCCTTTCGGATCATCCGGTCGGCCACATCGCCCACGGTCTCGTCGGCCCGGGCGGAGAAGACGCTACGCTGCATCACCTCGCGCACCGGGCGCTCGCCGGGGTCCGGGTCCGGCTTGGCTCCTACGTCATCCCCGTGGATGCGAGGAAGGTACATCTCCATGACGTCGGCGTCGGTGATCATACCCACCACCTCGCCGTCGTCCCCAACGACCGGGATCGCCCGCAGGCGCCGCCTGATAAGCAACTCGGCCACATCCGCCATCGCAGCCTCGGGCGCCACCCGCACCGGGTCGCGCGTCATGACGTCCCGAACCAGGATCTCGGTCCCGAGGATCGGCTCGGAGAACGCGCCCAGACCGCGGACCTCCGAAGCCGTCGTGGCGGAGACCAACTGCGTCTCCACTTCGCTTCGGCCCAGAATCCGCGCCAGGGCCGCCATGGTCGGCAGGTAGCGGCGCCCACCGCCGAGGGGAGCGATCACCAGCACGAGCGTGCGCGCGGCCGGTGCCGTGGCGGGACCGAAGGGCAGCACGCCATCCGCGATCCCGATCATCATCGCCAGCTCGTGCGCGCTCTCGGTGCGCAGGTGCGCCATGACGGCGTGCGAGCCGATCGGGATCAGGTCCTCATCGGCCAGGGTGTCCAGCTCCTGATCGAGGCCTTCCCGATCGGCCAGGCCGTCCGCGACCGCACCGGCGGCCAATTCGCCAAGCGCCTGACGGAGGGTCTCGGCCTTCAGCGGCAGGACGATCCGGTTCTCGCTCAGGAGGTCGCCGAGCGTGCGCGCCTCGGATCCGTCAGCGCTCACGCCACCTCCTGGAGCGCGTCCACGATCTCGGCCGGCCGCTCGGCCACGGAGATCCCGCTGTCCTTGAACGCACGCACCTTCTCCTCCGCTGTGCCCTCCGATCCGGAGATGATCGCTCCGGCATGACCCATCCTGCGTCCCGGCGGAGCCGTTTGCCCCGCGATGAAACCGACCACGGGCTTGCTCATTCGCTCGCGGACGAAACGGGCCGCCGTCTGCTCGTCGGTACCGCCGATCTCGCCGATGATCACGACCGCATCCGTGCCGGCGTCGGCTTCGAAGGCGGCCAGGCAGTCGACGAAATCGGTCCCGATGATCGGATCCCCGCCGATTCCGATCGACGTGGACTGGCCGATCCCGGCGCGCGTGAGCTGGAAGATCACTTCATATGTCAGGGTACCGGAGCGGCTGACGATGCCGACCCGACCGGGCCGCACGATCTGGCCCGGCAGAATGCCCACCTTGCACACGCCGGGCGTGATGAGGCCGGGGCAGTTGGGCCCGATGAGGCGAGCGCCCTTCTCCTTCACGTATGGCATCACCCGCATCATGTCCGCGACGGGAATCCCTTCGCTGATGCAGACGATGAGCGAGATTCCGGCATCGGCGGCTTCGAGGATGGCGTCGGCCGCGAAGCGGGCGGGGACGTAGATCACGGAGGTGTTCGCGCCCTGTTCCGCGACAGCCTGCTCCACCGTGTGGTATACCGGGATGGAGGAATCGAACGTCTGGCCGCCCTTTCCGGGCGTGACACCGGCCACCACGCGTGTCCCGTACTCCACCATCTGACGCGCGTGAAACGAGCCGTCCCGTCCCGTGATGCCCTGGACGACGAGGCGCGTTCCATCGTCGATGAAGATCGTCATCGGTCTCCTGAGCGTTGCCGCCTGTTGGCTACCTGTGCGTCCTCAGGCGCGTGAGGCCGCTTCCACAGCGCGCTGGACGGCCCGATCCATATCGGTGTCCGCCTCGAACCCGGCCGCTTCCAGGATGGCGACGGCCTCCTTTTCGTTGGTTCCGGTAAGACGGATGGTGATCGGTACCGAAGACCTCAGTCGGCCCGCGGCCTCGACGATGCCGTTCGCCACGTCATCGCAGCGCGTGATGCCCCCGAAGATGTTGAACAGGATGGAGCGAACGTTCGGATCCTCGGTGATGATCTCGAGCGCGGTAACCACCTTCTCGGGGCTCGACGAGCCACCGATGTCCAGAAAGTTCGCGGGGGACCCACCGTAGTACTTCACCAGGTCCATCGTCGCCATCGCCAGGCCGGCCCCGTTCACGCAGCAGCCCACGTTCCCCTCGAGCTTGATGTAGCTCAGTCCGGCCTCGCGTGCCCGGCGCTCGGACGCGGCCTCGGCCGCCTCATCGCGCATCGCCGCCAGCTCCGGGTGCCGAAACAGGGAGTTGTCATCGATGTTCATCTTGGCGTCGATCGCCAGAACTTCGCCGGCCGGGGTGGAGACGAGCGGGTTCACCTCGGTAAGCGTCGCATCGGTGGCCTGGTACGCCCTCCAGAGAGCTACCAGAGCCTTGGCGGCCTGTGAGGCCAGGTCCGGCTCGGCGAACAGGCGATACGCCAGTCCGGTCGCCTGGTGGCCCAGGAGCCCGTAGCGCGGGTCGATGGGCTCGCGGAAGATCGCCTCCGGCTTCTCGGCGGCGACCTGCTCGATGTCGATGCCTCCCTCGGGCGAGACCATCATGACCGGCTGCTGCGTAACCCGGTCCATCACGATGCCCGCGTACGCCTCGCTGGCGATCTCCACCGCGGGTGCCACCAGGACCTTCCGGACCGCCAGGCCCTTGATCTCCATGCCAAGGATCGAGGCGGCGGCTTCCCGTGCCTCGTCCGGCCCGGGCGCCAGCTTCACCCCTCCGGCCTTCCCACGACCGCCCGCGTGGACCTGGGCCTTGATCACCACCGGACCCCCGACCCGCCGGGCCGCCGCCTCGCACTCCGCCGCCGTCGTCGCCACCTCCGACTCGGGGACGGGCATGCCGTGCGAGCGGAAGAGCTCGCGCGCCTGGTACTCGTGAATGTTCATCGCCTTTCCCTCTCGGAGCCTCCGTGGGTAGCGCGACGCTCCTGGCCCGCTCGCTCGCGGATCACGCCTCGACCGTCGTCCCCGCCGAGCCCACCAGGGCGGCGGCCCCCTGGCGGAGATCGGCGATCACGGCGCGCCGCCCACCCTTCTCCACGAAGTGGATGGCCGCCTCCAGCTTCGGTCGCATGCTGCCCCTTCCCAGTGCCTCTCCGGCCAGGATCGCCCGCCCCTCCGCGGGCGTCAGGTGGCGGAGGAGCTCCTGTCTCGGGGTACCGAAGGCCCGGTATACACCCTCGACGTTCGTGAGGATGAGCAGAAGGCTCGCTCCGATCTTCCGTCCCAGGGTCGCAGCCGCCCGGTCCTTGTCGATCACCGAGTCCAATCCCTCCAGGCCGAGAACCGGATCGCGGTATACAGGCGTCCCCCCGCCACCGCAAGCGATGACGATGTTGCCATCCTCCACCAGCTTGCGGACGATCTCCGCCTCGACGACATCCAGTGGCTCCGGACTCGGCACGATGCGTCTCAGCTGGCCGCTCTCATCGGCCCGCAGATCGACGCCCTCGGCCAGAAGCTCCCGTCCCACCTCCGCGGACACCTTCCGGCCGACGAACTTGCTGGGCTCGTGCGTCGACGGGGCATCGCTGTCCACGAGCACCTGGTTGATCAGCGTGACGACCGTGCGGTCGATCCCATCCCGGTTGAGGGCATTTTGCAGCGACTGCTGGATCATGTAGCCGATCCAGCCCGCGGTGCCCGCAACCAGGACGCCGAGCGGAAGCTCGTCCACGACGGCTCGCGCCCGCTCGTTGCGGAGCAGCGCGTCACCCACCTGGGGCCCGTTTCCATGGACGATCGCGATTCCCCACCCGTGTCGCGCGAACTCGACGATCGGGCCCAGGCTCTCCCTCGTGTGCCGGAACTGGGTCGCTATGTCGGCCCGGCCGCCGGCCGGCGAGAGCGCATTGCCGCCGATGGCGATGACGACCCGGGTCTCGCTCCGCGCGGGCTCGCCGGCCCTCGAGCTCTCGTCCCCTGCGGCTGTGCTGGTCAGGCGGCGGGGAGGGACACACCCTCGGTTGCCAGATACTCCCCCACTCGCGATCGGATCTGCTCGAGGCGCTCGGGCGTGTCGGCCTCGATCCGGACCACGATCACCGGCTGGGTGTTGCTGGCTCGGATCAACGCCCATCCCCCGTCGAACAGGACCCGGGCCCCGTCGATGTCGATCACCTCGTGACCGCGCTTGTAGTGCTCCACGGCGCGGCGTACGAGGTCGAACTTCCGCTCCTCGGGGCAGTCGATGCGAAGCTCCGGTGTGGACGGATACGCCGGGATACCGGCCAGCATCTCCGACAACTTCTGCCCGGACCGGGCCACCAGCTCGGCCAGCCGGGCCGCGTCGTAGATCGCATCGTCTATTCCGAAGTATCTGTCAGCAAAACATATATGACCACTCATCTCACCGGATATGGGAGATCCGGACTCGCGCATCCTCTCCTTGATGAGGGAGTGGCCCGTCTTCCACATGAGGGGGATTCCACCGGCCCGCTCGATCAACTCGGGGAGAGCCTGGGAGCACTTGACGTCGAAGACGATCTCCGCCCCGGGGTGATCCCGCAGCACGTCGAGCGCGAACAGCAGGAGCAGATGGTCCCCGCGGATGATCGATCCCTCCTCGGTCACGGCTCCGATGCGATCCGCATCCCCGTCGAGGCCCACTCCGAACGCGGCGCCGGTGGCCACCACCCGGTCGATCAGGTCGCGCACATTCTCGTCCACCGTGGGGTCCGGGTGGTGGTTGGGGAAGGTGCCGTCCGACTCACAGTAGAGGGGGTCCACCTCCGCGCCCGCGGCGCGCAGCGCGCGGGCCGCTACCACGCTGCCGGCCCCGTTGCCGCAATCGAGGACGAACCGGACGGGTGGGTCGACCCGCGCGCGTCGTCCGATCTCTTCGACATAACGGTCGAGGATCTCGACATCGCGAGCCGTTCCGGGGCCGGAAGCGAAGTCGTCGGCCTCGATTCGAACCCTAAGCCGCTGGATGCCTTCCCCGTAGAGGGCCCGGCCTCCGGCCGTGAGCTTGATGCCGTTGTACTCCGGCGGGTTGTGCGACCCTGTGATCTGGATGCCGCCATCGGTCTCGAGCTCGTAGGTGGCAAAGTAGAGCACCGGTGTGGGGACCGTACCAACGAATGGCACGTCGACCCCGGAGGAGAGGAGGCCCTCGATCATGGCGGATGCCAAAGCGGGCGAACTGGGGCGGTTGTCGTGGCCCACCGCTACCGTCCTGCCCGCGCCGAGCTCGGTGCCGAAGGCACGCCCGACCGCCCGCGCTACGTCGGGATCGAGCGTGCGGCCGACGATGCCGCGGATGTCGTACTCCCGGAACGCCTGCCGCGGCACCTTCATGGGCCAGGAGGCTCCCCGGGCTCGTCCGCGCCTCGGGAAAGCCCGGCGGTCGGCGCGACCGATACCGCGGCCGGCGGCGGCGCCTCCACATCCTCCCCCGCCCGTTCGAAGGCCCGGAGGGCCGGCCCGGGCAGCAGGCCGAAGCCGAGCACACCCGCTGCGCAGGCCGCGGTCGACAGACGGAAGGCGAGGCCCCCCGAAGGGACGGGCCACTCCGGCCCTTCCTCGAAGTACATCTTCCACACCACCCGCAGGTAGTAGTAGTAGGAGACGAGGCTTGCGAGCACGAGCATCACCGCAAGCGAGATCTCCCCCGCCTCGATCGCCGCCCGCAGCAGGTACAGCTTGCCGACGAAGCCGCCCGTGGGCGGGAACCCCGCGAGCGAGAGCAAGAAGATCAGCAGGGCGAAGCCGAGTGCTGGGCGTCTCCAGCCCAGGCCGCGATAATCGCCCAGCGTCATCCTCCGATCGCCCTTCCCTGCCACCAGGTAGACGACCGCGAAGGCGCCCAGGGTCATCAGCGTGTAGACGGCCAGGTAGAACAGGGCCGCGCCCCGGCCGAGCGACGTTCCGGCTGCGACTCCCACCAGCAGATAGCCGGCGTGGGCGACCGAGGAGTAGGCCAGCATCCGCTTCACGTTGTTCTGTACGAGCGCGATCAGGTTGGGGACGACCATCGTCAGGATCGCCAGCCACCAGACCACCCCCGTCCAGAACTCCATCGCTGGCGCGAGCTGCACGGTGAACACCCGCAGGAGGGCGACGAAGGCGGCGGTCTTGACGCCCACCGCCATGTATCCCGTCACCGAGGTCGGCGCGCCCTCGTAGGCGTCGGGGGTCCACATGTGGAAGGGCACCGCCGCGATCTTGTAGGCGAAGCCGATCAGCAGGAGGACGATGCCGGCGAGGAAGACGAGATCGCCCTCTGCCGCCCGGGCGGTTACCCCCTCCATCACGTCGCCGATGTTGGTGCTGCCGGTGGCCCCGTACAGGAGGGCGATCCCGTAGAGAAAGAAGGCGCTCGCGAACGCGCCCACCAGGAAGTACTTGAGACCGGCCTCGGCGGATCGCGGGTCGCTCCGATTGAAGCCGGTGAGGACGTAGACGGCGATCGACATCAACTCGAGTCCGAGAAACACGAGCACCAGGTCGCGGGCACCGACGAGCACCATCATGCCGGTGGTGGCCAGGAGCAGGAGGGCGTAGAACTCTCCGATGTGGAGGCCTTCCCGTCGCCCGTAGTCGAAGGCGAAGGAGAGCGCGAGCAGCGTCCCGGTGAGGAGGATGAGGTTCGCCGTCAGGCGGAAGCCATCGACCGCGACCAATCCGGGGCCGGCCTCCACCCGGAGGCCGAGCCATACGTTGGCCAGCGCCGCCACCAGGACGCTCGCCACCGCGATCCGTCCCGTCCACGCGCCGCTCGGCCCGGAGCGGCGTCCGCGCACTAGCACATCGACGAGCAGCACGGCGAGCGCGCCGGTCGCGAGCAGGATCTCCGGCAGGAGCGCGATCGCGTAGTGTGCCTGGGAGGAGAAGTCGAGGATCACGGGACCGGCCCTTCCCCGTCCGTTGCCGTCCCGCTGCCAACCGGGACCTCCGCGTCGAGGACGAGGCGGCCAGGCGGAAGCCCGGCGCCGCCGGCCTGCCACTCCGCCCGCCTCTCCACCGAGCCGGCAGCCTCCACGCTGTCGACTAGCGCATCCACCGAGGCGGACAACCGATCCAGGAACGGCTGCGGATACACCCCGATGAGGAGAATGAGGGCAAGCAGCGGGGCCATGATCCAGCGCTCCCGGCGATCAAGGTCCCGGAGCTCCCGGTTCTCCTCGCTCGACAAAGGGTTGAGGACGACCCGCTGGACCATGGGCAGCATGTAGGCGGCGGCGAAGACCACTCCGGTCGTCGCCAGCACCGCGACGGGTGGGTAGCGACGGAAGGTGCCGATCAGGATCAGGAACTCACCCACGAAACCGTTGGTCCCCGGGAGCCCGATCGAGCTCAGCGCCACAACCGAAAGCGAGAAGGCGAAGAACGGCATCACCCGGGCCAGCCCTCCGAAATCGGCGATCAGTCGGGTGTGCCGACGCTCGTAGATCATTCCGATCAACAGGAAGAGCGCGCCGGTCGAAATGCCGTGATTCACCATCTGAAGTACGGCCCCCGCCACCCCCTGCGAGGTGAGCGCGAACACGCCGACCATGACGAACCCGAGGTGCGCCACTGAAGTGTAGGCGATCAGCTTCTTGGCGTCCGGTTGAACGGCCGCTACCCAGGCGGCGTAGACGATGCCGATGAGGCTGAGGAGGAGGATCGTCCCGATGACGGGCGGATGGGTCGCGGCGGCCGGAAAGAGCGGCATGGCAAACCGCAGAAAGCCGTACACCCCCATCTTCAGCAGTACCCCGGCCAGGATCACCGATCCCGCCGTCGGTGCCTCCACGTGCGCGTCCGGCAGCCAGGTGTGGAACGGGAACAGCGGCACCTTGATCGCGAACGCCAGGCCGAAGGCGAGAAACAGGAGGAGCTGGGTCCCGGGCGGCACGAAGGTGCGGAGCAGGTCTTCGTAGGCGAACGAGATCTGTCCGAACTCCTGCTGGTGCAGGTACACGAGCCCGACGATCGCCACCAGCATGAGCAGCGATCCGGCGGCGGTAAACAGGAAGAACTTCACCGCCGAGTAGACCCGGCGCGGCCCGCCCCAGATGCCGATGATGATGTACATCGGGATCAGCGTGCCTTCGAAGAACACGTAGAACAGCAGCGCGTCGACGGCGGCGAACACGCCCACCATCATGCCTTCGAGGATCA
>CAZEBA010000016.1:62659-71726 GCA_964510615.1 uncultured Gemmatimonadota bacterium
CCAGACGCCGATCAGGAAATACATCGGCAACAGCATGATCTCCCAGAAGACATAGAACAGGAAGAGATCCAGGGATACGAACACCCCCAGCATCCCCGTCATCAGCACCAGCATGCTCGCGTAGAACGCCCGCTGGTTCTTTCGGATGTACGAGAACGATCCCGCGATCGAGATCGGCATGATCACGGTGGTCAACAGCAGCATGAGGAGCGAAATGCCGTCGAGTCCGATCGCGTACCGGATTCCCCACCGTTCGATCCACGGGAGGGAGGTCGCGTTTTGGAACTCGGCGGTTCCGATCTCGAAGGTCCAGAACAGCGGCAGGGAGAGGACGAAGGCGAGCAGCGACGTGACCAGCGCGGTCCAGCGGGCTCGCGCCTCGGTCCCGGCCAGGCAGGCCGCGGCCCCGACGATCGGGATCGCCAGCAGCAGCGTCAGGATCCAGTGACCGGCGTACAGGCTGCCCATGGTCAGAACGCCAGGCTCCCGAGGAGCAGGATCGCTCCGATCATGAACACGAGCACGTAGGTTCCCACCCGTCCCGTCTGCAGCTGGCTGCCCGTCCA
This sequence comes from uncultured Gemmatimonadota bacterium, assembly GCA_964510615.1. Lineage (GTDB taxonomy): Bacteria > Gemmatimonadota > Gemmatimonadetes > Palauibacterales > Palauibacteraceae. The sequence goes on from CAZEBA010000016.1 coordinate 63,226, forward strand.
GCCGGCGATCCGGGCCACGCCTCCGAGGCCGTTGACCGTACCGTCAATGATCCGGTCGTCGACGATGCGCCAGCATCCCCGCCAGAGGGCGAGAAGGGGGCGGATGAGGAGTCGGTCGTAGAGCTCGTCCACGTACCACTTGTGGTAGAGGAGGGACGCGACTCCCGTCGGCTCGGGCGATTCCACGGCGGGCCGGTAGGGCCGCCGCGACAGCGTCCGAAACACGACCACGATCACGGCGGCGGCGAGCACGGTCGAGAGCGCCGCCCAGAACGCCTCCCCTCCGCCCACGGGGGCCAGGTGAGCGAGCTCCTCTCCGTGCGCCGCGGCGGCGCCCGCGGTGGCGTGGGCGGCGGCCCGCGCCGGCTCGAAGACCGGCTCGAGCCAGTTGTGCAGCAGGTCGATCCTCGGGAGCGGGAGAGCCTCCGGCACCTGGACCCAGCCGCCGATCGTCGAGAGCCCTGCCAGGAGGATGAGCGGCACCCACATAACGGCCGGTACCTCGTGCAGGTGACGGAGAGAGCCGCCGACGCCGCTCGATTCGTTGCCGTGGCGACCCGGAAAGCTACGGTTGGTGCCGTGGAAGGTCATGACCATCAGGCGGGTCATGTAACCTGCCGTCAGCAGGGCTACGATGATCGCCGTGACCCAGAGGACGGCGTACCCCCGAGCGCCGGCCTCCCAGATGATCTCGTCCTTGGAAAAGAAACCGGCGAACGGGAACACCCCGGCGATGGCCAGCGTCCCCACCCACATCGTCGTCCCGGTGATCGGCAGCGGGCGGAGCAAGCCCCCGTGATTGCGCATGTCGTTCGGATCATCATGCACGCCGGCAGCGTCCCAGGCGTGGTGCATGGCGTGGATCACCGCTCCGGCGCCGAGGAAGAGCAGCGCCTTGAAGAAGGCGTGCGTCATGAGGTGAAAGATTCCCGCGGTGTACGCGCCCACCCCGACGGCGAGGAACATGTAGCCCAGCTGCGAGATGGTGCTGTAGGCGAGCACCTTCTTGATGTCGTACTGCTGGAGGGCGATCGTCGCCGCGAGGAGCGCCGTCCCCGCGCCGACGGACGCCACGATCGCCTGCGACAACGGGGCGAGCCCGAACAGCACGCCGGAGCGGGCGACGAGGTACACCCCGGCCGTCACCATGGTGGCGGCGTGAATCAATGCCGAGACGGGAGTCGGGCCGGCCATCGCGTCCGGCAGCCAGACATACAGAGGAATCTGCGCCGACTTGCCTACGCAGCCGAGGAAGAGGAAGAGGGTGATCGCCGTGGCCAGCGCGCTGCCGTGCAGGAGCGTGGTCGGCGCCCGCTCGAAGATCGGGAGCATGTCGAGGGTGCCGAACGTGGCGAAGAGCAGGAACATGGCGATCAGGAAACCGAAGTCGCCGATACGGTTGACGATGAACGCCTTCTTGCCGGCGTCGGAGTACTCCCGATTCTCGTACCAGAAGCCGATCAGCAGATACGAGCAGAGGCCGACCCCCTCCCAGCCCACGAACATCACGGGGTAGTTGGCCCCCAACACGAGGATCAGCATGAAGAAGATGAAGAGGTTGAGGTACGCGAAGTACCTCGAGTAGCCCGGGTCTGCCCGCATGTAGCCAACGCTGTAGACGTGGATGATCCCGCCCACGCCCGTCACGATCAGCGTCATCAGCAGCGACAGCTGGTCGAAGAGAAGGGTCACGCCTATCTCGAGGTCGCCTGACTGCATCCAGGTCCAGAGCGACACCAGCGACGGCTCGAGCGGCACGGCCGCCCGCATGGCGGCGAAGTTCACCAGGCCGATCACGAACGCGCCGAGCACGGTCAGCGGGCCGACCAGGCTGGGCACCGCCTTGTTGTCGCGCCAGGCGAAGGCTCCGATCCCGTTCACTGCCGCACCGAGAAGCGGCAGAGCGAGGATCCAACTCGGCAGGATGGGCTGGAATGCCTCGCTCATCGCCGCCCCTGCCGCGCCGCCCGACTCGGATCCGCGGTCACCATCGCAGCCTGCGGAACAGGTCGAGATCCACGCTCTCGTAGTGGCGGAAGATCGCCAGGATGAGCGCCAGTCCGACCGCTGCCTCCGCCGCGGCCACGGAGATGACGAAGAAGACGAGGATCTGCCCGTCGATCCCGTGCTGCCGAGAGAACGCCACCAGGCTCAGGTTCACCGCGTTCAGCATCAGCTCCACGCACATGAACACGATGATCGCGTTGCGGCGGAGCAGGACGCCGCCGATCCCGATCGCGAACAGGACCGCACTGAGCGCCAGGCCGAGGTCGGCCAGATAGTCGCCGCTCACGGCGCTCTCCTCCGTGCCAGGACGATCGCGCCGACGATCGCGACCAGCAGCAGGACCGAGGTGATCTCGAAGGCGACCAGATAACCATCGAACAGGGGCCCGGCCACCGCCCCCACCGCACCGTGCGCCTCCAGCAGCGGGTCTAGGGCGGAGCGCACCGTGGCGGAGTCCACCTGGTCTTCGAGCAGAAACAGGCGTGCGAGTACGCCGATGAAGGCCACGGCGGCCGAACCGGCCATGAGACGGCCGAGCCCCCTGCGCACGTCGCTCAGCTCGGCGCTGCCCAAGTTCAGAAGCATGATCACGAACAGGAAGAGCACCATGATGGCCCCTGCATAGACGATCACCTGGACGGCGGCGATGAAGTGCGCGTCGAGGATCACGAACAGGCCGGAGAGGGAGAAGAACGTCACCACCAGGTAGAGAACGCTGGCCACCGGGTTCTGCTGTGCCACCATGAACACGGCGCTGAGCACCGCCATGGCCGAGAACAGGAAGAAGAAGAGATCGGTCATTCGGATGCCGGGTCGGCGGGGTCCCAGAGGGCCGTGTACGGGTGCTCCAGCTCGGTGAGCCTCTCGAGGTCGTAGACCCAACGCTCCCGGCTGTATTCGGCGTTCTCGTAGTGCACGCCCAGGTGGATCGCTTCCACCGGACACACCTCCTGGCAGAAGCCGCAGAAGATGCAGCGGAACTCGTCGATCTCGTAGACGGCGGCGTAGCGCTCGCCGTTCTCGTCTTCGGCCGGGATGAGCTTGATGCAGTTCACCGGGCAGACGGTCGGACAGAGCCCACAGCCCACGCATTTCGCTCTCCCGTCCTCGTGCACCGCCATCCGGTGGGTGCCGCGCAAGCGCGGCGCGAGCTCCCACTTCTCGTCCGGGTACTGCTGCGTCACCTTGTAGGGCCGGATCATGTGCTTCAGGGTCAGAGCCAGCCCCTTGGAGGCCGCCCGCACGTACGACCCCTCCTGCCCGGGTCGCCGCACCACCATCGCCTTGCCCGCCATCGCCTACGCTCCTCCCCCGCCCGCGTCTTCGGTGCCGGCGGCCAGCGCCGTCCCTTCACCCCCGGCGCGGGCGAGCGCCGCCTGCCGGGTGCGCCGCCTCGACTCCAGCATGCGCCGCCGTGCCTCGCGTTTCGCCTGCCGACCGGCGCCGCCCACCAGCCGGCCGCGGTCGAAGCCGAAGAAGAGAAGCAGCCCGAGCACGAGGTTGACCCCGGTGAGCGCCGCGGCATAGGCGGGCCCGAATGAGAGTCCGGAGCGGTCCAGGACGTATACGGCGAGCGCCACGACGATGATATAGATCGTGACGAACTCGAGGATGAACTTCCAGCCGAGATCCATCAGCTGATCGTAGCGAAAGCGCGGAAGCGTCCAGCGGATCCAGACGAACGAGGCGAAGACGAGGCTGCCCTTCAGCGTGAACGCGCCGAGGGTGAGCAGCGTCTTCCACCACGAGGGCTGCCCGATGAGCGTCCCGTCCGCAGCCACCCGGATGTTGTCGCCCTGCCAGAACGGGATGTCCCAGCCGCCGAGAAAGAAGACGGTGACCAGCCCGGCGGTCGTGATCAGATGTCCGTACTCGCCCAGCATGAAGACCGCGAACTTCATCGACGAGTACTCGGTATGGTATCCCGCTACCAGCTCCGCCTCCGCCTCCGGGAGGTCGAACGGGAGGCGGTTGGTCTCGGCCAGCCCGGTGAGGTAGAAGAGAAACGCCCCCACGAACAACGGAAACACGAGCCAGACCCCAAGCGTGGTCGCGTCGCCCACGAACCGTTGCTGGAGAGCCACCATCTCCGGAATGCGAACGTCCCCCGCCAGCATGAGTACGGGAACGAGGCTGAGCGACAGGCCCACCTCGTAGCTGAGCATCTGGGCCGAGCCTCTCAGCCCGCCGAGAAAGGCGTACTTGCTGCCCGAGGACCACCCCGCCATCACGACGCCGTACACGCCGAGCGATGCGATGGCCAGGATGTACAGCACGCCGATCGGCGCATCGGCCACGATCATCTCGACGTAGCCCCACGGAGTGGGGGCCGGGGAGGCGAGCGGAATAACGGCGAACAGGATGGTCCCCGGGATCAGGGCCATCGCCGGGGCGAGCAGGAAGAACCCCTTGTACGCGGCCGCCGGCCACGTTTCTTCCTTGAGCAGGTTCTTGATCCCGTCGGCCACCACCTGAAGCAGCCCGATCGGTCCCACACGATTCGGGCCGCTGCGGTCCTGTATGAAGGCCGCCAGCCGCCGCTCCACGTACGTGCCGATGGCGATGCTGAGGATCAGGAGGGTGAAGAAGACCACCGCCTTCAGGATCGTGGCCACGACGAACGGCCCGCCGGCGACCGGGGTCACGCGGCGTCCACCGGGGCGGGGGCCGCGTTCGCCAGCGGGGTCCCCTTCGGTCCGACCGAATCCCAGTCCAGGTCCTGCATCGCCGGAGTCGCGGACGCCATCGCCTGAAACGCGTCCCGGCCCGCCATCGGGCCGGCCGCCGGCTCCGCGCCGGCCGGTCCTGCAACCACTTCGGCCAGGAGGCGGTTCAGGATCATCCAGGCGGGCCGGGCCAGTCCGGGCGGTTGGAGAGCTGGCTGGAAGCGCTGCACCCGGCCGGCGAAGTTCGTGAAGCTGCCCTCCATCTCGGCGAAGCTCGTGACCGGAAGGATCGCATCGGCCGCCCTCGTCGCCGGGGCGATGCGTGTCCCGAGGTAGAGGAAGAAGGCCGCCTCGCGTCCCCACCCTTCCGGATAGCCATCGAGCGGATCCTCCAGGACCAGCAGTCCGCCTCCCGCCTCCGGTGCCGGCGGCTCATCAAGCTCCTCGAAGCCGAACAGTGATGCCCCCGCTGCGTTCGGGGCCCGCTCGGCCCGCAGAGCGAGCTGGGGAAAGCCGGCAAGCACGGCTTCGTCGCCCGTCTCTACCCGAAAGCTGCCCCCCGCCACCCCGATTCGGTCCAGCAGCCGACGGAAGAAGAAGAGGCTCTCGTTGGCGGAGGCGGGCGACGCCACCGCCCGGCCGCCGCTGGTCTCGCGCAGACGCGCGGCCACCCAGCCCAGCGCCTCGCTCCAGCCCACCGCCACCAGCTTCCCCTCCCTTCTCAGCAGGGGGGCCTCGATCCGCTCCCCACGGTTGGACATCACCAGGTGCCGGCGGCCGTGGTCGCACATCCAGTAGGAGTTGACGTCGCGGTTGTAGCGTGGCTTGAGGCGCACGATCTGGTTTTCCTTGACATCGATCGTGACGTTGCAGCCCGTCGAACATCCCGGGCAGATCGACGCTGCCTGATCGATGTCCCAGAACCGGGGCTTGAAGAGGAAGTCCTCGTGGACCAGCGCGCCAACCGGACAGACGTCGACGATGTTTCCCTGGAACGGGTGATCGAGCGTTCGCCCGGGGAAGGTGTCGATCACGTTGCGGTGGCCCCGTTGAGCGACGATCAGAGCTTCCTCCCCGGCGACCTCACTCATGAAACGCACGCAACGCGTGCAGATGATGCACCGGTCGGCGAAGTAGAGGATGTCATCGGCGATCCGGTCCCGTCCCTGGACGAGCTTCTCCTCGTTCAGCCGGCTCCGCAGCTGCCCGGTCTCGTGCGCGTAGTCCTGCAGCATGCACTGGCCGGCCGCGTCGCAGATGGGACAGTCGAGCGGATGGTTCACGAGCAGGAGCTCGATGACCGCTCGGCGCGCCCCCCGTGCCAGCTCGCTGGCGGTGCGCACCACCATGCCTTCCTGAACGGTCATCTTGCACGACGGCTGAAGCTTGGGTTGGCCCTCGATCTCCACCAGACACACACGGCACTGGGCCGGCCGCGTCGGAATGCCGGGATGGTAGCAGTACCGCGGTACCAGGACGCCGGCCCGCTCGGCAGCGTCGATCAGGAACGTTCCCGGCTCGACCGAGACATCAATGCCGTCGATCGTGAGATGGATCACGTCGCCACCGCCGCCGGGCGGCGCATTCGCGCTTCGTACTCGCCGCGGAACTTGTCCAGGGAAGAGCGGAGCGGAAACACGACGCTGTCGGCCAGCACGCAGATCGTCCGTCCCGTGAGCTGCTCGCAGAGGTCGTACAGCGTGTCGAAATCTCTCAGCTCGCCGTCCCCCGCCTCGATCCGACGCAGAATCTTGGCGACCCACTCCGTCCCCTCCCGGCACTGCACGCACTGGCCGCATGACTCGTGGGCGTAGAACTCGGCGATCCGGCGCATGGCAGAGACGATGTCGGTCGTCTCGTCCATCACGATCGGAGAGGCGGTGCCGAGCGCGCTGCCGGCCTCCTGCAGACCCTCGTAGGTGGTCTCGCAGTCCAGCTCGTCGCCCGTGAGGAACGCGGTCGACGAGCCGCCCGGCAGCACCGCCTTCACCTTTCGGCCTCCCGGCGGTCCCCCGCAGATCCCGTAGATGATCTCCTTCAGCGGAAGGCCGAGCTCCAGCTCGTAGTTTCCCGGCTTGGCCAGATGGCCGGAGCAACACCACATCTTCGTGCCCGGGCTCTTCTCGCTCCCCCAGGCCCGGTACCAATCCGCCCCGTTGAGGATGATCCCCGGCACGGAAGCGAGGGTCTCGACGTTGTTCACCGTGGTGGGGGCCCCGAACACTCCCCGCTGGGCCGGAAACGGCGGCTTCATCCACGGCTCGGCGCGACCGCCCATGAGCGACGCCATGAGGCCGGTTTCCTCTCCGGCTATGTAGGCACCCGCGCCCAGGTGCACCGTCACGTCGCAGCACCAGCCGCTCCCCATCACGTTCTCACCGATGTATCCCGCCTCGTAGGCCTCGACAACCGCCTCGTTCAGGATCCTTATCACCGGGAAGAACTCGCCCCGGACGTAGATGTAGGCGTGCTCGGCGCGGATGGCCCGAGCAGCGATCAGGCAGCCCTCGATGAGGAGATGAGGCGTCCAGCGCATGATCTCGCGGTCCTTGAACGCTCCCGGCTCGCTCTCGTCGGCGTTGGCGCACAGGTATTGCGGGCCGGAAGGCTCGGTAGGCATGAAGCTCCACTTCATGCCGGTGGGGAACCCGGCGCCCCCGCGCCCCCTCAGACCCGACTCCTTCACGACCTCGGTGATCCGGTCCGGCTCCATCTCGATCGCCGCGCGCAAGGACTCGTAGCCGCCACGCTCGATCCAGCCGCTCAGCCCCCGCGCCTCGGGCTCTCCCATGTGGCGTGAGAGAATCGTCGTGGTCTCGCGGGCATCGCGGTACGGATAGGCCATGCGCGCTCAGCTCCTCTCCCCGCGGTCGAGGGAGGCGAGAATGTCCGGCACCTTCTCGGGCGTCACGTTCTCGTGGTACTCGTCGTTGATCTGCACCACGGTGGCGAAGCCGCAGGCGCCGAGGCACTCCGCTTCCAGCACCGTGAAACGTCCGTCGTCGGATACCTCTCCCTCGCTCGTGCCGGTCTCCTCCAGGAACCTCTCCAGCACCCGGTCCGCCTGGTTCAGATGACACGAGATGTTCGTGCACACCTGGATGAGGTATCGGCCGGTCGGGTGCTTGTTGTACATGGTGTAGAAGCTGGCCACGGACCAGACGTAGGCCGGCGTCAGACCGAGCTGCTCGGCGATCGCCTCCATGTCGGCCGGCGAGATCCAGCCATGCAGCTCCTGGGCGTACGCGAGAAGCGGGAGCAGCGCGGCCCGCCTCGTCGGATAACGGCTCCGGATCGCCTCCAGGCGCTCCCGACCGCTCTCCGTATCGAACAGGGGAGCCTCCGGGTCGCGCTCCGCGAGCTGGAACGGCTGCGCGCCCGCCACCGCCGGGTGGAGGCGCCGACTCATCGGTCGATCTCTCCCAGGACGATGTCCAGGCTCGCGTTCACCGCCAGGACGTCGGCCACCAGCTCGCCCTCGACCAGGAACGGCAGGGTGCCGAGGTTGAGGAACGACGGGGCGCGGAAGCGGCAGCGTACCGGCTTGCTCCCCCCGTCCGAGACGATGCCGAAGCCGAGCTCGCCCTTCGAACCCTCGATCGAGTACCAGACCTCGCCCGGCGGTACTCTCAGCCCCTCCATGACGAGCTTGAAGTGGGCGATCATCGAGTCGATCGAGCCCATCGCCTCGCCCTTCGGCGGCAGCACGATCGAGTAGTCGTCGATGTTCATCGGGCCATCCGGAAGTCGGTCGAGCGCCTGCCGGATGATGCCGACGCTCTGCCGCATCTCCTCCAGCCGCACCAGGTATCGGTCGTAACAGTCGCC
>CAZEBA010000017.1:0-2913 GCA_964510615.1 uncultured Gemmatimonadota bacterium
GGGCGGGATACGGCGGCGGCCGCTTCGCCATGGACGTGAACGTGATCTGGGTCCCGGAGGCGATGGAGGCGCTGGAGAGAACCCTGGCGGCTCTGGCCGAGCTGGATCTCTCCACGCAGGACGCCGTGTCGCGGGCCCCCGCTGATGCCTCGGCGCTCGACGAGTACCTGCGGGATCCCCGGACGCTGAGCGCGGCCATCGCCAGCTGGCGAGGAACCCGCCGGCACTTCGAGGTGCTCATGGAACCGGACGAGATCCGGCGGCGTGTGGAGCAAGCCCTTCGGCCCCTGCCGGCTCCGGAAGCCGCCTACTGGCGGCGACGCCTGGATGAGACGGACGCGGCCCGGCGCCCGCTCTCCTTCCTCGCGCTATCGCTCGACGTGGAGGGCCGCCCGGTCGAGGCCGTCAACACGGATCCGGCCACCTTGCTCTTCCTGGAGGACTTCACGGAGGAGATCCTGGCCGGGACGGCGGATCCGGCGACGGCGCTGGAGATCATCGACGCCATCATGCGACCGTATCCGGTAGGGCTGTTCGTTGACGGGCTGGGGCCGGTCGTCGTGAACGATGCCTACGCGAGCGCACAGGTGCAGCAGCGTTTCCGCGAAGACCTGTACCACTCGCCGCGCGTGGTCTGGGGCCGCGAGGTGAACCTCCTGCTCCTCGGCCTGGCCCGGCAGCTGGAGGCCGCCTACGACGCCTCCGGGCGGCTCCGAGACGAGAGCGATGCGATGCGCACCTGGGTGGAGGCGCTGTGGACAGCTCTCGAAGCCACTCAGCAGGCGGTCGAGGCTTCGGGCCTCGGCCACAACGAGCTGTGGAGCTACCGCATCGAAGAGGGCGCGCTGCGTCCCGTGCGCTATGGCACCAGCTCGGACATCCAGCTCTGGAACGTGACCGATCTGGCCGTCGGCTTCCTCCTGGACAGATTGCCGCCGCGGTGAGAGCCGGCGCTCCTGAGAGCGGTCGCTCCGTAGCCGCGCTGGAGGCCACGCCGACTGCGCCGGAGGACCTCGGCGGCTCAGAACCGGACGACCAGGGTGTCATACGTCGAGGTGTGCGTCAGCTGGATCCGGGTCCTGTAAGCCTTCCCCGCTCTGCCTACCGACCAGCCGGAGGTCAATGGCTCCCGGTTGAGAGCGACCGAAGCGGGTCGGACGGCAGATACGACCTCTGTTCGACTCGAGTGTCGAGCGAACGCCTTCAGCACCACCTCGAGGGTGTTGCGCGGGCGGTCGTATTCGCTTCCCACCACGATCGCCTCTGTCGAGGCGAGGTAGGGCGCCTCGACGTTCCCGAGCTCTACGTCGATGACCGAGGCGGTCGTCCCTGATCCGGGAAGGACAGCCGACGGTTGGGGCCTTCCGTCGATCTGCAAACGCCTGATCGTGGGGCCGGTGCCGCGCACCCGAACCTGGGCGAGCTTTCCGCCCAGAGTCAGCCCGTATTCGATCCGGTCCGTGTTCGGGGGCATGAACGGCTTGACGGCGATGTTCCACTCGTTTTCTCGCACTCCAAGCAGCCGGTAGAGCGCATACAGATACCAGGCGGCCGCCCACGTGAATTGGGGCTTGTCCACCTGTCCGTAAGCCTCGCGGTCCTCCGAGTCGGAATTGCGAAACTCATACATGGCCGGCTGGCCGTTCGGCCCGCTCATCACGCCCTCGAGCGTCATGACGTCCCTGACGAACTCGAGTGCCTCCGACTCCTTCCCCACGGCCATGAGGGCCAAGGCGTACCAGGCATTGCCGTGTGGCCACACCCCTCCATTGAAGTACTGGTGCGGGTCGCCCGCTTCCCCTCCCGAGAACCGGTACTCCTCGATGCGGTCGTGAAAATCCATGGGATACGCGTTGTACAGCCCGATTCGCGCATCCACCATCCGCTGGCCGGCGGTCTCGGCGAGGCGGACGGTTCTCGCGCTGTCCAGCAGTCCATAGTGGGCGGCCAGCAATGAACCGCTGTACAGGTGTCGGTCGATCTCGTTGCCGGGATTCACGTTGATGAGGTATCCCAGCTCCTCATCCCAGAGATGCTCCGCGAGCGCGGCCCGCAGCTCGGTCGCGACTTCCTCGTATCGCTTCAGCTCCGCCGCCGTCTTCTGCCGCAGCACCTGCGACGTAAAGGCGAAGTCCCTCAGGGCCCGAAAGGCCAGAATGCTCATGTAGGCACGTGGGCCAAAGACGTGCCCGATATCCCACCAGTCGGGGCGCTCCGCCCACAACAGGCCATCGGCCTGGCGGTTGGACATCGCCAGCGAGAGGCTCTTCTCCATGTACGGGTACAGTTTCCTCGCCGTCGCGGTGTCACCGGAGTGGCGCAGGTAGCTGCTGGCGACGATGACAAACCAGAGATGATTCCAGCTGTCCGCAGCAGCCCATTCGGTGTGATAGCGGTCGTCCTTCCAGTAGTAGGCGTGCGGAATGACGTGCTCGTCGGAGGCGTGGGCGATGATGTACTCCAGATCCTGCCTGACCCTGGGCAAATCGAAGCGCACCGCAGCCAGATCCGTCAGCAGCACGTCATGCGTGAAGTAGAAGTTGTACTCGGCGGGCTCGGGCATCGGTACGAAGGAGCCATCGATGTAGTGGATGTTCGCCGCCAGGACAGCCTGCGCCCAGCTGACGGAGTGATCGAGCGCGCGGTCCGAGGTACGGAGGTTGTTCGGGTAGGCGGCGCGCAGTATCGACTGCCGATAGTCGGCTATCTCGTTGCGGTACGATGATCGAAGGGTCTCTACCATGGCCCGTGCCTCGCCGGGCCGCGTGGATCCGATCAGCTGCTCCACCTCCAGCGCATCTTCCGGCTCGATCACCTTGCGGTATTGGAAGGCCACAGCTGGCCTGTCCGGCTCGCCCCGCGGAATGATCTCTCCCGGCAACGGCGAGTCGTGCGCTATCCACCATTCGGGCT
>CAZEBA010000017.1:3013-58725 GCA_964510615.1 uncultured Gemmatimonadota bacterium
GCCCATTCGCGCGGCTGGACACCACAAGAGCCCCGAGCGATACTCGCCCTGTGGGATTCGCACTGCGTGTTGTGAGGGACCGGGGCGCGAGGGTCCCGCTGGTCGCCGCGGTCTCGAGGCCATTCGTCGCCGCCACGGCGCTGTCGATGGCGGGCTGCGGCGGTCCCCCGCCGCGGGCGGACGTTCCGCCCGCCGCAAAGTCCGTGGAGCTGCGCCTGGATCACCTTCGTCACCTGGGGTTCGATGTGACGGTGGAGGGCCGGCCGGTGCGCGCGGTCGCGCTCTACGCGGAGGCCCCCGACTACCGCCCGGTCGGCTCGCCGGCGCGCGACGGCTTCGAGGGACTCGCCGCCGTTGACGATGCAGCGCGGGCCGCGATCGTCTACCTCCGCCACTTCGAGCGGACGGCCGACCCGACCTCCAGAGATGAGGCCCTGGCTCTGCTGGCATTCGTGACCGCCATGGAGCGGGGAGACGGCGAGTTCCTCAACTTCGTCCACGCCGATGGGTCGCCGAATCTCTCGGCGCCGACGAGCCGGAAATCCTTCTCCTACTGGGCGGCACGAGCGTTGTGGGCCATGGGAGAGGCGGTGCGGGTACTCGGCCCTGGCGATCGGGACCTCGAGACGCTGCGCACCACGCTCGAGCGCGCTCTCTCCAGGCTGGCACGGGAGATCGAAGCCGGACGCCTGATCGGCGGGTCGACGACCGCAACCTCCGAGGCATTGCTCGGGCTGCTCTCCTTGCAGCGGGCCGAGCCGACGGCGGAGCGGGCCGCCCTCGCCGGCCGCACGGCCGACCTTCTGGTGCCGCTCGCCCGAGGGGACTCCGATACCCCGCCGTGGGGGGCGCACGTCGATCCCGCCGAGGGGATCTGGCACGCCTGGGGCGCGCGCTCCGTGCAAGCCCTGGCGCTGGCAGGCCGCCTTCTCGACCGGCCCGATCTCGTCGTGGCCGCGCGGCGTGAGGCCGACGACCTCTGGCTTCGGTTCCTTCTCGCGGGCGAGCTCCCGGCGGCGGTTTCTGCAGACGGAAGCGAGGAGTCCTACCCGCAGATCGCCTACGGCGTATCCCCCGTGGTGGAAGGGTACCTCGCCCTGGCCGAGGCCACCGCGGATCCTCGGTACGAGACCCTCGCCGGTCTGGCGGCCAGCTGGTTCCTGGGCTCCAACCCCTCCGGTACGGCGATGTACGACGTCGCCACGGGCCGAACGTTCGATGGCCTGCGGGGCCCTACGGCCGAAGAGGTGAACCGCAACTCGGGCGCGGAGTCCACCATCGAAGCGCTGCTCGCCCTCGGCGCCGTGGCGGCGCATCCGGAGGCGGCCGTTTACGTCGGCTACCGGCCGGTCGGCCCGATCGTCCCGTCCCTGGCGGACGCGCCGACGGAGCGGGAGTTCGCCGGCCCGGAAGGCGGACGCCTGACGGTGTCGCGACAGGGGACGACGTTCACGGTCGAGGAGCGAGCGGCCGACGGGCCGATCGAGCTGTTGTACTGGCCGGCCGCCAACCCGTTCGAGGTCGATCTCGCGCGGCGCCTGGCCTCCGAGTGGAACGCACGCCACCCGGACGTCCAGGTGCGCGTCCAGCCGATCCCTGCGGGCCGCTCCTCCGAGGAGGTCCTGCTGGCGGCCGTCGTCGGACACGCCACCCCCGACATCTGCTCCAACGTCTCCTCGGGGCTCCTCGCGCGCCTCGTGAGGGCGGGCGCGGTCGTTCGCCTCGACGAGCTGGCCGCCACCGGCGCTCGTCTGGGCGAGCGGGCCACCGAGCCGATGCTCGCGCCGCTCAGGCTTCCCGACGGCGGGATCTACGCGGTCCCGTGGAAGACCAATCCGATGATGCTCATGTACAACGTCGATTGGCTGGCCGAGACGGGCGTGGAGCCTCCGCGAACGTACAGCGAGCTGATCGAGGCGCTGCGCCGGCTGGCGCGCGACGACGACGACGACGGACGGCTGGACCGCTGGGGATTCTGGGCGCGGCTCAAGACCACGTGGTTCGAGCGCTTCTACGACTTCTACCCGCTCTACCTCGGCGCATCGGACGGGCGCACGCTCGTGTCGCAGGGCGAGGTGGTGTTCGAGAACGAGGCGGCGGTCGGGGCGATCGCGGTGCTCCGGCAGGCCTTCGCGGAGGAGCTCCTGCCGCGCTCCAATTTCGAGGGGCTCGACCCGTTCATGGATGGAACCGTGGCCATGAAGGTCGTGGGCCCCTGGTTCGTGAAGGAGCTCGAGGAGCTGAAGGTTCCGGGGCTTCGCTACGATGTAACGCCGGTGCCCCTGCCTGACGACGGCGATCCGCAGGCTGCCTACGCGTTCGCGGATCTCAAGAGCATCGCCGTCTTCTCGACCACGCGCCATCCCGTGGCGGCGGCCCGGTTCGTGGCTTACCTCACCTCGTCGGAAGCGGACCGGCTGCTGATCGAAGAGGCCGCGCAGCTTCCGTATCGGCGCGGGCTGGGGTCCGACCGGCGCTTCGCCGAGGCGCTCACGCGCTGGCCCACGCTGGAGGCCTACGCCGCGCTCGCCGACCGGGGCCGTGACATCGACATCGATCCCGACATCGTGGAGGTGTTCGACATCCTCTCCGAGGCGTACGAGGCCGCGGCCATTTACGGAACGCTGGGTCCGGAACAAGCGGTGGGTCAGGCTGCGGCGGAGGTCCGGGAGCTGCTGCGTGCGCGCTGAGGTCCGGGAGGTGGCGCGTGCGCGCTGAGGCCCGGGAGGTGGCGCGTGCGCGCTGAGGCCCGCTCCGGCCTGCTTCTGTCGGCGCCGTACGCGGCGTTCCTGCTGCTGTTCGCGGTCTTCCCGATCGGATTCTCCGCCGTTCTGGTGCTCCTGAAGTGGGACCTTGTCACCGTTCCGAGCTTCGCCGGCCTCGACAACGTCCAACACCTGGTCGGCGATGCGCGCTTCTGGCAGGCCGTCGCCAACACGCTCGTGTTCCTGGCCATTCATCTGCCGCTGCAGATCGTCGTCGCGCTGGCACTCGCCTGGGTCCTGAACCGGCCGCTGCTCATCCGCTCGTTCTGGCGAGCGGCCTTCTTCCTCCCGGTGGTCATTTCCGGCGCCGCGGTCACCATCCTGTGGAGCGCGCTGTACGCGACGGATGTGGGCCTCATCAACGGAGTGCTGGCCCGGCTCGATCTGGGTCCGGTCCCATGGCTGACGGATCCCGCCATCGCCATGCCGTCGATCGCCGTAATGGCCACGTGGAAGAACGTGGGCTTCTATGTGGTGATCTATCTGGCGGGCCTGCAGAGCATACCACGGAGCTGCCGCGAGGCGATCGAGCTGGAGGGCGCGACGACGTGGCAGAGCTTCCGTTACGTCACGCTTCCGTTGCTCAAGCCGCAGACCCTGCTGGTCGTGACGCTGTCGACGATCGGCGGCTTCCAGCTCTTCATCGAGCCCTACATCCTGACCGGGGGAGGGCCGCTGAGACGGACGCTGTCGGTCGTTCTGTACATGTACAGGAACGCCTTCTCGTACCAGAAGATGGGCTACGCGGCCACGCTCGGCGTGGCGCTGGCGCTGCTCATCGCGACCGTGCTGGTGGTTCAACGCCGCGTCATCGGGAAGGCGGAAGAGGCATGAGCCGCGGAGGGGGCGTGAAGCGCGCGGCCCTCTATCTCGTGCTGGCGCTCGCCGCCGCCACGTTCCTCTACCCCTTCCTCTGGATGGCGGCCACCAGCCTCAAGCCACCGGGCGAGGTGGGAGGACTCTCGCTGATCCCCGATCAGCCGACGCTCGAGAACTACCGTCTGATGTGGTCTCGCGCTCCCTTCGGGCGCGCGCTGGTCAACAGCCTGTTCGTCGCCACGACCATCACCCTCTCGGTGCTCGTGCTCGGCTCGGCGGCGGCTTACGCCCTGGCGCGGCTCAGCTTCCCGGGTCGCCGGCTTCTCGACACCCTCACGGTCGCCGTGCTGCTCGTGCCCGCGCAGCTCACGCTGATCCCGATGTACACCCTGATCGTGCAGCTGCGCTGGGTCGACAGCTACGCGGCGCTGATCGTTCCGTTCGCCTTCAACGCCACGGCCATCCTCATCCTGCGCCAGTTCTTCCTCCAGGTGCCCCGCTCGCTGATGGACGCGGCGCGTCTCGACGGGATGGGCGAGCTGCGCATCCTGTACACCGTCTTCTGGCCCCTGGCGAAAGCACCGCTGGCGACGGTTGGCATCCTCACGTTCATGGGAGCCTGGAACGAGGTGCTATGGCCGCTGCTGGTGGTGCGCGACGAACAGCTCATGACGCTGCCGCAGCTCCTCACGGTGTTCTCGCTCGGCGGCGGTGCCGGGCCGCGCCAGCTGGCAACCAAGCTCGCGGCGGCCATGGTGATGGTGCTTCCGGTGGTGGCTGCCTACGCTTTCCTGCAGCGCTACTTCATCGAGAGCCTGGCAAGCACCGGGACCAAGGGGTAGTCCGTGGCCGGCGTTACCTTCGAGCACGTCCGCAAGGAGTTCGGGACCACGACCGTGGTTCACGACTTCGACCTTCGTGTCGCCGACGGCGAGCTGATGGTCCTGGTGGGGGGGTCCGGGTGCGGCAAATCGACGATCCTGCGCATGCTCGCCGGGCTCGAGAGCCTCACGAGCGGTACGGTGCGCATCGGCGAGAGGGACGTCACGCAACTGCCGCCGCGTGAGCGCGACGTGGCGATGGTCTTCCAGGACTACGCGCTCTATCCGCATCTCACGGCACGCGAGAACATCTCCCTCGGCCTTCGCCTGCGGAAGCTCCCGAGGGCAGAGATCGAACGCCGGGTCGTCTGGGCCGCCGAGATCCTCGGCCTCCAACCGCTCCTCGATCGCAAGCCGAAGCAGCTGTCGGGCGGGCAGCGGCAGCGCGTGGCCATGGGACGGGCGATGGTCCGGGAGCCCGCTGTCTTCCTGTTCGATGAGCCGCTGTCGAACCTCGACGCACACCTGCGCAGCCAGATGCGACACGAGATCGCCAGCATGCAGCGACGCGTCGGGACCACGACCCTCTACGTGACCCACGATCAGGTGGAGGCCATGACGCTGGCCGATAGGCTGGTGGTGCTCGAGGGCGGGCGAATTCAGCAGGTGGGCAGCCCGGTCGACCTGTACCGGGCGCCGGTGAACCGGTTCGTGGCCGGCTTCATTGGCACGCCTCCGATGAACTTCCTCGATGGCTGCCTGGAGCGGGACGTGGACGGCCTGGCGTTCGTCTCGGATGCCCTGCGGGTCCCGCTGCTGCCCGGGCGCTGTCCCGATCCCACCGAGCATGCCGGCGAGGCGGTCACGCTCGGCGTTCGCCCGGAGGACCTGGCTCTGGCCGGCGCGCCCGGGCAGGGAGCGATCACCGGGCAGCTCGTCCTGGCCGAGGTCCTGGGCGCCACGACCCATCTGCATGTCGAGGTGGGCGGCCGACGACTGATCGCCGCGGTCCCGAGCCGGTCGCCGGTTGAAGTGGACGCGGCGATCAGCCTGTCCATCGAGCGACGCCGGCTGCACTTTTTCACGGCCGACGGCTCATCGCTGCTCGCGCACCGCGACGAACGCCGCAGCGACGAGCCCGGACCCGCCTCCACGTTCGAGGCCTGACCGCGACGAGGAACACTGGAATGGCAGTCCAACCGCCCACGGAATTGCTCGCACGTCACCCGCAAAACCCCATCATCACCGCGGCGGACTTGCCGTATCCGGCCAACAGCGTGTTCAACCCGGCCGCGGCGCTGCAGGACGGCGAGACCGTCCTGCTGATGCGGGTCGAGGACCGGCGCGGGCTGTCTCACCTCACCGTGGCGCGCAGCTCGGACGGCCTGGCCGGTTGGCGGATCGACACCGAGCCTACGTTCGTGGGCGAGCCGGATTCGCACCCCGAGGAGGTCTGGGGAATCGAGGATCCGCGAGTCACCTTCGTCGAGGAAGACGGGCGGTGGATCGTGGCGTACACCGCCTACTCTCGGGGCGGCCCGCTCGTATCGCTGGCAGTTACCGAGGACTTCGCGGCGTTCGAGCGCCTCGGCGCGGTGCTGCCCCCCGAGAACAAGGACGCCGGCCTTTTCCCGGTCCGATTCGATGGCCGGTGGGCTCTGGTTCACCGCCCCGTGGGCGGGGGCTTCGGCGCCCACATGTGGATCTCGTTCTCGCCGGACCTGAGGCACTGGGGGGACCACGCGCTTCTGCTCGAAGCCCGAGCCGGGGGGTGGTGGGACGCGCACAAGATCGGCCTCTCCGCGCCACCCCTGCAGACGGACGAGGGATGGCTCATCCTCTATCACGGCGTCCGGACGACGGCCTCCGGGTCCCTCTATCGGCTCGGACTCGCGCTGCTCGATCTCGAAGACCCCCGGCGAGTGCTGCGGCGATCGAGCGAGTGGCTCTTCTCTCCCCGCGAGACGTACGAGCGGTTCGGCGACGTGGGCGATGTCGTCTTCCCCTGCGGCTGGACCCTGGTCGACGACGAGATACGCGTCTACTACGGGGCGGCGGACACGAGCATCGCGCTTGCCACCGGCCGCCTCTCGGAGCTGCTCGCCTGGCTCCACGAGCACGACTCGCTCGCGGATGCGTAGACCCGACCTCACGCAGCCGTCGCGCCGTCCATCCACCGGCCCGGGCCGGAGCAATTCGCTACAACTCGGCGCTCGGAGGTAGACATCCCCGAATTCAAGCTCGAAACCCCCGACCTCCTCATGGTCCTGCTCTACGTCGTGTTCGTCGTGGGGCTGGGCTTCTACTTCGCCAGGCGCACCGGGACCACGGAGGACTACTTCCTCGCCGGCCGCTCGCTCACGTGGTGGCTCATCGGCTTCTCCCTCTTCGCCTCCAACGTCTCGTCCACCACGCTGATGGGACTCTCCTCGGCCGCCTTCGGCTCCGGAATCTCCGTGTACAACTACGAGTGGATGGCGGCCCTCGTGCTGATCGTGTTTCTGGTCTTCTTCCTCCCGTTCTACCTGAAGACCAGGGTGTACACGATGCCGGAGTTCCTGGAGAGACGCTTCGACCAGCGATCCCGCTACTACTTCTCGGCCCTGCTGATCCTCATGAACATCGCGATCGACACGGCCGCCGCCCTCTACGCGGGAGCGCTCGTCGTCCGGATCCTCTACCCGGAGATTCCGCTCTGGCAGTCCGTGCTCGCGCTCGGCATCATCGCCGGCACCTATACGATCGCCGGCGGGCTGAAGGCGGTCGTCTACACGGACGCGGTCCAGGCCGTGCTGCTGCTGATCGGGGCCTGCCTGGTGGCCGCCCTCTCCTTCGAGGCGATCGGGGGCTCCTGGTCCGCCGTGGTCGCGGCCGTCCCGGCGGATGACCTGTCGATCATCAGGCCGACCTCGGATCCGATCCTGCCGTGGCCGGGGCTGATCACCGTCTTTCTCCTCGGCTTCTACTTCTGGGGCACCAACCAGTTCATGGTGCAGCGCACCCTGGGGGCGAAGGATCTCGACAACGGGCGTTGGGGCGCCCTGTTCGCCGGCCTGCTCAAGCTCCCTGTCATCTTCATCATGGTGTTGCCGGGCATTTTCGGGCGGATGCTGTACTCCGCCGCCGACTATCCGGCGCTGGCCGAAAACCCGGACCTCATCTTCCCGACTCTCATGTTCGATCTGCTGCCGGTCGGAGTCCGGGGGCTGATCATCGCGGCGCTGGCGGCGGCGATCATGTCCAGCGTCGACTCCACGCTGAACTCCGCCTCCACGCTGGTCACGATGGACTTCATCAAGAAGCTGAAGCCCGACGTGCCGAATCACAGGCTGGTCATCGCCGGTCGCGTCGTGACCTTCGTGTTCATGTCGCTCGCCATCCTGTGGGCGCCCCAGATCATCAAGTTCCCGAACATCTGGACCTACCTGCAGCAGATGCTGGCGTACCTGGCTCCGCCGATCGTCGCCTGCTTCTTCGCCGGCGTGTTCTGGAAGCGCGCGAACGGTAGCGGTGCGCTGGCGGCGCTGGTGGTCGGCCACCTGGCGGCGGCGGTCATCTTCGGGCTGGCGCTTTCGGGCTCGCTCATCGTGCAGACGCAGTCGCTCACCCCGGCGCAGCTGCAGCTGGCGGCGGCGGGCACGCCGGTTCTCCACTTCCTGTATGTGGCGCCGATTCTGCTCCTGATCTCGGTCGCCGCTCTGGTGGCGGTGAGCCTCTCCGGCCCAAGGCCCGACGAGGAGGTCGTGCGAAGCCTGACATGGTCTCCGACCGTGTTCGCCGAAGAAGCGCCGGAGCTCGCCCGCCTCCCGTGGTACAAGAACTACCGCTACCAGTCCGCCGCCACGCTCCTGCTCATCGCCCTCATCGTGATGGCGTGGTGGTAAGGACCGATCCCGTGGCGGCGCGACCCGAACGCATGGCGAGGGTCGCCGCTCTCGTCGGGCTGGACACCTAACCGTCTACCTCGGGAAGATCGTCGGGGAGCGTGTCTACATCGGCATACGTCAGGCCGAAGCCGAACGGAAACAGAGGCTCGTAGTCCGGGTCGCCGCGATTCGGGCTCGGTCCGGAAGGGTCGCTCGGCCAGCTGTACGAAAGCCTGCCCGTGAAATCGAAGCTCACCTTCCCTTCGCTGTCGCGGAACAGCACGTCCGCGACGCCGCCACCTTCGGTGCCGGGCAACCATGCAGCGACGAAGGCGGTGGATGCGTTGAGCTCCGGGTTGACCCACAGGGGCCGCCCGCTCAGTAACACGGAGACGATCGGTATGCCCTGCTCCTTCAGGCGGCGCAGCAGCTCGAGATTCGCTCCGTGCTGCGCGGAGAAGTTCAGCGACTCCAGGTCGCCCTCGTACTCCGCATAGGGATCCTCGCCGTAAACCACGACCGCGACATCGGGACGTTCGGCGAACGAGCCATCCGCACTGAGCGTCACGCTGCCACCGCCTGCGGTGACTGCCTCCCGAATGCCGGCAAAGATCGAGGTGGCGCCGGGGAAGTCGACGTTGGTCGTCTCGGTTCCCTGCCACGTAACCGACCATCCTCCCGATTGCTTGCCGATATTGTCCGCGCCATCCCCGGCGACCAAGACGTTCAGATTGCGGGCGAGGGGCAGCAGGTTTCCTCGATTCTTGAGAAGCACGAGGGATTGGCGCACGGCCTCCCGTGCCAGGTTTCGATGGTCCGCGGCTCCGACGAGGGTCGCATCGCCCGCCAGCGGCCGGGACGACGGGGGGACGCCGTCGAAGGCTCCGGCCCGCATCTTGACCCGCAGAATGCGCCGCACCGCGTCGTCGATCCGGGCCTGATCGATCTCGCCAGAGCGCACCTGCCGCAGCGTATTCGCGAGGAAGCCCTTCCAGTCCTCCGGCACCATGATCATGTCCACGCCCGCATTGATCGCCGCCGGGCACGACTCGTTGCTGCAGCCCGGAACCTGGGCGTGACCGTTCCAGTCACCTACGACGAACCCATCGAAGCCGAGCCGCCCCTTCAGGACGTCGGTGAGCAGGTAGCGGCTGCCGTGTACCTTGGCCCCCTGCCAGCTGTTGTAGCTCGCCATGATCGTTTGAACGCCGGCCTCGAGCGCCGAGAGATAGCCCTGAGCGTGGATATCCAGGAGCTGCTGCTCGCTGGACAGGTTGTCTCCCTGGTCGATCCCCTGGTCGGTTCCGCCGTCGCCGATGAAGTGCTTCGCCGTCGCGACGACGTGGGAGGAACTCAGAAAATCGGAAGACCCGGCGCTTCCCTGAAGGCCCGTGACCATCCGGCCGGCGTACTGGCTGACGATCTCCGGATCTTCCGAATAGCCCTCGTACGTGCGGCCCCAGCGATCATCTCTCACCACCGCCACGGTCGGGGCGAAGGTCCAATCGATTCCCGTCGCGGCGACCTCTCGGGCCGTGGCCTCGCCGATTCTCTGTATCAGCTCCGGGTCGCGGGCCGCGCCCAGGCCGATGTTGTGGGGAAACAGGGTGGCGCCGGCGACGTTGTTGTCGCCGTGCACCGCGTCGGTCCCCCAGATCACCGGGATCGCGGCGCCCCCGTGCGACGTGTCCATCGATGCGTCGTGGAACGCGTCGGCCAACGCCAACCAGTCGGTGACGCTCGAGGCCCTGGACCGGTTCGGATAGGAGCCGCCCCCGTTGAGAACGGAGCCGAGGTGGTAGTCGCGGACGTCGGCCGGCGTCACGCTCTGGATCTCCGCCTGCACCATCTGCCCCACCTTCTGCTCGAGCGTCATCCGGGACAGGATGGAATCGACCCTGTCTTCCAGCGCCGGATCGACCGGCACACGGCTCGCGATGCGGGGCCAATCCACCTCGCTCCCGGCAGCAGGCGGCTCTACACCGCCACAGCCGAGCAGGCACGACACGCTCACCAGCGCCGGAAGGCAGAGCACGGCAGCCGTTCTCGTCATGGATCCTCAACCTGTTTCGAGCGCACCGTCGTCGTGTGCGAGCATCCCAAACGCACTAACGGTCGCTGGCCTGTATGGGTCCGAATCGTACTTTGAGGCGGAACCGGTTCGCGCGGAGCCTGCCACAGTTCGTGGTGCGGCGATCCGGAAGCGCGGTGTCCCCACAGACTACGGTGACCATGGCGGCCTCGACTGGCAACGGCGCTCGCATTCTCCTCGTCTGCGCGACGGTCCTGCTTCCAGGCTGCGAGCGCGCACCGGCTCCGGGACGCGATTCGCGTTCGGGGGATGCCGCCCCGGTTGCGAAGGCCACCGCGTCGTTGCCAGAAGAGCCATCTCCGCCCTTTCGCAACGTCGAGCAGCCGACGCCGTATGTCGGCGACGAGGCCTGCACGCCTTGTCACGAGGAGGCGGCATCGGTCTACCAGGCCCATGGCATGGCCCGATCGTTCCACCCCTGGACGCGCGAGGCGCTCATCGAAGCCCCTCTCGACGCGCCGCTGTACCACGCACGCACCGGTTTCTACTACTCGGTCGTCGAGGCCGGCGGTGAACTGTATCAGGAGGAGTTTCTCGTCGGACCGGAGGGAGGGCGCATCCACGAGCTGCGCAGGCGAATGGATTACGTGATGGGCAGCGGCAATGTCGCCCGAACCTACTTCAGCGAAGAGAACGGCCGACTGTTCCAGCTCCCGCTTACCTGGTATCGCGAGGGTGGCTGGGACTTCAGCCCCGGGTACGAGGTCGACAACCCCCGCTTCAGCCGTCTCATGCCCGACGCGTGCCTGGCCTGTCACGGCAGCTACCCGGACACCATCCGGTTTCTCGAGGGGAAGTATGCGCACGTCTCTCCCGGGATCGGCTGCGAGCGATGCCACGGGCCCGGCGCGCTGCACGTGGCCGAGCGATCCGCGGGACCGCCGCCGGACAGCGCCTACGACGACACGATCGTCGGTCCGAGCCACCTCCCCTTCGAGCGCCGCCTCGACATCTGCGAGCAGTGCCACGTACACACGCCCGTGACAGTGCTTCGCGAGGGGAGGGATGCCTTCAGCTACCTGCCCTCACAGCCTCTGAGCGATCATGCGGCCTTCTTCAAGGCGGCCGGCAGCATCGATCTCGTCTCGCACGCCGACCGGTTACGGCAGAGTGCCTGCTTCATCGCTACGCGTCGCACCCAGCGCCGTCTGGAGTGCGCGACCTGTCACGACCCGCACCAACCCGTGCCTCATCTCGACGCGCGCAACCAGCCCTGCCGGAGCTGCCACGCCGCTGCCGCCCTCCAACAGTTGCTGGCATCCTCGCCCGCCGCCGAGGATCACAGCGCGACCGCCAATTGCGTGAGCTGTCACATGCCCAGCGTGGAGGAACGAACCGTCCCGCACGGCTCTTTCACCGACCACTGGATCCGCGTCGTTGGCGATTCGCCCGAGCCGGTCCAGGCGTCCGAGGCCGGCGACCGCCCCCTCGAACCGTACTTCGAGCGCGACCGGATGGGGCCCGACGCAGACATCTATCAGCGGATGGCCGAAATCGTGTTCGCGACGCGGGAGACCGATGCGCCCCTCCTGCGCGACGCTGCCGAGAGGCTGGAGGGGACTCTCGAGGCGGACACGACGCACGGCGATGCCCACTTTCTGCTCGGCCTGGCGTATCGCCAGCTGGGAGCGACCGACCAAGCCATCCACGCCCTCGAGCGGTCTGTCCGCATCGACCCCGATCGTCCGGAACGGCTGCACGCTCTCGCCCGGGCTCACGAAAGCGCGGGCAGCGATCCGGCCACCGTCGCCCGGCTCTATCAGCGGGCGTTGGAGTTGCAGCCCGCCCTCGGCTGGATTCGCGCCGACTACGCCGACTTTCTGTATGCGCAAGGGCGGCGCGAGGCGGCCGAAGAGACGTATCGAGCGGCACTGGCGGAGCGGCCGAGCCTCGTCGTCGCCGCGTTCAACCTCGGTACCTTGCTGACGGAGCAAGGACGTCTCGCCGAGGCCGCCGAGGCGTTCCGAGGGGCCGTGCGCCTCGATCCATCGCTGGCCGAAGCGCTCGTAACCCTGCTCCAGATTCGCGCGCCCGGGAACGCTGTCACCGGTGCGCGGATTCTGGGATCACCGCTGGCGACCCTGCCGGTGCGTGATCGGGGGCCCGACGCCGTCCGGCTGACCCTGGGCGGCCGGGCCGCCGAAGCGGGGGTCCTGTTCGTGAACGTGCCGCGCGGTGCGTCCGTGCGCGTCCTCGAGCCCGATGGCACGCTCGTGCGGGATTTGCCCCCCCAGGAGGGACCGACGCGCGTGTGGGATCTGCTGACGAGGGCGGGGACTCCCGTCGCCAGCGGCCTGTACCAGGTCCATGTGCGGGGAACCGACGCCTCGGGTCGTCCCCTGGTGCTTCAGCGTTTCTCCTTCGGCGTCGTTCGCTCGGGCTCGTCGAGGAACCCGAGGGACGGTTAGAATCCCTCGTCGACGCGCAGGGCGCCGTGCAAGGGGCAGGGCGCCGTGCGTCCGGTCGGACGCCGTGGATCCGGCCGGACGCCGTGGATCCGGCCGGACGCCATGTATCCGGCCGGACGCCGTGGGCATGAGGAAAGCGAAGGGGCAGGCCTTTGAGTAGCAGTCTGTCGGTGGGCAACCGACACCTCCTTCTGCTGGCGGTGCTCGCCGGCGGCTTCACCGGCTGTCGGGACACGGACCCGATCGCCCGCGAGGTGCCCGAGTACGCGCGGTCGACGTATGCGGCCCTCGAGCCCCCTGCGGCCTCGACCGAAGTGCGCTTCGCCGACATCACCGCCCCCGCCGGAATCGACTTCGTGCACGAGAACGGCGCCTTCGGCGAGAAGTGGATGCCGGAGACGATGGGGAGCGGCGGAGCCTTTCTGGACTTCGACGGCGACGGCCGGCCCGACCTGCTACTCGTCAACGGCTCCCGCTGGCCCGGCCACGAGGGCGAGGTCGGCAGGTCCGCCGTCTCGAGCCTCTACCGAAACCACGGGGACGGCCGTTTCCGGGACGTAACGGCCGAGGCCGGGCTCGACTCCCGCCTCTACGGGATGGGGGTGGCGGTGGCCGACTACGACGCCGACGGCGACCCCGACGTCTACCTGACGGCCGTCGGCGACAACGTGCTGCTCCGGAACGACGGCGGGCGGTTCACCAACGTCACGGCAGAGGCCGGGGTGGACGGCAACAGCGGACGCCCGGGAGACCCGCCCGCCTGGTCCACGGGGGCGGCGTGGGTCGACGCCGACCGCGACGGCTGGCTCGACCTCTTCGTCTGCAATTACGTCCGCTGGACACCGGAGACGGACCTGTTCACCACCCTCGACGGGGTGACGAAGTCGTACGCCACCCCGCAGCAGTACGACGGGGAGACGTGCCGGCTCTACCGGAACCTGGACGGCCGGCGCTTCGCGGACGTCACCGAGGAGGCCGGACTCCTCAACAACGACGGGAAGTCGCTGGGCGTGGCGGTCGAGGACTTCAACGACGACGGGTGGCCCGACCTCGTGATCGCCAACGACACCTACCCGAACTTTCTCTACCTGAACGACGGGGACGGCACCTTCACCGACGTCGCGCTCCGGGCTGGGGTGGCGTTCGACGAAGTGGGCCGGGCCAGGGCGGGGATGGGGATCGACGTCGCCGACGTCACCAGCCAGGGCCGGCTCTCGATCGCAATCGGCAACTTCTCCAACGAGCCGGTCTCGCTTTACACGCAGATCGGCCGCGATCTGTTCCAGGACCTCGCCGGGGCGGCGCGGCTCACCCGGGCCACCCTCGAGCCGCTCTCCTTCGGGCTGCTGTTTGCCGATCTGGACCTGGACGGTTACGTGGACCTGCTGGTGGGCAACGGCCACATCGAGCCCGGAATCAACGCCGTGCAGAAGGAGATCACCTTCGCCCAACCCCTTCAGCTCTTCTGGAACAACCGGCGCGGACAGTTTGTCGAGGTGAGCAAGCAGGTGGGCACCGGCTTCGGGGAGGCGATGGTGGCGCGCGGCCTCGCCACGGCCGACATCGATGAGGACGGAGACCTCGATGTCCTCGTCACCGTCAACGGCGGCCCCCCGAGGCTGCTCCGCAACGACCTTCCGGCGGCCGACGCCCGCTGGCTGCGGATCCGGCTGAGGGGCTCCTTCCCCAACCTCGACGCCGTGGGAGCGGCAGTGACCGTCTTCGCCGGCGATCTCGTCCAGCGCCGGATGGTCCGCACCGGCTCCTCCTACCTCTCGCAATCCGAGATCAACCCGCTGCTCGTCGGGCTGGGGGACCGGACGCGGGCGGACAGCATCCTGGTCCGCTGGCCAACCAGCGGTGCGGTGGAGCGGTTCGGGCCGGCCGACGCCGGGGAGACCATCCTCCTTCGCGAGGGCCGCGGCGCCCTCGTGACCGGCGGTAGCGAGGCGGAAGGCGAGGCGGGATCGCGGTGAGGCGCCTCCTCCCGATCGCGGGGCTCGGCCTCCTCCTGCCGCTCGCCTGCGGCGAGCCAGCGCCCGAGGTGGAGTCCCCGGCCGCCGAGATCCTGGTGGCGCGTACGACCGGGCTCACGTTTCTCGAGCGCGACAGGCTGGACGAGGCGCGACGGGAGTTCGAGCTGCTGATCGAATTGGCTCCCGAGGAGGCGATCGGATACACGAACCTCGCGCTCGTTCACCTCAGGGCGGGCGATCTTGACGCGGCGGAGAAGGCCGTGCGTCGAGCGCTCGAGATCGAGCCGGAGAATCCCGACATCCGGCTGATCCAGGCCAGGATCCACGAAGCCGACGGTCGAGTGGAGGAGGCGCTGGAGGAGCTGGAGGATGGGGCGCGACGGGATCCGGAGCACGTCCGAACGCTCTACGCCCTGGCCGAGCTCGTCGGCCGCTCCGACACGGCCGAAGGACTCCGCCGGAGAGCCGAGTACCTCGGGCGTGTGGTCGCGCTCGAACCGGCCAACCTGGCGGCCCGCTTGCAGCTCGCCGAGACGCTCCTCCGGGGCGGTGAGGCGGACGCGGCTGCGGCACATCTGGAGGAGCTGCGGAGCCAGGCGCCGGCGTTCCCGGCCTCTTCGGCCACGGCGTTCCGGGAGGCGCTCGCCGACGCACGGGAGGCGCGGACCGACGAAGCGCTGGCGGCGCTGGCGAGCTTCAGCGCGTACTTCGAGGTCACCTCCACGTACCAGGCGGCCATGGAGGAGCTGCGCGGCCCGCCCGGCACGTTGGTGGGGATCCCGAACCTCACCTTCAGCCACGAATTCTCGCTTCGGGTGCAGGAGGAGGAGGCGGTCCTGGCCGCTCTGCGCTTCACGGACGCCACCAGCGTGGCGGGACTCGACATCGTTCCGGCGCCGGAAGAGCCGGGAGGCGCGACCGAAGGGCGGCCCACGGTGATCGCGGTGGCCGACTTCGATGGAGATGGCGACGAGGACCTGTACGTGGCGAACGAGCGCACCGCCGCGTCGGAACCTTCGGGCCACCTCCTCCGGAACGACCTGGGGCGATTCGTCGAGACGACGCGGGAGGCCAACCTCGCGCACGCCGGGGAGGCAACCTCCGCCATCTTCGCCGACTATGACGATGACCGCAGGCTCGACCTCTACATCACCGGGGTCGAATCGAACCTCCTCTACCGGAACGTCGGGGACGGGAGCTTCGAGGACGTGACCCGGAGTGCGGGCATCGCCGCCCCCGGGGGCGCCGCCAGGGCCGTCTTCGTCGACCTCGACCTCGACGGCGACCTGGACATCTACGAGGCTCGAGAAGGACCCAACCGCTTCTACCGGAACAACGGGGACGGGAGCTTCGCGGAGCGGGCGGACGCCGCGGGAATCGCCGGGGCGGCGGGGGCCGACAGCCGCGACGTGGTGTTCGGCGATTTCGACAACGACGTCGACGTGGACCTCTTCGTGGTCAACGCGAACGGCGGCAACGCGCTCTTCTCCAATGCCCGGCAGGGGCGGTTCGTGGACGTGACGGCGCAGAGCGGGCTGGCGGACGGCGGCAGCTCGGGCGCGGCCACCGTCGGCGACTACGACAACGATGGATTCCTCGACCTCTTCGTGACCGCGCTCAGCGGCGGCGAGCACACCCTCTATCGCAACCGGGGCGATGGAACGTTCGAGGTCGACCACCGCTCGGATCAGGCGTTGAAGGCGATTCGGGAGCTCGGCGGACTGGGAGCCGCGTTCTTCGATTTCGACAACGACGGACACCTGGATCTGCTCGTCGTGGGAGAGCCCCCGACCGAATCGGGCCGGGGGGTGGTCCTGTTTCGCAACGACGGGACAGGCCGGTTCGAGGAAGCGCCGGGCCTTCTGCCCGGCGATCTGGCAGGCGCCCGCGGTCTGGCGCTGGCGGATTACAACGACGACGGCGACCTGGATCTCTTCCTGGCGGGCGCCGGCGGGCGCCTCCGACTCCTGCGGAACGATGGCGGCAACGCCAACCAGTACTTCAAGATCGAGCTCGCGGGGCTCGGGGAGGGAAGCCGCAAGAACAACCGCTTCGGGATCGGCGCGCGAGTGAAGGTCAGGGCGGGCGATCTCCTCCAGCTCCGGGAGGCCACCGATCGGGTGACCCTCTTCGGCCTCGGGCACCGCCTGAAGGCCGACGTGGTGCGGGTCGAGTGGCCGAACGGCGTGATTCAGGACATCTACTTCCCCGGCACCGACGAGGATCTGCTGGAGGAGAAGACACTGAAGGGCTCCTGCCCCTTCCTCTACACCTGGAACGGAGACGAGTACGTCTTCGTCACCGACGTGATGTGGCGAAGCGCCCTCGGGATGCCGCTGGGCATCATGGGCGCTCGTGAAGCGCGGAGCTACGCGCCTCCCGGCGCCTCCCAGGAGTACCTCCGGATCCCTGGCGATCTGCTCCAAGCCAGGGATGGCGCGTTCTCGCTCCAGTTCACCGAGGAGCTGTGGGAGACGATCTACCTGGACGAGATGAAGCTGCTGGCGGTCGACCATCCGGACTCCGTGGAGGTCTACGTCGACGAGCGGTTCGTGCCCCCGGCGCCCGCCTCGCTCCGCATCTTCCAGGTCGCTCGAAAACGGACTCCCGTCTCGGCGACCGACGATCGCGGCGTCGACCTGCTCCCGGCGCTCCGCAGCAAGGACGACCGGTACGCCTCGAACCTCACGCCCGGGAAGTACCAGGGCATCACGGAGATGCACGACCTCGTCCTCGACCTCGGCGAGGAGGCACGGGCCGAGCGCGTGGTGCTGTTCCTCAACGGCTGGATCTTCCCTTCCGACGCCAGCATCAACGTGGCGATGTCACAGTCGGACGCGGTGCGGGCCGTGTTCCCGTACCTGCAGGTGGCGGACGGCGAGGGGCGCTGGCAGACGGTGATCGACAACCTCAGCGTGCCCTCCGGCAAGAACAAGACGGTGATCGCCGATCTGACCGGGAGGTTCCTGAGCGAGGACCGGCGGGTGCGGATCCGCACCAACATGGAGGTCTATTGGGACCACATCTTCTTCTCGACCGGCGGGCCGGGAGCCGGTCAGGGCGGCCTCCGCATCACGACGCTCCTGCCGAGGGCCGCAGACATCCACTACCGCGGCTTCTCCCGCCTGTACCGCAAGGGCGGGCGTTACGGGCCCCATTGGTTCGACTACTCGGATGTGACGACCGAGCCCAGATGGAGCGACCTCGAGGGCGACTATACCCGATACGGGGACGTGCGGCCGCTGCTCCTCGAATCGGACGACATGTACGTGATCGTGAATGCCGGCGACGAGGTGACCGTGGAGTTCGACGCCGCGGAAGCGCCCGAGCCACCCGATGGGTGGAGACGCACGTTCCTGCTCTATACCGACGGCTGGATCAAGGACGGCGACTTGAATACCGCGACCGGCCAGAGCGTCGAGCCGCTTCCCTTTCACTCCCAGAGCCGCTACCCCTACGGGCCCGACGAGTCGTATCCGAAGGACGAGGCGCACCGGCGCTATCTGGCGGAATACAACACCCGAAAAGTCACGTCGCGGGTGTTCTGAGGCTGGGCCGTGCAGATTGGCTGAGCTAGAAGCTCTCGAGTCCCTCGCCAAGGCGATGGGCGTCTTCACCCGCTACACGGATGGTCTCGGCAAACAGGTCACCGTGGCTCCTGAAACGCTAGTTCGCGCTTGTGCCGCGCTTGGCGCGCACGTGGCCCGCCCGAGCGATGCCGCCGAGGCACTGCGAGCCCACCGCGCGAGCCGGAGACACCAGCTCGTCCCACCCGTCGTCGTCGCCTGGGACGGAACCCTGCCTCCCATCGCGGTCGCTGGAGGCGGCGCAACTCATGTGGAGCTCCGCCTGGAGAACGGCAGCGGCGTTCCGGTGGAGATCTGCGGCGCCGAGGTTCGGCTCGAGCGCAGCGTCGAGACCGCGGCCACGCAGGGCCGGTTGGTCCCCGGGGGCCATCCCCTTCCGTCCGGCTATCATCGCCTCACGGTAGAGGCCTCGGGCAGAACCGAGACGTGCACGGTCATCTCCGCGCCCCGGCACGCCTGGAGACGAGCCGATGCCGAGCGGAGCTGGGGGATCGGCGCTCAGCTGGCAGCCCTCCGTTCTGCGCGCAGCCGCTCTCTCGGCGACCTGCGAGACCTGGAGTCCGTCTGCCGCTGGGTTGGCTCTCGTGGCGGCGACCTCGTCTCGCTGCTGCCCCTCCTTCCCACCTTCAACCAGTCGCCGGCGGAGCCGAGCCCGTATTCTCCGGTCAGCCGCCTGTTCTGGAGCGAGCTCATTCTCGACCTCGGAGAGGCCCATCTCCCCGTCGAACGACCTCCCATCCTGGACGTGACGCGGGCCGAGGCCGAGGTCCGCGCGGCGCTGGCGGGGCTGCCCGCCCCGGAGCCATCGACCGTCGAACCCGAGCTCGCGCGCTACGCGCGCTTTCGGGGAGCGCAGGCCCGGCTCGGCCGGGATTGGCGGCGGTGGCCCCGGGAGGCACGAGCCGGCACGCTGGGCCCCCTCGACGTGGATCCGGAGGAGGAGCGGTTCCACCTCGTGGCGCAGACGACGGCCCGGGCGCAGCTCGGCGCCCTCCGCCGACGACTGGACGAGGCCAACCTCCGTCTCGGGCTGGACCTGGCGGTGGGTGTGCACCCGGACGGCTACGATCCGTGGTCACGACCGACGCTGTTCGCGGAGGGGCTATCCGTCGGAGCGCCGCCCGACCTGGGCTTTCCCAGCGGCCAGGACTGGGGGTTCGCCCCCGTACTGCCGGAGGCGTCCCGAAGAGAGGGACACCGGTATCTGGCCGCCTCCATCGCCCACCAGGCCGCGCTGTCGGGCGTGCTGAGGGTCGACCACATCATGGCCGTAACGCGCCTCTACTGGATCCCGCACGGCTTCGGGCTGCACGAGGGAACCTACGTGACGTATCCGGCCGAGGAGCTCTTCGCCGTCCTGACCCTGGAATCGCACCGAAACCGTTGCGAGGTGGTCGGCGAAAACCTCGGAACCGTCCCGAAAGAGATCGATGAGGCGCTGCCGCGTCATCGGATCTGGGGGATGTTCCTCGCCGAGTTCGAAGCCGCGGAATCGGAAGAGGAGCCGCAGCCTCCCACCGCGGATCAGGTGGCGCTCATCGGCACCCATGACACCCCGACGCTCGCCGGCTGGATCGCCCAGGTCGATATCGACGAGCGAGTCCGAGTCGGCCTTCTCGCCGGGACCGCCGCCCCCGTCGCGCGGAAGGCCCGGGCCGAGGCCGCGGCGAAGCTGGCAAGGACCCTGGGAGTGAGCCTGGAAGAGCGCGAGGCGCTGCTGGCGAAGCTCCTGGAGTGGCTCGGCCGCTCCCGCTCCCCGCTCGTGATCCCCTGGCTGGAGGACCTGTGGCTGGAGATCGGGCAGGTCAACCTTCCAGGGACACCTTCCTCCGAGCGACCGAACTGGCAGCGACCGATGGCTCGAACGCTCGACGAGATCATGGCCGATCCGAAGATCGAAACGCTGATCCGCTGCCTCCACGAGGCCCGGACGGGGGCCGCGGTCGCGCCCTCGACAGCCCACTGATCGGGTAGCGACCATCGTGGATTCACGCGCGTCCGCTTCCGCGCCCGCCCCCGGCACCCCAGTCGCGTCCCGCCCCAAGCCGCGCCTCTCGTTCTGGGAGATCTGGAACATGAGCTTCGGCTTTCTCGGCATCCAGTTCGGGTTCGCCCTCCAGAACGCGAACGTGAGCCGGATCTTCGAGACGCTGGGCGCCAGGGTCGAGAACATCCCGATCCTGTGGATCGCCGCCCCCGTGACGGGTCTGCTCGTCCAGCCGATCGTCGGATACTTCAGCGATCGTACCTGGAACCGATTGGGCCGCCGGCGTCCGTACTTCCTGGGCGGCGCGATCCTGGCCTCGCTGGCCCTGGTCGTCATGCCGAACTCTCCGGCCCTCTGGGTCGCCGCCGGCATGCTGTGGATCATGGACGCTTCCATCAACATCTCGATGGAGCCGTTCCGCGCGTTCGTCGGGGACAACCTCCCCTCGGAGCAACGAACCACCGGATTCGCGACGCAGAGTTTCTTCATCGGCACGGGCGCGGTGGTGGCGTCCATGCTCCCCTGGCTCCTCACCGGGCAGCTCGGGGTGAGCAACGAAGCGCCCGCTGGCATGATCCCCGACTCGGTACGTTTCTCCTTCTACCTCGGCGCCACGGTGTTCTTGGCCGCGGTACTGTGGACGGTCATCCGGTCGAAGGAGTACTCGCCGGAGGAGATAGCCTCGTTCGCAGAGAGCCAGGAGCGGGAAGCCTCCGTGAGGGAGATGCGGACCCCGGAGGAGTACGCGGCCAACGGGGGTCGACAGCTGCGGCTGGGCGCGAGCCTGTTCGTGCCGGGAGGCCTGCTCACGCTCTGGCTGGCCTCGCAGGGACTCTACCAGGTCATGGTCCTGTCGGGCGGCCTGATCTTCGTAGGAGCGTTGCTGGCGCTCTCCGGACTCATGCAGCGAGCGGGTCGGTACGACAACGGCTTCGTCACGATCCTCAACGATTTCCAGGACATGCCGCACACCATGAAGCAGCTGGCTTGGGTCCAGTTCTTCTCCTGGTTTGCCCTGTTCGCGATGTGGATCTACACGACCGCGGCGGTGACCAGCCACATATACGGCACGCACGACACCACGTCGGCGCTCTACAACGAAGGGGCCAATTGGGTGGGCGTCGCCTTCGCCGTATACAACGGTGTCGCCGCCGTGGTGGCGTTCACGATCCCGATGCTGGCGAAGCGGACCAGCCGCAAGATCGCCCACGCTCTCTGCCTGGTCTGTGGCGCGCTCGGGCTCGTGTCCATCTTCATCATCTCGAACCCCCGCTACCTGTTGGGTTCGATGGTGGGAGTGGGGATCGCCTGGGCGAGCATCCTCTCGATGCCGTACGCGATCCTGACCGGATCCCTGCCGCCCTCGAAGATGGGGTACTACATGGGCGTGTTTAACTTCTTCATCGTGATCCCGCAGATCGTCGCGGCAGCGATTCTCGGCTTCTTCGTCGGGCGCTTCTTCGGCGGAGAAGCCATCTACGCCTTGCTCGTCGGCGGCCTGTCCCTGATGATCGCCGCCGCGCTGACGCTCCGTGTGGAGGACCGGGACGACCGGGCCGCGGTGGCGCCGGTCTGATGCGGTCGGCGAGGCCCAGGGCTCGTGCCTCGACGCTCGTCGGAGTCGGAGCCCTTCTTCTGGCGGCGTGCGTGTCGAGGGTGCCCGACGAGGACGATCGGGGCCCGGAGGCCGGGTTCGCCTCGAGCGCGGATCCGGCGATCTTCTGGAACGCCGCCACGGTCTACTTTCTTATCACCGACCGCTTCTTCAACGGCGATCACGGCAACGACGGGGCCCTGGGTCGTGCTCGGGACGGCGCCGTGCTGCGCAGCTTCCACGGGGGCGATCTGGCGGGCGTGCGGCAAAAGCTCGAGGAAGGATACTTCGAGGCCCTCGGGGTCGGTGCGATCTGGCTGACCCCCTTCGTGGAGCAGATCCTCGGGAGCGTCGACGAAGGCACCGGGAGGACCTACGGTTTCCACGGCTACTGGACACGGGACTGGACCGCGGTGGACCCGGCGCTGGGAACCGAGGAGGATCTGCGAGCACTCGTCGACGCGGCCCACGGGAGCGGCATCCGCGTGCTCATGGACGCCGTGATCAACCACACAGGGCCGGTGACGCCGCTGGATCCCCAGTGGCCCGACGAATGGGTGCGCACCGGACCCCGCTGCCTCTACCGGGACTACGCCACCACCGTGGAGTGCACGCTGGTGGACAACCTCCCGGACATCCGCACGGAACGGGACGATCCGGTGGAACTCCCGCGGCCGCTGCTCGACAAGTGGGAACGCGAGGGTCGGCTGGACCGGGAGCTGGCCGAGCTCGATGCCTACTTCGAGCGCACCGGTCACCCTCGCGCACCCCGCTACTATCTCATCAAGTGGCTCACGGACTGGGTCCGTGAGCTCGGCATCGACGGCTACCGGGTGGACACCGCCAAGCACTTCGAGGAGACGGTATCGGTCGAGCTCAAGGCGGAGGCCGAGCGGGCCTTCGCGGATTGGAAGACGGCCCACCCCGAGAAGGTCCTGGACGGCCTCCCCTTCTACATGATGGGCGAGGTCTCCGGCTACGAGCCGAGCCACGGGCGGAACTTCGACTTCGGGGACCGGACGATCGACTTCTTCGGCTACGGCTTCGACGGTCTGATCAACTTCGGCTTCAAGCGGGAGGCGGCCGGCAACCTCGAGGAACTCTACGCCCGGTACTCCAGTGCGCTGGGCGAGGGAGCGCTCCACGGGGTCGCGATCCTGAACTACATGAGCTCCCACGACGACGGGTCGCCGTACGACCTGGAGCGAGAGGATCCTATCGGCGCCGGGACCCGCCTCCTCCTCGCTCCGGGCGGCGCCCAGATCTACTACGGCGACGAGCTGGCGCGGCCGCTCCGAGTCGAGGGCGCCGAGGGCGACGCCAACCTCCGCTCGTTCATGAACTGGGAGAACCTGGAGCGTCGCCAGGCCACGGCCGAGGTCTTGGAGCACTGGCGGAAGCTCGGTCGGTTCCGGCGGGCCCACCCGGCCGTGGGAGCGGGCGAGCACCACCGGTTGCTGGCCGAGCCGTACGTCTTCAGCCGCAGCCTGAAGACGGAAGGCATCTCCGACCGCGTCGTGGTGGCGATGGGCCAGCCAGCGGGCTCCAAGACGATCCCGGTGCTCGGGGTCTTCCCTGACGGAGCCGAGCTCGCGGACGCATACTCGGGAGCTACGGGCACGGTGGTGGGCGGGGAGATCACGCTGGTAACGCAGGCCGGCCTGGTGCTGCTGGCGGAGCGGCGGTAGGGATGGTGGGGCAGCGATTCGATCGTGCCGGCCTCGGACAACTTCGAAGAATCGCGGAACCTGAGGAGGGACGGAGAATGCAGATGCGGACACTCCGCCGGACGCAGCCCCCGGCACCGGTACTCGCGATCGCCATGGCGGCACTGTCGGCGGCGACGCTGTCGGCGACCGCCTCGGCGTGCGCCCAGGAACCTCTTGAGGTGGCGTCTCCCGACGGCCGCATCGCGGTGACGGTCGAGACCCGAGAGGGCGGCCTGTTCTACAGCGCGGCGTACGACGGCCGGAAGGTCGTTCTCCCCTCGCGGCTGGGCTTCGAGTTCCGGGATGCCCCACCCCTCCGTGACGACCTGAAGCTGTCGGAAGCGGGGCGAGCCACGGTCGACGAGACCTGGGAGCAACCCTGGGGCGAGGTAGCCCGGGTGCGCGACCACCACAACGAGCTGCGGATAGCGGTGGCCGAGACGGAGGCACCCGGCCGCCGCTTCGACGTGGTCTTTCGCGTCTTCGACGACGGGATCGGCTTCCGCTACGAGCTCCCCGAGCAGCCGGAGCTCGGATCGTTCGCGATCACCGAGGAGCTCACCGAGTTCTACCTGGCGGACGACGCCCGCGCCTGGTGGATCCCTGCCAACTACGCCCACCGATACGAGCACCTGTACGCCTCGTCGCCGATGAGCACGCTGGCGGAGGCCCATACCCCTCTCACCCTGGAGACACGGGGCGGCGTGTACCTGGTTCTGCACGAGGCCAACCTCGTCGACTACGCGGGGATGTATCTGACCGGTTCGCACGACAGGCGGATGCGCGTCTCGCTCCCGGCGTGGGCGGACGGCGTGAAGGTGTACGGCCGTACACCCTTCGTGACGCCTTGGCGGACGATCCAGCTGGCCGATCGGCCCGAGGACCTCGTTCCGTCGGTCATCGGCCTCAACCTGAACCCGCCGAACGAGCTTGACGATGTGAGCTGGATCGAGCCGATGAGGTACGTCGGCATCTGGTGGGGGATGCACATCGGCAAGTGGACGTGGGCCTCGGGCCGGCGACACGGCGCGACCACCGAGAACACGCGGCGCTACATCGACTTCGCGGCCGAGAACGGCTTCGGCGGGGTGCTCGTCGAAGGGTGGAACGTCGGCTGGGACGGCAACTGGATCGAGAACGCGGAGGCCTTCTCGTTCACGGAGCCGTACCCGGACTTCGATCTCGAGAGCCTGGCCGCCTACGCGAGGGAGCGTGGCGTCGGGCTGGTCGGCCACCACGAGACGTCGATGGGGGTCGAGAACTACGAACGGCAGCTGGAGGACGCGTTCGCACTCTACCATCGCCTCGGAATCCACGCGGTGAAGACCGGCTACGTCGGCGACGAGACAGCGGAAGGCCACGCCCACCACGGGCAGTACATGGTGCGACACTGGCGCAAGGTCATCGAGGCGGCAGCGCGGAACGGCATCATGCTCGACGTACACGAGCCGATCAAGGACACCGGCGAGCGGCGAACGTACCCGAACATGATGACCCGAGAGGGAGCCCGCGGTCAGGAGTACAACGCCTGGGCCGACGACGGCGGCAACCCGCCGGAGCACGAGACGATCCTCTTTTTCACCCGCGTGCTCTCCGGACCGATGGACTTCACGCCCGGCGTCTTCGACATCCTGATCGAATCGGGCATCGGAGGCCCGCGCCCGCCCGAGACGCCGCGCGTCCGCACCACGCTGGCCAAGCAGCTCGCCCTCTACGTCGTGCTCTATTCGCCGTTGCAGATGGCGGCGGACCTGGTCGAGAACTACGAGAACCAGCCCGCCTTTCAGTTCATCCGCGACGTCGCTGTCGACTGGGAGCGCACCGAGGTGCTCGACGCCCGGATCGGCGACTACGTGGTCGTGGCGCGCCAGGAGCGCGGCGGCCCCGATTGGTTCGTCGGCGCCATCACCGATGAGGAGGGCCGCACGCTGGAGATCCCGTTGTCGTTCCTGCCCGAGGGCGAGAGGTTCGTCGCCCAGATCTACGCCGACGGAGAGGACGCACACTGGCTGGATGATCCGCTGTCGATCGTGATCTCGGAACAGCCCGTGGACGCGGGAACCACGCTGACCCTCTCCCTGGCCCCCGGCGGCGGCCAGGCGATCCGGATCCATCCCGCGCAATGATCCGACGAAACGCCTGCGCGATCCGACGAAACGCCTGCGCGATCCGACGAAACCGAGAACCTCTGAGCGAGAGTCACCATGAACGCTGAGTCCTTCCAGATCTCCGCCTGGGACATCCTGATCTTCGTGGCTTTCGTGATCACCGTGGTCAGCGTCGGCATGTACCAGAGCCGGAGCGAGAAGGGAAGTGAGGACTACTTCCTGGCAGGGCGCGACCTGACATGGTGGCTGATCGGTTTCTCGCTGATCGCCTCGAACATCTCCACCGAGCAGTTCGTGGGCATGAGCGGCAACGCGGCCAGCCACGTCGGCTTAGCCATCGCGAGCTACGAGTGGATGGCGGCGATCACGCTCGTGGTCGTGGCCTTCGCGTTCCTCCCGTACTTCCTGCGGACCGGCATCTACACCATGCCGGAGTTCCTCGAGGTCCGGTACAGCGCCACCGCTCGAACGATCATGGCCGTGGCGACGATTCTCATCTACCTGCTCCTGCTCGGCTCGGTGACCTACTCCGGTGCCCTCGTCATCAGCACGCTGGCCGGCAAGGCGGGCTTCTCGCTCAGCCTGGCGACCGGATCGCTCATCATCGGCGTCATCGCGATGGCGTACGTCACCGCCGGAGGTCTCAAGGCCTGTGCTTGGGCCGACCTGATCCAGGGAAGCGCCCTGATCCTCGGCGGGGCCGTGATCATCTGGTTCGCCTTCCAGAAGCTAGGGATGGCCACCGAGGCGGCATCCGTAGTCAGCGTGGAGACCGGGGCGGTCAGCATTCAGGCGCTGGCACCGAATGCGAGTGCGGTCGAGCGGTTCTGGGAGCTGAACCGGCCCCGCATGAACATGTTCCTCCCCGCCTCGGACACGGTGCTGCCATGGACCGCGCTCATGCTGGGGCTCTGGATCCCCAACTTCTACTACTGGGGCCTCAACCAGTACATCACGCAGCGCACGCTCGGGTCGGCCTCGCTGGCCGAAGGACAGAAGGGGATCGTGCTCGCGGCGTTCATGAAGCTGTTGATCCCGTTCGTGATCGTCGTGCCCGGTATCATCGCCTTCAACCTCTTCTCGCACGAAATGCGGCTCGAGGCCCGTGGCGACACGGCCGGAAGCATGGCCCTCTACCTGGATGCCAATCCGGCCACCCAGTTCGTGGCAACGGCCGATTCGCCGACGGATGCGGAGATCGCCGCCTGGCCGACCGGCCGATACTTGCTGGCCATCTACCCGGACGAAGCCGCGATCGCCGCACTTCAGACGCAGAGTCCCTTCGTGCTGCCGATGACCCGCAGCGAGTTCGAGCGTGCGAGCTCCGGGGAGTTCACCGTGTTCGTGACGGAGGACAAATCGTGGGCCGCCGTGAACCCCGGCCTGGCCGAGGAGATCGAGGCGTTCAACGAGGGGGTCCGGGTCGAGGCCGCCCTCGCCGGGCGACAGACCACATCCGAGAAGATGATCGCCTTCAAGTACGACACGGCGCTGGCGCAGCTGCTGGGCCATGTGCTCCCGCAGCGAGTGGGAATCGTGGGGTTCGTGCTCGCCGCGCTGCTCGGCGCGGTGGTCAGCTCGCTGGCCGCGATGCTCAACGCCGCGTCCACCATCTTCTCCATGGACGTCTTCAAGAAGTTTCTTTCACCGAAGGCCGGTCAGGAGATGGTTGTGCGAGTGGGCCGCGTTGCCGTGGTGGCGTTCGGCGTGGTGGCCGTGCTCCTGGCCCCGCAGCTCGGCAATCCCGCGATCAGCAACAGCATCTTCACGATCATCCAGGAAGGACAGGGCTTCATTTCCCCGGGCATCCTCGCGGTGTTCGCGTTCGGCCTGCTCGTTCGCAAGGGCCCGGCGGTCTGCGGGACGGCGGGTCTGCTCACGAATATCGTGGCCTACGGGCTGCTCAAGGTCATGGTGCCCGATCTGCAGTTCCTGAACCGGATGGCCGTATGCTTCGCGCTCTGTCTGCTGGTCATGATCGCCATCACGGTCATCAAGCCGCGGGCCACGCCCGTGGTGTTTCAGAAGAACACGGCGATTGCCCTGGAGTCGTCCGGCATCGCGAAGGTCGGCGCGGTGATCGTGGTGGCCACCGCGCTGCTGCTCTACTTCCTGTTCAGCTCGGCGGGCCTGGCTGGCTAGGCGAGTCGCGGGTCAGGGATGCGTGCGAGCGCGCGGCGGATCGATCGATCTCTCGTGGCTCAGCGCCCGGAGATCCGGAAGACGTAGAGTCGAAGCGGCGCGAGGGACGCCAGAGGCACGTAGCCGTGGATCCGCCCGTCCGCCGCCACCTCGAGAGGCTCGGCGGACTGATTGCCCCACAGGGTGCGGGGATGGCGAAGCCCGGGCGCGAGGGCACCCGCGTCGGAGGTGATCGCGACTCGTGAAACCGGCGTCGTGCCCAGGTTCGCCACGATCAACGCGACGTCGTCCCCCTGTCGTCTCAGAAACGCGGCCACGGCCGGTTCGGCCGAGGCGAGAGGAACCAGCTCGCCTGATCCGAGGGCTGGTTGCGCCGCACGCAGGTGGATGAGCTCCCGGTAGAGGTTGAGCAGGGAGCCCGGGTCGCCGTCCATGGCCTCGACGTTGGCCGTGAGCGAGTCCGCCTGCAGCGGCTCCCAGGACACGCCCTCGGTGAAGCCGGCGGCCGGGCCGAGGCTCCAATGCATCGGCGTGCGGATGCGAGGGTCGGGCTTGTCGCCCGTCATCCCGATCTCCTCCCCGTAGTAGACGAAGGGGACGCCAGGCAGTGTGAGGAGCAGGCTCGCGGCCAACTTCGCGCGCTCGATGTCGCCGTCCAGCTCGGTGAGAACGCGCGTCTGATCGTGGTTGCGCAGGAACGGCGACCACCGGTCGTTGGGCACGGCGTTCTGGAGCCGCAGTACCGAAGCGAATAGGCGGGCCGAGCTGCCCGTGCGCACGGCATCGAGGATCGCATCGGCCACCTCGAAGGCGAAGTAGCCATCGAGCTGATCCGGGTAGTACGGGAGCAGCGCGCCGGTACTGTCGAACACCTCCCCGACGGTGAACGCTTCCGGAGCGACGTCGCGGATGTACTCTGCGTACTCCCGCAACACGTCGTGCGTCCCGGGCACATTGGTGGACCGACCGTCTTCGCCCTCCATCAGGTGCCGAACGGCATCGAGGCGAAATCCGTCCACCCCCATCTCCTCGAGCCAGAAGCTGGCGACCCGCTTCATCTCGTCGCGCACCTCGGGCGTCTCCCAGTTCAGGTCCGGCATCCCGCGCCAAAAGAACCCGTAGTAGTACTCGTCGCGCACGGGTGATCGATGCCAGTTGTTGTCGCCGTATTCGTTGTCCGGGCCGGGCATCTCCGACCAGCGATACCAAGTTCGGTACGGGGAATCGCGGCGGAGCAACGCGTGCTTGAAGTAGGGGTGCCTGTCGGAGGTGTGGTTGACGACCATGTCGATCAGCACCCGGATCCCTCTCCGGTGGGCCTCCTCGATCAAACGCTCGAAGTCCGAGTTCGTGCCGTAGCGCGGGTCGATTCGGTAGTAGTCGGTGACGTCGTACCCGTGATAGCTCGGCGACGCGGCGACCGGCATGAGCCAGATGCAGCTGGCCCCCAGGTCGGCGCGCGACCCGGGGTCTCCGTCGTTCACATAGTCGAGCTTGTCGATGAGGCCGGCGAGGTCCCCGATCCCGTCGCCATCGCTGTCGAAGAAGGATCGGACGAAGATCTCGTAGCAGACGCCGCCCTCCCTCCAGTCGGGATCCTCTGTGGAAGTGGAGGGCGCGGGAGGTGAGCAGGCCGCTGGCACGAACGCGGCAGCGAGCGCAGCTCCGCGCGCGCAGGCCGATCGCTTCATCGCCCTCCCGCAATGGTCACGACCGCCACCCACGCCGGGAAGGGCTAAGGGACCCCGGCGGCCGACGCCGTCAAGCTTCGGCGCGCCCACATCGCGGCGCCGACGGTGCCGGCATGCTTTCCGAGGCCGGCCTTCACCACCTGTAGGGAGGCAATCGCCGCCTCGAGCGCCCGCCGACGGGCCTCCGCCTCAGCGGCTGCAACGAGCTCCGGCATCCCCTCGATCACGCCCCCTCCGAGGATCACCATGCACGGGTTGAAGGCGTTGGCGATGGCAGCGATGCCGGCGCCGAGGGCTTCGCCGGTCTCCCGCATCAGCCGCGCCGCCAGAGGATCTCCGGAGTGAGCAGCCTGGACCACGATCTCGGCTGTCACGCCCTCCGGATCGCCGCCGGCCAGGTCGAGGAGCGCTCGCGCCTCCGCCGGATGCGCCTCCGCGGCCGCTCGTGCGCGCCGGGCGATCGCCCAGCCGGACGCGAACGCCTCGAGACAGCCGCGATTCCGGCAGGTGCAGCGCGGGCCGTGCCAGTCGAGGATCGTGTGACCGAGCTCGCCGGCAGTCCCGTCGCAGCCACGCATCAGCGATCCGCTCGTGACGACGCCGCCTCCGACGCCGGTGCCCACGAAGAGGCAGACCAGGTTCTGCACGCCCCGGCCCGCTCCGCAGGTCCACTCCCCGTACGTGGCCGCCTGTACGTCGTTGATGACCGAGACCGGCAGGCCGATCGCGCGCTCGAGACGCCGCTTGAGCGGGAAGTCGCGCCACTCGAGATTCGGCGCCCGCAAGACGGTCCCGGTCTCCGGATCCACCTGGCCGGCCACACCCACGCCCACGCCCAAGACCGGTCGCTCCGCCACCGCCAGACATTCTTCCTCCAGGCAGAGCACGAGATCGGCGAGAATCCCCTCCGCCCCTCGCTGAGCGCCGGTGGACCGGCGGCCGCCGCCGACCACGGTCCCGCGGTCGTCCACCAGGGCCGTCTCGACCTTGGTGCCGCCCAGGTCGATGCCGATCGTCAGCGCCG
This sequence comes from uncultured Gemmatimonadota bacterium, assembly GCA_964510615.1. Lineage (GTDB taxonomy): Bacteria > Gemmatimonadota > Gemmatimonadetes > Palauibacterales > Palauibacteraceae. The sequence goes on from CAZEBA010000017.1 coordinate 33,603, forward strand.
AGTCGCTGGTCACCGTCTTTGTCGCCGGGTGGCCGTCGGCCCCTTCTTCAGCCCGTGCCGGCCGTCGGGCAGCCGGCCCCCGCCTCCACCCAGGCCCGCGCCAGCTCGCCGAACCGTTCCTGGTCTCCCGGCGCGCGCTCGCGGCCCGCTCCCGGCCGCCACGCCCAGCCCACCAGCGCGTCCTCCCGCAGGTGCTCGACGAGCTCGTCGAGCGTCATGCCGCCGTTGCGCGCCGGGTCCTTGATCTGCTCGCAGATCTCGGCCAGCGACCGGCCCGCCCAGTCCAGGCTGGCGGGTGCCAGGTGCCAGCGCGGGTGGCCGGGCATCGACCAGTCTTCCAGCACCCGCACGTTCTCGGAGGAGTGGCAGGTGATGCAGAGCATCCCGGCCCGCCCCATGCCGCTGGCGCCCCGCACCACCGGCGGCTCGTGCGGTCTGCCATCCTCGCCCTGGAGCGGCCCGTCTCCGGACGGGTGGCAGTTCACGCAGCGCGGGTGCTGAAGCACCTTTCCCATCTCGGCCAATAGCGCGGCGGCGCGCGCTTCGTCCGCCAAGTCCGCGAACTCGGCCGTGGCGCGGAGCGTCTGCGCGGAAGGCGTCGAGCCGTCGTCCCGACCGCCACCCGCTCGGTCGCATCCCGCCAACAGAACCACGGCCAGGCCGGCAGCCAGAACGGGGCGGGGCGGGGCGAGGGCGAGGCCGCCAGCCAAGGGTCTCATGAGCCGTCTCCTGCCGCTTCCCCGGCTTCCCTGGCCTCCCGGTGGGCGGTGAACGGCAGCCGGCGGACGGCCTCGCCGGTGAGGCGTCGCCATGCGTTGGCCACGGCCGGGCCGATCGGCGGAAGGCCCGGCTCGCCCACCCCGGTCGGCGCCTCCGAGGATCGAATCACCTCCACCTCCACGGCCGGCATCTGGCCGATTCGCAGCAACCGGTAGCGATCGAAGTTCCGCTCCCGAACGGTTCCGCCCTCCTCGAGCGTGATCTCATCGTACAGCACCGCTCCGAGCCCGAAGCCGATCCCGCCCTCCATCTGCGCCGCGATGACGTTCGGGTTCACCGGGACGCCGCAGTCCACGGCGCACCACACCCGGTGGACCTTCGGGAGGCCGTCCCTCCCGCGGGATACCTCGGCGATCTCCGCCACGTAGGTGTTGAACGACTTGTGCACCGCCACGCCGTGGGCCCGGCCCTCGGGGGGCACCCGTCCCCAGTCGGCCCGCCTGGCAGCGGCCCGCAACACTCCGGCCTCGCGAGACCCGCGCGGGAGCAGCGCCAGCCGGCCCTCGACCGGATCCCGCCCGCCAGCCGCGAGCAGCTCGTCGAGGAAGGTCTCCACCACGTAGGCGGTGTGGGTGTGCCCGACGGAACGCCACCAGAGCACCGGCACTCCGACCTCCATCTGGTGCACGCTGATCGCGAGGTCGGCGACCGCATACGGCATGTCCGACGCCCCTTCGACCCAGGACGGATCGATCCCGCCTTCCATCGACGCCTCGAACGGCGTGCCCGCGAAGATCGACTGGGCGGCCACCGTCTGCTCCCACCCGCGGATGTTCCCCCTGGCATCGAGTCCGGCCCGCAGGCGGTGCACCGTGAGAGGTCGATACCACCCTCCCCGGATGTCGTCCTCCCGCGTCCAGATCAGCTTGACGGGCGTGCCCGCCTCGACGCGCGCCAGGACTTCGGCCGCCTCGGCGGCGAAGGCCGAATCCGCCTGCGCTCGCCTTCCGAAGCTGCCGCCCGCGAACTGCGTGTCGATCCTCACCTGCGGCACCTCGAGACCCAGGACGCGCGCGAACGCCATCTGGTCGGCGGTCTGAAGCTGGCTGCCCATCCAGACGTCCACCCCGTCTTCCGTGCGCACGGCAACCGCGTCGAGAGGCTCCATCGGCGCGTGGGCCAGGTACGGGAACTCGTAGACGGCCTCCAGGGTCTCGGAGGCTGCGGCGATCGCCCGGGAGGGATCTCCCCGCGAAGCTGCAGCAAGTCCCGGATTGCGCGTCGTCTCGCGGTAGAGCTGGAAGAGCTCGCTCGACGAGCGTCGCTCGGCCCCCGAGTCGTCCCAGGTGATGCCGAGCGCGTCCCGTCCCTGGAGCGCCGCCCACGTGTCACGGGCGTAGACGGCCACGCCCTGAGGAACGGTCTGCACATCGACCACACCGCGAACCCGCCGGGCGGCCGAGTCGTCGACCGAAACCACCGTCGCTCCGAAGCGGGGCGGATGGGCGACGACCGCGGTGAGCATCCCGTCTCGGTAGAGATCGAAGGTGAACCGGGCCTCACCCGTCGTCTTGACGCTCGTGTCGAGCTTGGGGAGATCGGTTCCTATCAGCCGGAACTCGGACGGATCCTTGAGCCGGACGTCCTCGGGCACCGGCAGCGTCGCTGCCAGCTCGACCAGCTCGCCGAACCGTGCCTCCCGTCCCGAGCCCGCATGGCGGACGACGCCCGCCTCGACCGTGATTTCGCCACCCGGCACACCCCACTGCTCTGCCGCCGCCGCCACCAGCATCGCCCGCGCGACCGCGCCGGCTTTCCGCATCTGTTGGTAGGAGTTGGCCATCGCCGTGGACCCGCCTGTCCCCTGGATGCCGAAGAACAGGTTCGCGTACTTCACGGCGTCGGCCGGGGCCGCCTGGGCCCGCATCTGGGACCAGTCCGCATCCAGCTCCTCGGCCACCAGCGTCGACAGGCCCGTATAGGGACCCTGTCCGAACTCGGAGTGCTTGATCATCACCGTGACCGTGTCGTCGGGCGCGATGCGGACGAACGCGTTCGGCTCGAAGGTCGCGGCCGGCTGGAGGCCGGTCGCTCCGGTCCCTTCCGCGGCGCCTGCCCGGCCGGCCCCGCCGAGTCGCACCAGGGACGGGAGGAAGGTCCCGATTAACAGACCCGTGCCCGCGGTCTTGACGAAGTCGCGTCGGGTCGGACCCCGAGTCGCAGCTGAGGATTCCACGGGAGCCGACGATCTCTCCTCGGTCGTCATCTCAGGCCTCCAGCTCTGCGGCGGCGCTCCGGATCGCACGTCGGATCCGGACGTAGGTCGCGCAGCGGCAGATGTTGCCCGCCATGCCGGCGTCGATCGCCTCGTCGTCCGGGGTGGGCGCCTGAACGAGGAGCGCGACCGCGCTCATGATCTGGCCGGACTGGCAGTATCCGCACTGCGGGACATCGAGCTCCCGCCAGGCCGTCTGCACCGCGGTGGCCACCGGCCCCGAGAGACCCTCGATCGTCGTGATCTCCCGGCCCTCGACCAGCCGCACCGGCATCACGCAGGACCTCACCGGCTGGCCGTTCACGTGTACGGTGCAGGCTCCGCACTGGGCGATGCCGCAGCCGTACTTCGTGCCGGTAAGCCGGAGCTCATCTCGCAGAACCCAAAGGAGCGGCGTGTTGCCGTCGGCCCGAATCTCGCGCCGCTCCCCGTTCACGCTCACCTGGATCGCCATGATCGCTCCCGCACGTGATTGGGTGTCCCGATCCCCCTGCCGCAACGTGGCCGCGCGATTCGCGCGCGTCAACGCAATTGTTTCGAGACCTCGGCTCCGCTAGCCTGACGGCGTAATCGCGGCCTGCGGTAGAGACGGAGATGCAGGAGCGGCTGGTCCAATTCCTTCGCCAGCACGGAGAGAGCTGAGATGACGATCATCGGAGCCCACTCGATCATCTGCAGCACCGATCCGGAGGCCGATCGCGCCTTCCTGCGGGACGTACTGCGGCTCCCCAGCGTCGACGTGGGCGGTGGCTGGCTCATCTTCGGATTGCCACCCGCCGAAGTCGCCGTGCACCCATCCGACACGAACGATGTGCACGATTTCTATCTCATGTGCGACGACATCGGCGCGCTGGTTGTCGAGCTGGAGGAACGCGGCATCCGCTGCGCCCCGGTCCAGGATGAAGAGTGGGGTTCGATCACGCGGCTCACCCTGCCGGGCGGCGGACGGCTCGGCATCTACCAGCCTCGCCACGCGCGGCCGCCGCAGGTGAGCAGCTAGGCATACGCAGACCGGGCCCGAGCGTCAGCCGGTGCGTCGCCTACCTCAGCCCGCGTACATCCGGAGCCGGGTGGCGAACGCCTCCGCGATCTCCTCCAGCACGGCCAGGTCCGGGTGACGGAGGAACACCATTACTCGGCGGCCGATGGACTTCGCCTCATCGATCCGGCCGGCGGCGAGTCAACCCTCCTGCTCGCGGGCGAGGTCAGCTTCGGGAGGCTCTCGCCGGATGGTTCGCGGCTGGGGGTGATCGAAACGGAGTCGGGCTTCGTGACCGTGTACACCGCCCGCCGCGATGGATCGTACCGACGCGCCCTGCTGCGCCGGCCCAAGCCCGACTGGTAGCCGACCTCCTCGTCGTCCCGGACCTCGGCGGGACCGGCTACGTCACCGATTGACTCACCGATGGGTCGGGTAGCCCACCAGATAGGTGATCCTACCCGGCACCGATCGCACGCGGCTGACCCCGGCCTCCCAGACGTACCCGGGAGCGTCGACGCCGCGCGCGAGGCCAAGCAGCTCCTCCACCGTGTACGCCCGCAGCTGCGAGACGAGGCCGTCCCAGAAGCAGATGAGCGGCACCAGGGGGACCGGATACGTCCAGAGCAGCCGCCCCCAGCGCAGCGGTCGGATGAACGGAGTGACGAGCAGAACCATCACGGGCACCAGTGGCATCGAGGCGATCATTCGAACGCTGCGGTCCGGGATCTCGAACACGCCCACGGGTTGGTTCGCCGCGACCGCGTCCTCCAGGATCTGTCGAGCCTCGTGCGGCTTGAAGTGGTGAAACGCGTTGTAGAAGGTGCGAAAGCCGGTGAGGGTCGGCGGGACCGACCTCGCGTCGATGGGCTCCGCGACGTAGTCGATGGCACCGGCGCCGGCATTCCGGACACGCCGGAAGGTCTCCAGGTTAGGATAGCGATCGGTCAGGATCGCCTGGATCGCGAGGCCTTCGTCCGCGAGCGCGAGCAGCACGGGAAGTATCGGACCCGAGCCTCCCGAGCAGAGATCGATGATCCTGTCCGAGCCGGACTTGCGAAGCGCCTCGGCGAGAACGGGTACGATGAGCCGGTGCATCCTCAACCGGGCTTGCAGGAAGCTGAGGTAGTCCGTGGCGAGGTCGCGGATCTGGCGTGGGAGCCACGCGTGGTCCTCGAACTCGAACAGGTGTGCGCGCGGTATTCTCATCGTGGGCTACCAGAGACATAATGGCCCCTGCGGCTCCGTTCCAGCGGGCTGTGACGGGACGCGGGCGAAGCCAGCCGGAGGAATGGTGGCTCTGCCGACCCGCATCCGAAGAGCCGGACGGGAACCGTCGCATCTCCTGGAGGCGTTCTCGGTACGGAGGCCGGAGGGTGGCGGAGGGTGGATTCTCGCACGTAGAGGAGCGACATGAAGCGCCACCGGATTGTTTGCGACCGCGCCGGGCGGCTTCGACGATTCCTCCTCGCGACTCTCCTGTTCGCCTGCGGCCCGTTCACGATGGGACGCTCCGTTTCGGGCCAGCCTTCTCCCGTGGACACGGCCTATCTCGGTGCCGGCTCCGACGCGCGCATGCACATGCTGCTGGAAAAGACGATCTTCCAAGTGGACGTGTTGACCCTCGACATCCGGTTCGGGCCTTCCGAGACCGCTCGGCTGGAATCCGTGGCGGCCGGCCGCCGCTACACGGACGAATTGGCCGACTCCATCGCCACCATCGCCCTCGATGCCCGGAACGCCTGGGCCCGTCTCGAGTTCAAGCGGAACGTCAGCCTCGACCAGTTCCTCGGCGGCATTCGGAAGAACCTCGAGCGGGCGGAGAAGGCCGGCATCGTGACCCACGAGGAGTACGAGGAGATCGTAACCAGCCTCCCGGGCTGGTACGCGTTTCTGGCGGACCGCCACATCCACTCCGGCGATCAGATGATCTACGGCATCCGGGGAGACACTCTCCACACCGTCTTCCGGGACGCCGGCGGTCGGATTCTGCTCGACGAGGTCTACCTCGGCCCCCAGAGACGCATCGCCGTCCTGGGCGGCTACTTCGCTCCCGACTCGGACTTCCGCCAGAGCCTCATACGATCGTGGCTGGAAGCGAGGCGACCGGAGTGATGCGGCTGCGGGCAACGGGCGATCACGCGCTGCCGGCGCCACCGTCAACGGAAGCGAGCTGAAGTTTGGGCATCGCCGCCGTGGGCCGGGCACTGCCGCCTCACTACTACGATCAGCAGACGTTGCTGACCGCTTTCGAGCACGAGTGGGCGGGCCGTCTGTTCAACCCCCGGCGGCTGTCGGAGCTGCACCGCAACGTGCTCGTCGGGGGGCGCCATCTGGCGCTCCCGATCGAGGAGTACCCGAGGCTCGCCGGCTTCACGGCCGCGAACGAGGCGTTCGTCCGCTGCGGCGTCGACCTGGGGGCGGAGGCGATCGTCGACGGTTTGGACGAAGCGGGGCTCGGCCCCGGCGATGTGGACCACCTGTTCTTCGTGTCGGTGACGGGAATCGCCACGCCGTCGCTCGACGCGCTGCTCGTCAACCGGCTGGGCCTCCGTGCCGACGTGAAGCGCACTCCGATCTTCGGGCTGGGCTGTGTCGGCGGGGCGGCGGGCGTGGCTCGAGCCTCCGACTACCTGCGGGCGTTTCCCGACCAGGTGGCGCTCCTCCTGTCCGTGGAGCTCTGCAGCCTCACGCTGCAGCGGGAGGACCTCTCGATCGCCAACCTCATCGCCAGCGGCCTTTTCGGCGACGGAGCCGCAGCGGTCGTTCTGGTCGGGCCCGAGCACCCGTCGGGCATCGGGAAGGCCGGACCGAACGCGGTGGCCACCCGGTCGATCTTCTACCCCGACTCGGAAGAGGTGATGGGATGGAAGATCGGAAGCGACGGGTTCCGGGTTGTGCTCTCCGCCGACGTGCCTACCGTCGTGCGAACTCACGTGCGCCAGGATGTCGATGCGTTCCTGAGCGACTTCGGTCTGTCACGGGAGGATATCTCGTCCTGGGTCGCCCACCCCGGCGGTCCCCGCGTACTGGAGGCGTTCACGGAGGCCCTCGAGCTGCCACGCGAGGCCGTGGCCCGGACGTGGGACTCGCTCGCGGAGGTCGGCAACCTGTCGAGCGCCTCCGTGCTCATGGTGCTCCGTGACGTCATGCTCAACGGGCGCCCGCCAACCGGCGCCTGGGGACTGATGGTCGGGATGGGACCTGGGTTCTGCTCCGAGCTCGTGCTGCTCCGCTGGTGAGACTCTATCTGGTCTTTCTGGCTCTGATCGCCGCCGAACGAGCGGGGGAGCTGCTGCTCAGCCGCCGCAACGTCGCGTGGGCCCTGGGGCACGGCGGCAGGGAGCTCGGACGCCGACACTTCCGGTGGATGGTTCTCCTCCACGCCGGCTTTCTTCCGGCCTGCGCCCTCGAGGCGTGGGCGCTCGAGCGTCCGTTCCTGCCCGCGCTCGGCTTTCCGATGCTGGCCGTCGTCCTGGCGGCCCAGGGCCTGCGCTACTGGGCCGTCTTCACGCTCGGCCGCAGATGGAGCGTGCGAGTGATCGCCTTGCCGGGTGTGCCCGTGTTGACGACCGGGCCCTATCGGTTCGTCCGCCACCCGAACTACCTGGCAGTGATTCTCGAGGGGATCGCCGTGCCGCTCGTTCACACTGCCTGGCTCACCGCGCTTGTCTTCACCCCCCTCAACCTGCTCCTGCTCGGACTCCGGATCCGGTGCGAGGAGGCGGCGCTCACCGAGCACTCGGACTACCGGAGACGCCTCGGTGCGGTCCCGCGGCTGGCGCCGCGTTGGAGGCGGCTCGCCCCACAGAACCTCGGCTCCGACCGGGTCTTGGAGGCGCCGGAGTTACGGCCTGGGCCGGACGGAGCGGGAAGGGATGCGATGGGGATGCGGGGAGCGCGATGAGCGAGGAGCCGATCCTGGCTGGGGTTCGCGAGGCCGTACGCGAGCTGGAGGTTCGCCACCCGGTCGAGCTCGAGACCCATGTGCTGAACGATCTCGGACTCGACTCCCTGCAGCGGATCGCCCTCGTCATCGAGATCGAGAACCGGTTTCGCGTCTGCCTCGAGCCGGAGGATGAGGCACGAATCGCCACGATCGGCGATCTGGTGGCGGTCATCCGCGGTCGCCTGGCGGACGACCGGCGTGGGTGAGCCGGTGTCCGGCAAGCAGGGGACCGACGATGCGCCGGCGGGCGAGCGGGTGCCGGGCGAGCAAATCCGCCAGAGGGCGCGCGACGGCGACCAGGCGGCGGCCTGCCGGACGCTCGGTGAGCTGCTCGAGCGTGCGGCGGGCTCCGCGAAGGGGGTCCGCTTTCTGGACCGGGAGGAGCGGGCCAGCTTCCATCCCTACGCGGAGCTCCACGAGCGCGCCTGCCAGGTGGGGTCGGCCCTGCGTGCGCTCGGGGTCGCGCCGGCGGATCGAGTGGCGATCATCCTCCCAACTGGCCCGGAGTTTTACGATGCGTTCTTCGGCGCTCTGCTGGCCGGCGCGATCCCGGTCCCGCTGTATCCGCCGGTGCGACTGGGCCGGCTAGACGAGTATCACGGCCGCACCGCTTCCCTGCTTCGAGGCTGCGCCGTCCGGATCGTCCTCACGGATTCCCGGACGTCGCGGGTGATCGGACGAGCGGTGGCGCCCGCCGGGCCGGCGCTCGGTGTCGAGATCGTCGCCGGGCTGAGGGAGGGTGGACCAGGCCGTGCGCTGCGCCGCCACGACGGCTCGCAGGCAGGCGCCATGGCCCCGGTGCTCCCTCACACCAACGACGTGGCCTTCATCCAGCATTCGTCGGGCACGACCGGTCTCCCCCGACCCATTCGCCTCACCCATCGCGCCGTCCTCGAGAACGTGCAGGCGATTCGCACCCGCATCCTCGAGGCGTTCCCCGAAAGCGCCGGATTCCAGCACGGTGCCGTCAGCTGGCTGCCGCTGTACCACGACATGGGGTTGACCGGCTGCGTGTTGACGGCCATGGCGCACCCGGTCGACCTCACGCTGATCCCCCCGGAGGTCTTTGTGGCTCGGCCGGCGTCGTGGCTGCGGGCGATCTCGCGTTACCGGGCCACCGTGAGCGGCGCCCCCAACTTCGCCTTCGCTCTGTGCGCGGACCGGATCCGGGACGATGAGCTGACCGGGCACGACCTGTCCGGCTGGCTGGTGGCCCTCAACGGAGCGGAGCCGGTGAGTGCCGGCGCGCTCCGCCGATTCGCATCACGATTCGCCGAGTTGGGCTTCCGCCCGTCGGCCCTGACCCCGGTGTACGGCCTCGCCGAAGCCACGCTCGCGGTGACGTTCTCGGACCCTGCCAGCCCGGCGCAGGAGCGCTCCTTCGATCGCGAGGCCCTGGTACGAGAAGGCATGGCACGTCCGGCCGAGACCGACGGCGTGCGGCTGGTCAGCGTCGGGCGCTCGCTTCCGGGCGTTCGGATCCTGATCGCGGACGAGTCCGGCATCGAGCCAGCCGAAAATGTGCGAGCCGTGGGAGAGGGAATCGTCGGTCGGGTCCTGATCAGCGGCCCTTCGATGATGGACGGGTACGAGGAGCCTGCGAGCGACACCCGACCTCATCCTCCCCAGGGATGGCTCGACACCGGCGACAGGGGCTTCCTGCTGGAAGGCGAGCTGTTCCTCTACGGACGCGCCAAGGACGTCATCGTGCTGCGCGGCTGCAAGTACGCCCCCCACTTCGTGGAGCACGCGCTCGACGGATTGGCCGGAGTCCGCAAGGGATGCGTGGCGGCGGTCGGGCTCCCCGCCGAACCGGACGGGGAAGAGCGGCTCGTCGTCCTGCTGGAGAGGTCGCGAGACGCCCGCCCGGGCGATGACGGCGAGCTAGCGTCGAGCGCGCATCGCCGCGTCGCGGCCGCTACCGGGCTCGTGGCGGCCGAGGTGGTCATCCTGGAGCCGGGCACGCTGCCGCGAACCTCGAGCGGCAAGATTCGCCGGGTCGAGGCCCGGAGCCGCTACCAGAGCGGAGAGCTCACACCATCCAGCGGCGTGAACGCACTCTTCCTCCTCCGGGAGATGGCACGCTCACGCCGCGCGTTGGGGCGCCTACCTTCGAAACCGACATGAGGAACGAGCACGCAACGACCGATCTTGTAGTTGCGGGAGCCGGGCCTATCGGCTTGGCGGTCGCGATCCAGGCCTCCCTGCGGGGACTCTCGGCCCTGGTGCTCGAGCGCCGCAGGGAACCTCTCGACAAGGCGTGCGGCGAGGGCATCATGCCCAGCGGCGTTACGGCGCTCGAGAAGCTGGGGGTGCGGTTTCGGCCGGATGAGTGCCGGCCGTTTTTCGGCATCCGCTATGTGGACGGTGACCTTATCGCCGAGGGGAGGTTCCGGGACGGCGCCGGCGTCGGAGTCCGGCGCCTTCTCCTGGCGGAGCGCCTCATGCGCAGAGCGCGCGAGCTCGGCGTGGCCGTGAGGTCGGGTTGCCCCGTGGAGGGCTGGGAAGCCGACGCGACCGGCGTCTGGGTGCACACTCCGGACGGCCCGTTTCGCGGCCGCTATCTGGTCGGTGCGGACGGGCTGCACAGCTGCGTCCGGAGGCTGGCGCGGCTGGATGGGCCGCGGAGTCGCCGGATGAGCGCCGAGGAGCGATACGGCATCAGGCGGCATTTCTCGGTGAGGCCCTGGTCGGATTTCGTCGAGGTCCACATCGGAGACGGCATCGAAGCCTACCTGACGCCGGTCGGTCCCGAGGTGGTGGGTCTCGCGCTCCTCTTCGGCCGGCGTAGCGCTCGTGCCGGTCGGTCACGTCTGGTCCGCGCGAGCGGCGCCGCCGCAGAATCGGGGCAAGACCGACGCTTCGAGACGATGCTCGGACACTTTCCGATACTTCATGCACGGCTGCGCGACGCCGCCCCGCTGGATGCCCCTCGCGGGGCCGGACCGCTTCGCCAACCCGTACGGCGCCGTTTTTCCGGCAGGGTGGCCCTCGTCGGCGATGCGGCCGGCTACCTGGACGCACTGAGCGGACAGGGGCTCGAGCTCGGCTTCGCGGCCGCCGCCGCCTTGGTGGATGTCGTGTGCTCCGGTGCGCCACTTGGTCGCTACGAGCAGGCGTATCGCCGCATCAGCCGCCGCTACTATCTGAGCACCAGGCTGCTGCTCGGGCTGGCGGCGCACCGCTCGGCGCGCCGCGCGTCCCTGCGCCTTCTGCGGGCTAGTCCGGCGCTCTTCGATCGCCTGCTCACCTGGAACCAGCGGCCGTCAGCGACTCGCGGTGTCCCCCTGCGCGCCACCCTTGTCGATCCGGCCATCGCCCTCCGACCGGAGTAATGCGTATGGACTCGATCCTCCAGGACCTCCGTTTCACGGCGCGCGGGCTGGGCCGCAACCCCTGCTTCGCGGCCATCGCCGTTCTCACCATCGCGCTCGGGATCGGCGTCAATACGGCGATCTTCAGCGTCGTTCACGCCGTTGTGCTCCGGTCGTTGCCGTTTCCGGAGCCCGACCGGCTCGTCAGCGTGTGGGAGAACCTGGAACGCCGGGGAGGGCCGCCGCAGGAGTGGACGGGGCGGTCCACGTTCGCGGACTGGCGTGATCTGAACCGCACCTTCGCCGGCCTGGCGGCGGTCACGGACTGGGCGCCCACGCTGACAGGCATGGACCGCCCGGAGCGGCTCGAGGCCGCCCTCGTTACGCCCGGCTATTTCGCCACCCTCGGTGTCCAGCCGGTCGTGGGCCGTGCGTTTGTGGCCGAGGAGGAGACGCCCGGCCGGGGCGAGGTCGTCGTGCTCAGTCACGAGTTCTGGCAGAGCCGGCTGGGCGGGGACGCCGACGCGCTCGGCCAGACGATGGTTCTCGACGGCCGTCCGCACCTCATCGTCGGCATCCTGCCGCCGGGCTTTCGCGGACCGATCGCCAGCGCCGCCCAGGTGTGGTCCCCACTGCCGATCGATCGGAACCGCGACGACCGGGGTAACTACTTCCTCCGCGTCGTCGGCCGGCTGGCGCCCGGCGTCAGCCTGGAGGCGGCCCGCGAGGACATGAGCCGCGTGGCCGAGGCGATCGGTGAGAGCCATCCCGTCGATTATCGGGACGTCGGCGTGACCCTCGTCCCGCTCCACGAGACCGTCATCGGCCCGGTCCGGACCCCGTTGCTCGTCCTGCTGGGCGCGGTGGCCCTGATCCTTCTCATCGCCTGCGCCAACGTCGCCAATCTGCTGCTGGCCCGGGGCTCGGTGCGCGAGCGGGAGATGGCGGTTCGAGCCGCCCTGGGCGCCGGCAGGCTCCGTCTCGCCCGCCAGCTGATGACGGAGAGCATCGTCCTCGCGCTCGTCGGTGGGCTGGCCGGTCTTCTGCTCGGCGTGTGGGGCACGGATCTCCTCGTGCGGCTGGCGCCTCCCGGTCTACCGCGAGTGGAGGAGATCGGGCTTCATCCCGCCGTCTTCGCCTTCGCCCTCTCCGCTTCGGTCGTCACCGGCCTGCTCTTCGGCCTCGCTCCCGCCGCCGGGCTCAGCGGCGGGCACCACGGCACGACGCTCCGGGAGGGCGGTCGCGGCGCCTCGGCCCGCACGGGGGGCAGGTTGCGAGGTGCGCTCGTGGTGGTGCAGCTCGCCCTTGGGATGTCGGTCCTGGCCTCGGCCGGCCTGCTGCTCCGGAGCTTCGCGGAGCTGAGGAGCGTGGACCCGGGCTTCCGGGTCGAGAGCACGCTCAGCGGCCGGCTGTCCTTCCCCTCGGCCCGCTACCCGGATCGCTCCGAGATCCCCGCCGCCGTGGAGCAGCTCGAGGATCGGCTTCGCAGCCTCCCGGGCGTGCTGCGGGTGGGAGCGGTCTCCGTGCTGCCGCTCAGCGGGCTGGTCCACGACATCAGCGTGGTGGCGGAGGGCGCCGTGCCACCTCCCGGGGAGGAGGCGGCAGCGGACTTCCGGGAAGCCACTCCCGGTTTCTTCGAGGCGCTGGGCGTGCCGCTGCTGCGAGGGCGGACGTTCGAGGACGGCGACCGGGCGGACGCTCCCGAGGTGGCGATCATCAGCGAGTCGTTCGCGGCCCGTCATTTTGCCGGCGCCGACCCGATCGGCAGGCGGATCAAGGTGGGGAACGTGCGGGATCCGGATGAACCATGGAGGACGATCGTCGGGGTGGTGGGGAGCGTCCGGTCCCGCGCGCTCGATCGGGTTCCGGAGCCCGAGGTGTACCTTCCTCTCGCCCAGCTGCCGGCGCGCGGCCTGGGCCTGGTGATTCGGACGGAAGGAGACCCGGCCGCTCTGGCCCCCGCCTTCCGGGAGGCGGTGTGGTCACTGGACCGCGACCTGCCCGTGGGGGAGCTCGCCACCCTCGAGCAGCTGTTCGCGGCGAGCCTGGCGCCGCAGCGCTTTCTGACCACGCTCCTGGGCGCCTTCGCCGCTCTGGCCCTCGTCCTCGGCACGGTGGGCATCTACGGCGTCATGGCGTTCACGGTGAGCCGGCGCACGAGGGAGATCGGAATCCGAATGGCCCTGGGCGCCCGCCCCGGTGACGTCCTTCGAGCCACGATGCGCCACGGCGCGGCGCTCACGCTGGCAGGCCTGGCGCTCGGCCTCGCCGGCGCCGTGGCGGCCAGCCGCGCGCTCTCCGGCCTTCTGTTTGAGGTCGACCCGCTGGATCCGCTCACGCTGGCTGGCGTCGCGCTGCTCCTTGCCGGCGCCTCGCTCTTCGCCTGCTTCTGGCCGGCGCGGCGAGCCACACGGGTGGATCCGATGGTCACCCTGCGTTACGAATGAGGGCATGATACGGCTCTCGAACGTCGAGAAATCCTACCCCTTCCAGGGCGGCCGCAGCTGGGTGCTGCGCCGGATCAACCTGGAGATCGGCGAGGGGGAGTTCGTTACCGTCATGGGACCGTCGGGAGCCGGGAAGTCGACGCTGCTCGGGATCCTCGGAATGCTGGACGGAGAGTTCGACGGGGAGTACCACTTCCTCGACGAGCCGGTTCACCGGCTGAAGCCGAAGCACCGCAAGGAGCTGCACAAGCAGTACATCGGCTTCGTCTTCCAGCAGTATCACCTGCTGGATGACCTGACCGTCTACGAGAACCTCGAGGTGCCTCTCTCCTACCGAAACGTCAAGCGCTCGGAGCGGCAGGCCCGCGTGGCCGACGTCCTGGACCGCTTCCGCATCGTGGCGAAGCAGGACCTCTTCCCCTTCCAGCTCTCCGGCGGCCAGCAACAGCAGGTGGCTGTGGCGCGGGCGGTCATCGCCCGGCCCAGGCTCATTCTGGCCGACGAGCCCACTGGCAGTCTGCACTCGTCGCAGGGCGAACAGATCATGGAGCTGTTGAAGGAGCTGAACCGGGAGGGGACCACCATCGTCCAGGTCACGCACGACGATCGGGTCGCGGCCTACGGCGACCGGATCGTCCAGCTCGAGGACGGCTGGATCGTGAACGGCACCTGATTCTCGTGAGCGCCGATCCGTCCCCTCCAGACCGTTTCCAACCTGCTCTCCGCTCTGGACCAGGGCGAATACTCGATGCGGGCCCAGCTCGGCGGACCCGACGAGCCCTCAGGTTTCCATACCTCGCGCCGCCTCCGCACATGCTATAAACTTAGCATAGCCGGTCGCAGGGCCTGGACGACGAGCAGCGTGGAGCCCGGATGAGCAGCGCGGAGCCGCCAGCATGAGCCGATTCGACCTGACCGTGAACGGGGAGCGCCACGCCGTCGACGTGCCCCCAGAGACACCGCTCCTCTGGGTGCTCCGCGACGAGCTGGGGCTCACCGGCACGAAGTACGGCTGCGGCAAGGCTCTGTGCGGGGCGTGCCTGGTGCACCTCGACGGCGAACCGGCGTGGTCCTGCGTGACCCCGATCTCCGCTATCGGCGACGCGAGCATCGTGACCATCGAGGGTCTGTCGCCGGACGGCCGACATCCGGTCCAGCTCGCGTGGCTCGAGACCGACGTGCCGCAGTGCGGCTACTGCCAGGCGGGTCAGATCATGGCGGCCGCCGCTCTCCTGGAGCGGGTCCCCGAGCCGACCGATCGGCAGATCGAGGACGCGATGCGGGGCAACCTGTGCCGGTGCGGTACCTACACCCGCATCCGGCGAGCCGTGCGCCGCGCCGCCGAGCTGGCGGGGGAGGCGGAGCGATGATCGGCGACCGCCGCAGCGGCCCGATCAGCCGACGGAGCTTCGTGCGCGCGAGCGCGGCCGCAGGCGGCGGGCTGCTGATCGCCGTCTCCCTGCCCGCCTGCCGGAACGGCGGCGACGCCGGCGACGAGGCCCTGGAGGGAGCTGATGGGCGAGCCGGTCCCGGTGACGGCTTCCGTCCCAACGCCTTCGTGAGGATCGACCCCGACGGCGTGGTGACCCTGACCATCCAGCGGCCCGAGATGGGCCAGGGCGTGCGCACGGCGCTGGCGATGATCCTGGCGGAGGAGCTCGAGGCCGACTGGGCCATGGTGCAGGTGAAACAGGCCGATCTGGACGAGCCAGCCTACGGGGAGCAGTACTCGGGCGGGAGTCAGAGCGTGCGACTCTCCTGGGATCTGTTGCGGGCCGCCGGGGCGGGAGCGCGGGAGCTGCTCGTCGCCGCCGCCGCCGCCGAGTGGGGCGTCTCGCCGACAGAGTGCGAGGCGCGCCGCGGTGAGGTACGGCACCCGACTTCGGGCCGACGGCTCGCGTTCGGGCGGCTGGCTTCCTCGGCCGCTCGGCAGTTACGGGAGGGCACGCTCGATGCCGAAGCCGTGCTGGCCGCCCGGCCGCCGCTGAAGGACCCCCGAGAGTTTCAGCTGATCGGCCGCGCGACACCCCAGGTGGACGGCCCGGAGATCGTCAGCGGCCGCATCCGATTCGGGCTCGACACCCGGGTCGACGGGATGATGTTCGCCGTCGTGGAGCGGTGTCCGGTGTTCGGTGGCCGGGTGGCCGGCTTCGACCCGGCCGGCGCGCGGGCGGTAGCGGGGGTGCGGGCAGTGGTTCCCATCGATGCCGACGCGCTCGAGCCGTTCGGTCCCAACAACCCGAAGATGGCGAACGGAGTGGCGGTGATCGCGGAGTCCACCTGGGCGGCGATCCGGGGTCGGGAGGCACTGCGCGTCGATTGGGAACCGGGACGCGGAGCTGCGGAGAGCAGCGATGGCTTCTGGCGCGAGTGCGAGCGGCTCGCTGGACAGGCCCCCCAGGCGGTGATCCGCGACGACGGGGACTATGACCGCGCCATCGCCGGGGCGGCTCGCACAGTGGAATCGGTGTACCGCGTCCCGCTGCTGGCACACACCCCGCTGGAGCCGATGAACGCCACCGCCCGGGTGGCGGCCGGGCGCTGCGAGGTGTGGGCGCCCTGTCAGAACCCTCGCTACGTGGCGGTCGCCGCCGCCGGGATCACCGGGCTGCCGGCCGAGGCGATCGAGGTACACGTGACGCGGAGCGGCGGGGGGTTCGGCCGGCGTTTCTATGCGGATTTCGCCGCCGAGGCGGTCTATCTCTCGCGCGAGGTCGGGGCGCCCGTGCAGGTGGTTTGGACGCGGGAGGACGACGTCCGCCACGACTTCTACCGGCCGGCCGGCTACCACCGCCTCACGGCCGGGCTCGACTCCGCCGGGCGCGTCGTCGCCTGGCGGCACTTCCTGGCCAACGCCTCCCGGCACCGGTCGCTCGGTCGCGGCGACGACCCGCGCGAGGCCGGCGAGCTGGACGAATACGACTTCCCGGCCGAACTACTGCCGAATCTCCGCTTCGAGTACAGCCACCTGTCGAGCGGCGTCCCGCTGGGGCAGTGGCGAGCCGTGGAGCCCTCGGCCAACGTCTTCGTCATCCAGAGCTTCGTGGATGAGCTCGCCCGCGCTGTCGGCCGCGACCCGCTCGAGTTCCAGCTGGACCTCATCGGGCCGCCGCGGGAGGTCCCGTTCTACAGCCGCACCTACGACACCGGCCGGCTCCGCCGCGTGCTCGAGATCGCCGCCGAGCGAGCGGAGTGGGGCCGGCCGCGGCCCGCCGGAATCGGGGTGGGAATCGCCGGCAGCTACGCCAACTCCGCCTACGTCGCCCACGTGATCGAAGCCTCCGTCGACGCGGCCGGCCGCCCTCGCGCGCACCGGGTCGTGAGCGTCGTCGACTGCGGCACGGTCGTGAACCCGAGCGGGGCCGAGGCCCAGGTGGAGGGTTGCATCATCTACGGCCTCACGGCTGCCCTGTATGGAGAGATCACCGTGGCCGGCGGACGCGTCGAGCAGGGCAACTTCGACGACTACCCGGCGCTGCGGATCGATGAGGCGCCGGAGATCGAGATCCACTTCGTTCCCAGCGACCTGCCGCCGCTCGGGATGGGCGAGCCGCCGCTCCCACCGCTGATTCCGGCCCTGGCCAACGCCATCTCTGACGCCACCGGGATACGCGTCCGTAGCCTTCCGGTTCGGATCTAGGGACCCGGCCGCAACGGATCTTTGGAAGGAGGGAGAGGCTCCATGACGGACAGACGGTCGATCCAGACGGCGAGCCCGTACGAGCCCTTGTTCGGCCTCTCGCGGGCCGTCCGTGTCGGCCGCTGGATCGCCGTCGCCGGCACGGCTCCGATCGGCCCGGAGGGGAGGACGGTTGGCGTCGGCGACCCGGCGGCTCAGGCACGCCGGTGTTTCGAAATCTCCCTGGTCGCGCTCGAGCGGCTGGGCGCTTCGCTGGAGGACGTGGTTCGCACGCGCATCCTGCTCACGCGGATCGAGGACTGGAAGGCGGTGGCCGAAGTCCACGGCGAGATCTTCGGCGAGGTCCGGCCCGCGAACACGACCATGCAGGTGTGCCGGTTCATCGACCCCGACTGGCTGGTGGAGACCGAGGTCGACGCGGTGGTCTCGAGCGCCTGAGGCGCATCCCGAGATCAGCCACTTCCCTTCGGCCCACTCCCAGGTCTAGCGGCCGAGGAAGACCGACACGCCGACGCTCAGCTCGAGCGCGAAGAGATCCTCACCCGGCGCCATGTCTCCCAGCTCGACGCGTGTGTCCTGCAGCACGCCGAACACCTGGTGCATACGCACGTCACCGCGCACGGCCAACCGCGAATTGGCAAACTTGTACCGTCCGCCAACGCCGTAGTTCATTGCGAAGTCGGATTCCGACGGGAAGCCATCGGGATTCAGGATCGCGACTCCGGCACCACCACCCAGGAACGCATCGAACCTGGGCGAGATGGTGACGTTGTAGCCCAGGAAGCTCTCGATGAAGAAGGTGTTCACGTTACGAGCGTGATCCCAGATCGGTCCTGGCATGCTGACCCTGACGAGCGAGTTGGAACCCTGGGCCTCGACGAACAGACCGATGGGCAGCACATAGCCGCCGCGAGCGCCGATCAGCGCATCCCGTCGATACTGGTCGGCCATGTCGTCGGGGTGGTACTCGGGCTCGTCGTTGAGCAATCCGAGAAACGCGCCGAGCTCCCAGTAGCCCTTCTTGCCAGGATCCTTGACGCTCGCCGAATCGGTGGTGGCGCTAGCGCCAGGAGCGCCCTGCGAGGCCTGTGGTTCCGTTCCCGGAACTTCCTGTGCCTCGAGGACAGCCGTGCTGATGACGAACAAGAATGCGACCGCGGCGGCCGAGGTCGCTATCCGCATTCCCTGCTTCCACGTCTTCATGTGTCACTCCCCTACTGCTAGTACAACGGGGCGCCATGGTCGTCGAAGGAGCAGGATGCGTGCGAGATCAGGAGGGACCGGCTCAAGCGGCGGCGCCATGCGGAACAGGGGCCCGGGAGGTGCCGCGAATCGCGTATAAGCCTGCAGGACAATCAGTTATGTGGTATAGCCCGGACCCGGTCAAGCGATGAAGGACGTGATCGGGCCAGAGCGCCGCTCCGTCGTCGGCCTGCCCTGCCGACGCGGGATTGTTGCACCACAGCAACGAGCGTGCACACCGCGCCACAGGCTGCCCCAGCGTCCGAAAACGCCCGCAGCTCGGCGGCGTCAGTCTTCCAGATCTGCCAGCTCGTCCCACCGATGTTGAGCCAGGGCATCGATCAGGGCATCCGCCACGCACACGGTATCAGCGTCTCCCGCGTCACGCCGCTCGTGGCGGAACTCGATGAGGAAGGCCACCACGCGAGTCCGCTCGCTGTCGCTGAGGACTTCGGCCGCGGCGCGAATCTCCTCCTGGCTGGAGAGGCCGCCTTCGATAGCCGACGCGAAGCCGACGATGCCGGCCGTCGTCAGGGTGAGGCCTTTCAGTCGGCCGGCCACCTCTCTGTGGCCCTCAGCCATCCTGGTCTCGCAGTCTCATCGTCCATCCCGATGCTGCACCTATCATCGGCGCCACCAGGACGCGAATGCGTCCGTCACGGAGTGGCCGATCAGAAAGGCGAGCCGCGCCTGATCCTCGCGCGGCCGGTATGGAAGAGCATTCCAGAGCACCCAGTAGCCGAGAACGGTCTCGAACGTGAACGGATCGCTCTCGGGGCCGGCCCGCCGCGTCACGAATTCGCCGCAATCCGCCATGGCCCTTCGGGTGCCTGGTGGCAGTTCTTCGTTTACGATCTCGGACAGGCTTCCGAGCTGGTCGCCCGGAACCTCGTAGTAGAGGCGGAGAGAGGCCACGTAGAGCCCGGCCGCCGTTACGAGAAAGTTCCAATCCTGTTCCTTGACCTCGAACAGCTCCGTATAGTTGACCGCTAGCCGGTTGAACAGACTCCTGGCAAGCATGGACGCCGTCCCGACGAGGCCTTCCGCTCGCCCCTTGAGGCGGTCCTTATGCCATCCGCCCTCCGGTCTAGTCCCCACGTTTCGCGGCAACCCCGTTCGTGTGGCCACGTTCTTGCGCGGCCGGCGGCCGTCCTCGATGATTTCGCACCACTTCAGCTCATGCAAGGGGCCATGCGAACGATCATTCTTCTTTGTTTGGCTCTCGCCCTGAAGCCGCTGCCCGCCTGCGGTCAAACCGAGCCGGGCGGCTTCTCGTCAGGCGGCTTTGGTGGACCCGTGCTCAAGTTCAGCGAGCTCGTTGACGAGTTTGCCCTGTTCGCTGGCGCTCGCGGTGGTTGGGTCGCCAACCACAGCTTCACGATCGGAGGAGGCGTGTACAGCCTCGTCAACACGATCGACGCGCCGGGGCTTGTCGAGCCTATCAGCAAGTTCGTGTACGGCGGCTTCGAGGTCCAGTACGTGGCTCTTTGGCGCGAGCCGGTGCATTTCACGATCGGCACGCTGGTGGGAGCTGGCCGACGCTACCGCTCGGACGTGCCGGACCCCGACCACGACGAAGTCTTCGTGCTGGAGCCTGCTGCCGCGGTCGAGGCGAACGTCGCGAGCTTCTTTCGGGTCGCGGCAGGCGTCGGCTACCGCTACGTGAGCCGGGTGACTTCGGGCGATATCGAAAACGCCGACCTGAGAGCGTTCGTAGGTTCCCTGACCTTCGAGTTCGGTAGCTTCTGAGGCCTCGGCTTCCCGAGGCGGATCCCGATCAGGGTTGCAGTCGGGGCGCGGGGTCGTGGCCGGCAGAGGTGCCGTCCATGCTCATCCCAGCTCGAGAACGGGTACCTCGTAATGGAGCACACCTGGCTCGAGCTCCAGCAGGTACTTGTCGTCCTCGGGAAAGTAGACGGCCGTCTCGGGGCTGTCGCCGGCGAATGCCCTGATCGATTCCATCGAATCCCAGAGCGAGATGACGAGGAACTCGGCGGTGCCCTCTCCGTTTGTGCGCCTCAGGAGCATCGAGCCCCGGTTGCCGGGCGTTCGCCGCTGCTCCGCAACGCCCGTACGGCGTACGTACTCCCCGTACGCGTCCGCCGCCTCCGCTCGCGTCGTGCCATGCCAGATGCGTGCGATCATCCTTCTATCTCCTTCCCGAGCCATCGAAGTCGCGGCGGCTTGGAACGGCCCGGAGCGTCGCAGGGAAGCCGTCCTAGGAGGCCGAGGGCACGCCATCGCGACCTCCGGTCCGAGGTGTTCCTCCGGATGGCGATGGAACCCGCGGCCTTCGCTCGGACCTGGAGCTCTCCCCGCGCACCGCTCGGGCGCCGGCGCGGGATGCCACGCGCCGTACGGCAGGCAGGCGGGCGGCGAGCAGCACGGCGAGGATCGTCACGAATACGAGCGGCTCGCGCGTGTCCGCCTTCACCTTCCAGAAGAAGTGCAGCACGCCCAATCCAGCTGCAAGGTAGACGAGCCGGTGGAGCCGCTGCCACTTCCTGCCCAGACGCCGGATCCATCCTCGCGTCGAGGTGAAGGCGAGCGGGAGGAGCAGCAGCCAGGCCAGGAAGCCGGCGGTGATGAACGGTCGCTCGGCGATGTCCTCCACGATGTAGCCCCAGGCCAGCCACTGATCGAGAATCAGGTAGGTCATGAAGTGGAGCGAGAGATAGAAGAAGGCGAAGAGTCCCAGGAGCCGCCGGAAGCGGATGATCCCGTGCCAGCCGGTGAGCCGCCGCAGCGGCGTGATCGCCAGCGTCGTGGTCAACAGGACGAGGCCCCACCAGCCCAGCTGGTGGAGCACCTCTTCGACCGGGTTCGCCCCCAGGTGGCCGCGGACCGCCCGAGCGACCAGCCAGCCGGCCGGCACGAGGGCACCCAGCCAGATCAGCGCCTTGGCGGCGGCTAGGCGCCGGGCCGCTGAGCCTGCCATCAGCGGGCGATCAGGGAAGGCATCGAGGGCATCGGCCGGAGGTCAGAAGTAGCGCCGCAGGTCCATGCCCGCGTACAGATAGGCTACCTGGTCGGCGTAGCCGTTGAACGGCAGGGTCGGCCGCTTCCTCAGCTCGCCCAGACGGCGCTCGCGCGCCTGGCTCCAGCGGGGGTGGTCCACCTCCGGGTTCACGTTGGCGTAGAAGCCGTATTCGCGCGGTGCCATCACCGCCCAGGTCGTGGCCGGCATCTCCTCCACCAGCCGGATGCCAACGATCGACTTGATGCTCTTGAAGCCGTACTTCCACGGCACCACCAGCCTCAGCGGCGCCCCGTTCTGGTTGGGGAGGTCGCGGCCGTACACGCCGGTGACCAGCAGGGTGAGCGGGTGGGTCGCTTCATCCAACCGCAGCCCTTCCACGTAGGGCCACTGCAGCACACCGCGACGCTGTCCCGGCATCTGCTCGGGGTCGTACAGCGTCGTGAACTCGACGAAGCGTGCCTTGCCCGTGGGCTCGAGGCGTCGAATCAGGTCGGCCAGCGGGAAGCCGCGCCACGGGATCACCATCGACCAGGCCTCGACGCAGCGGAGCCGGTACACCCGGTCCTCGAGATCGTGGGGAGCCAGCAGATCCTCGAGGTCGTAGACGGCGGGCCGTGCCACCTCACCGTCGACGGCGACCGACCAGGGCCGCGGCCTCAGCGAGTGAGCGTTCCTGGCCGGATCCTCCTTGTCGGTGCCGAACTCGTAAAAGTTGTTGTAGGTCGTGACGTGCTCGTACGGGGTCAGCGGCTCATCCCGCTCCGAACGAACCGCGGACCAGTCGATCTCCTGGAGGTCGGACAAGTCGCGGGGGGGCATCACCGCGTCCTTCGAGCTGCGCGGCGAAGGCGCGCCATCCACCGCTGCAGCCTCGGCCGAACTACCGACGGAACGATCGCAGGCCGCCAGCAGGCCCGGAGCCACCGCCGCGCCCACGGCTGCCTTCGCTGCCCGCTCGACGAAACGCCGCCGGCTCAGGTAGACCCGCTCCGGCGTGATCTCCGAGGAGCGGATCTCGTTCGGTCCGTTCACCAGGATTCGCATTCGACCCTCCTGCCTCCATCTCGCGGTTTCCCCTACGTACCGCCCTCCGCGGCGTTGGTTCGATCGGAAGCGGCCTGCGCCTCCCGGCATAGAAGTCGATAGATTCCTGCCATGTTCCCCTGGAGCCGCCTGTTCGAGCAGATCGCGCGCCGGCGGGTGGTCCCGATCGTGGTCGTCTATGCGGGCGCCGCCCCGGCTGGCCGACACGCCCCGGCGGCTGGAGCGACTGCGAGCGGGACGTACGCCCTGAGCCGGCTCCGTCACCACAGCCGCCACCGGGGCACCCGGTGCGGCGTGAACGAGAAGGTGGGGCCCGCCGTATCGACGACGACCCGGACCCAGCCGACATTGGGTGAGCCCATCACCTCCATGCGGGTGAAGTTCTCCAGCCGGCGCCCATCGTGCCGATCGCGGAGAGGCTTGTCCACGCGGTAGTCGTGGCTGTCGCCGTGCGTGAGGACGACGGGCCCCGCGAACGCGGCGACCTCCTCCTCCAGGGCCCGCAGGAACGGCTCGTAGGCCTGCCGGTACGGCTCGCTCGCCGGCTCCTCGAAGCCGGGGTCGGCGTGCATCGCCAGATATACGGCCCGCGCGCCCGTCCGGCGGGCGACCTCGAACGTCTCTCGAAGCCACGCCTCCGCCGCCAGGGTCCGGCGTCGCGACTCGGCATCGTCGGCGCTGTCGCGAGCGGGAAACGGGTCACGCGCATTTCGGCTGCCGACGAGATGAACGGTCGCGAACAGGATCCCGTGGCTCTCCCACCGCCGGTTTTCCACGAATTCGGGCCACAGCGGGTTGGCAGATTGCGCTGACAGCGTCAGGCCCGGCGTCCCGATGCTCCGGCCGGCATTGGGGAAGAACACCCGGCGCAGACGGCTCAGCCGCTCCAACGGATCGAAGCCGCCCTCCCGCGGACCCCAGCAGTCCGCCCAATCGTTGTCGCCGGGCGTGTAGACCACCGGCGCCCCGGCACGCTCGAACGCCCTGAGCGCCCGATCCATCTCCTCGTCCGAGCACGGATACCAGAAGATGTCTCCGACGTGGAGAATCCAGGCCAGCGAATCGGCGCGCAGCTGATCGATCACGCGCTCGTACCGGCGGGCCTCGAACCAGTTGTAGGGGGCATCGCCCAGGGCGGCGAAGACTAGGCTGCCCGGCGGCTGCGGCGCTGGAGGCTCCCCGCACGCCGAGGCGATCATCAGGAGGGCAGGAGCAAGGCCCACGTGCCGACGGATCTCGCGGGATCCGAACCCGGACGCCTCCAACCTCGTGCGGATCGATCTCACGCCGTCACATGGGGAGGCAGACCGGGAAGATGCAACCCGGCGACGCAAACAGGCCGCCGCCGCTCGCGGTGCGGCAGCGGTCGCCGATTCGTTAGAATAGACGCCGATTCGGTCGAGGCCCGCGCTGCGGTCCGCGACGAAAGTGTCCAACCCGCGAGGTGGGCATTGCCGGCTCCGAGTGCACTCTCCGACACGATCCGCGAACGCACGGTCGCCCGCCCGGTCGCCCGCCCGGTCACGGTCCGCGAAAGCACAATCGCCCTTCCGGTCACGGTCGGCCTCTGGGTTGCGATCGTCCTCGCGCTGCTCGCCGCGCCCCCAACGCTCCTCGCCCAGCGCGCGGCGTCCCAGGCGGAGGCGAGCCGTGCCGGGCCCGCGGCCGTCCAGGACTCGGCCACCCCGCCGGATTCGCTCGCCGTGCAGGACTCGCTCGCCGCCGTCCGGGACACGGCGACCGTCTTCGGAAGAGCGATCCCGCCAGCCGACATCCCCCGGCGGGCCGAGGAGACCACGGTCGAGCTCCGGGAGATCCGAAGCGGGATCCGGGCCGAGGAAGTCCTGACGAGCGAGGCTCGTACCATCCAGGATCTGCTCTTCCAAGTCGGGCGAAGGAAGGCTCGCTTCGACCGCCTGGACGTCGACAGGCTTCCGTCGCGCGCGCTGGCAGATCTGCGCCAGGAGTGGGTCGCCTCCCAGTACCAGCTGAGCCGGTGGCAGGAGAGGCTGCTCGCCCGGTCCGAAACGGTCGTCGGCGACCGGCAGCGGCTGCGGGAGATCGAGGAGGTCTGGTCGGAGACGTCGAAGTCGGCGGGCGCGCTCGAGATGCCCCCGGTCCTCGTGATGCGGGCCCAGGCGGTGCTCAGCACCCAGGACACCGTCCTTCAGCTCGTGCGGTACGAACGTGATCTGGTCCTGACGCTTCAGGACCAGGTCTCCGAGGCGGTGCTCGAGGTAGCCGACGTGATCGCCGAAATCGACGCGGCGCGTGAACGAAGGCTCGCGAACCTCCTGAGCCCGGATGCGCCGCCGCTGTGGACGGCCGTCCGCACCCAGCGGGATTCGCTGTCCGCGATCGAGCAGTCCCGGAGGATGTTCCGACAAGGCTTCTCCCAGCTCTCGGACTACTTCGGTCGCTCGGCGGCTACGTACGGGCTGCCCAGAGCGTGGATTCAGCTCGGCCTGTTCGCGGCCCTGGTGCTCGTCCTCTCCTGGCTTCGGCACCTCAGCCGCGGCTGGGCCTCCGACAG
>CAZEBA010000017.1:58825-68846 GCA_964510615.1 uncultured Gemmatimonadota bacterium
AACCTCGCGACCCTGCCGGGCTCCCAGCTCTCACGATTGACGCTGTTCGCCTGGACCGTCGTGGCGCTGGCGACCGCCGTGTGGCTGGCCCGACCGAAGGGAGCCCTCTCCCACCTGGGAAGCGGCCTGTGGGCCAGGATGGCGCCGCTCCTCGGCCGGATGATCGCCCTGACGCTGTTCGTGGCGTTGGCGGCCAACGTCTTCGGCTACATCGATCTGGCTGACTACCTGGCCACGGCTGGGCTCGCCGCCGCCTACGCAGCCATCGTGCTGCACGCGGGCTACCTGGTGCTGGGAGGGGCGTGGCGCGCGATCCTGAGGACGAGGCTGGCTTCCAGCCTGAAGGCGCTGCGCGTCTACACGCAGATCGCCGAGCGGCGCGGGCTGCTGGTGCTTCGATGGGCCCTGGGCGCGTTCTGGGTGCTCATCATGTCCTACATCCTGGGCGTGGGGGACGACCTCATCCACCTCGTATCCACGGTGCTCTCGTCCGGCCATCAGGTCGGATCCGTCACGCTCTCCCTCGGAAATGTCCTGACGTTCGCGATCGCCATCTGGCTCGCGATCATCGTCTCGGGCAGCCTCCGAGCCATCCTGGCCGAGGACGTCTTCCCGAGGACGCGCCACGCCCGGGGAGCCGACTCGCTCTCGACCATCGTCTACTGGGGACTGCTGCTCCTCGGCCTCCTGTTCGCGGCCGCCGCGGCCGGCTTCGAGGTCGGGCGTCTGACGTTGCTTGCCAGCGCCTTCAGCGTCGGCATCGGCTTCGGCCTCCAGGAGGTGGTCAGCAGCTTCGTCTCCGGCCTCATCCTCGTCTTCGAGCGCCCGATCCAGGTAGGCGACATCGTCGATATCGGTACGGTGAGCGGCACGGTCCGGCGCATCGGGACGCGATCCAGCGTCATCCGGACCTTCCAGGGCGCGGAGGTCGTCGTCCCGAACTCCAATCTGATCTCGAGTCAGATGGTCAACTGGACCCGATCGGACCGCATCCGCCGGGTGGAGGTGCCGGTCGGGGTAGCCTACGGCACCGATCAGGGTAAGGTGTTCGACGTGCTCATGAAGGTGGCCCGGGAGCACCCGGACGTGCTCGACGACCCCGAGCCGACGGTACTGCTGAGGGGCTTCGGGGACAGCTCCCTGAACTTCGAGCTGAGGTTCTGGACGCACCGCTTCGACGGCTTCGTCCGCGTACAGAGCGAGGTCACGAAGGTCATCCTGGACGCTCTCAACCGAGCCGGGATCACGATCCCGTTCCCGCAGCGGGACCTGCACCTGAAGTCGGTCGAGCCGGGCGCCGCGGCGCCGGTGGGGCGACCGCAGCCGTCGGGCACGGAGGAGGCCGGTGCCGGAGGCGAAGCGGACGAGCCGCGCTCCAAGGAGGTGTAACGCGTTAAACGACAATCAGTTGACGGACCCGACCACGTGGGCCGCTCCCGCGCCTCGGCCGGGTCCGCCCGCGGAGGCTCGCCGGCCGAAGTTACCCGCATGGCGAGCGAGACGCCGCGCGGTGGGGCACTCCCCCACAGGTCCCTTCGGTTTCCTTTACAGGCGCGTAGGTGTTCCCCCGACAGACGCGGCCCGGCAGGAGCGCTAACTTGGTTTGGGCTACGATCCGCGCACGCCGTAGGTGCAGGTATCGCGCGCGCTTCCGGTGGCTCGCCGACGAGGTGCACAGGGCTCGCGACAGCCGGGACCGAGGACGGTGGCAAGCGCAGCCGTGGGCGCGGATGGTCGATACTCATAGATGCCGCGACGGCGGCGCGGAGAGCTGGTCATGGTGATGGAGTCCCCCCCTCTGGCGGAAGCCGCCCGCTCGGGCTCGTCGGAGGCCTCCCGGAAGATCGTCCGGACACGTCAACACACCGTCGAGGTCGTCTCCGACTCCGGAGAGGGCGCGCAGAAGTGCGGCCAGATCTTCGGTACCGTGTGCGCCAAGATGGGCAACGGCGTCTGGACCGTCGAGATCATCCCGGCCGAGATCGAGCCGCCCGCCAGGATCCCCGCCGGGGCGAGCGGCAACCGGATCCGGATCGGCACCGGCCCGGTCACCAACTGGGGCGACCGGACGAACCTGGTCGTGGCCTTCAACGAGCAGGTACTGCTCGCGCGCCACCGGCTGGACGCCCTGGAGGACGACGCGGTCGTCCTGCTCGAGAACAAGTGGGCGACCCACGACGACGAGACGATCCGGCGTGAGTGGAGCGAGGCCATGAAGGAGCTTTCGGCCTTGCCCTATCGGGTGATCGAGGTCCCGATGGAGGAGCGGTGTCTCACCGTGGTCGACAATCCGCAGCGGGGCAAGAACATGTTCGCGCTCGGGATGCTCGCCTGGTTGTACGACCTCGATCTCGAGCTGGTGCGCGACCAGATCGCCCACGCGTTCCGACGGAAGTCGGAGGAGGTGTACCTGCGCAACGTCGAGCTCCTGGAGCTCGGCGTGGCATGGGCGACGGAGAACCTGGACTTCCGGATCGAAGTGCCTCGCCGGCCGACCGACCAGGAGATGGTCGTCATGAACGGCAACCAGGCGGTGGCGTTGGGGGCGATCGCCGCGGGCATGGAGCTGGCAGCGATGTACCCGATTACCCCCGCGACGTCCGTGTCGCACCATCTCGGCGAGGTGTTCGACAAGTTCGGCGGCATCGTCCACCAGGCGGAGGACGAGATCGCCGCGGCGGGCGTCGCCATCGGCGCCTCTTACGCCGGCAAGGTGGCGTTCACCATCACGTCGGGCCCCGGCCTGGCCCTGAAGACGGAGTTTCTCGGCCTCGCCGTGATGACCGAGATTCCGCTCGTCGTGGTCGACGTGCAGCGCGGCGGCCCGAGCACGGGGCTCCCGACGAAAGTGGAGCAGTCGGACCTCTTGGCTTCGATCTTCGGTCAGCCGGGCGATGCCCCCCACGTCGTGCTGGCGCCGGCCACCATCGACGAGTGCTTCCACGCGATGGTGACGGCCCGGCGCATCGCCGAGACGCTCCGTACCGTGGTGATCGTGCTCACCGATGCGAATCTGGCCACCGGCGTGCAGCCGTTCCTGAGGCCCAGGATGGACCCCGCATGGCAGGCGCCGCCGCCGGATCTCTCTCCGGCGCCGCAGGGCACCCGCCCCTACGAGTGGGACCCGAGCACGGGCCTGTCGCGCCGCTTCATCCCCGGGCAGCCGGAGGGAATGTTCACCCTCACCGGCCTGGCGCACGACGAGGGCAGTCGGGTGGCCTACAGCTCCGACATCAATCAGCGCGCGGCCGCGATGAGAAGCCGCAAGATCGCCGCGTTCCAGCAAACGCTGAACCCGCCGCAGGTCAACGGGCCGGCGTCGGGACAATTGCTGGTGGTCGGTTGGGGTAGCACCAAGGGTGCGATCGAGGAGGCGGTGGAGCGGGCGCGGGAGGAGGGACGGAGCGTTTCGTCGCTGCACCTGACCTTCCTCTCGCCTCTGGAGCCGGGACTTCGCGCCATCTTCGACCGCTTCGACAAGGTGATGACGATCGAGATCAACTACAGCGATGACCCCGACGCGCCTGGCATCACGGAGGAGAACCGGAGGCGCGGGCAGCTCGCCTGGCTGCTGAGGGCCCACACGCTCGTGGACGTGGATTGCTGGACCCGGGTGCTGGGCGAGCCGTTGCGGCCGGGCGTGATCCATGAGGTCATCCGCGCACACACGACGGAAGGGGGCAGGAATTGAGCGCCGTGGGATGCTCGCTGTTTTGCTCGCTGTTCGATGACGAACGCGAGTTCGGCATGGGCGACTACGAGGGCGCCCGGGCCCGCTGGTGCCCGGGCTGCGGTGACCACGCGGTCCTGACGTCCATGCAGCGGCTGCTGGCCGAGGAGCAGCTCGCCCCGGAAAGCACCGTGTTCGTATCCGGGATCGGCTGCTCGAGCCGGTTCCCGCACTACATGAAGACCTATGGCTTTCACGGGCTCCACGGCCGTGCCCTGCCGGTGGCGACGGGGATCAAGCTGCACCGCCCCGAGCTCGAGGTGTTCGTGGTGATGGGCGACGGCGACTGCGTCTCGATCGGCGCCGGGCACTGGGTGCACGCGACCCGGTACAACATGGACATGGTCGCCCTGATGCTGGACAACAGCGTGTACGGCCTGACCAAGAACCAGTCGTCGCCGACCACTCCGCTGGGCTACAAGACGAACACCCAGCCGCGCGGCACCTATCTTCCGGCCCTCAACCCGGTGGAGGCGACGCTCGGGATCACCAACGCCAGCTTCGTCGCTCAGACGGCGGAGTGGCTCCCTCCCCACCTGTACGCGACCGTGAAGGCCGCCTACCGGCACGACGGGTTCGCGTTCGTGCGGATCCTGCAGCGGTGTCCGAAGTTCACCGGCGACATCTTCCAGCAGTATATCCAGACGCCGGATCTGGTCGAGCTGATGGAGCACGAGGAGGGCGTGGAGACGCCGGAGCTGCACAAGATCTACAAGAACCGGCGACGGCATGACCCGCGCGACCTCGACGCCGCCCGGCAGCTGGCCCGCACGGACGACGTCGTGCGGCTCGGCATCTTTTACCGCGACGAGTCCATGGCACGCTACGAGGAGACGCGCGCTCTTCCCGCTCTCTCCGCGGAGGAGAGGATCTCGATTCTGAACCAGGAGCTCGACCTCCATGCCGTCTGACGAGACCGCCACGGTCGAAGCGGGAGCGGACGCCATGAGGCACGACGACGAGGCCGAGGCGATGGCGGCCGAGGACGGGGTGGGCGAACCGGAAGCGGACGCCGCCGGCGAACCGGCCTCGGCAGTCGAACCGGCCTCGGGTGTCGAGGCGAGCGGCGGGGTCGAAAGCGACGATCTCGTCGAGCAAGCGATGGCGGCCGTGGCCCCGCAACGGCAGGCGTTCCGCTCCGCCCTGGCGCTGACGATCGATGAGGTCCGAAGCCGGCTGGACGCCGGGTCCGGCGGGGAGGGCGAAGCCGGCCCGCGCACGGGCGCCGAGCTCGGCCCGTTCGCCAGCGGCCGCATCGACCCGGAACGGTTCGCCCGGCTGACGGCCCGCAAGGATTCGACGGGCGACGCCTGGCTCGAGCCGGCCCGGCGGGCTCTGGACACACTGCGAACCGTGGCGGCGCGAGGCGACGAGCTCTTCCGGGTTCGGGTGGAGCCCGGGGGTGACGTGTACGCGTCGGTGGACCGGGCCCTCGCCGAAGCGGGCCGCGCCTTCGGCGCAGCGCGCCTCGCCGACCTGGCGCGGGCGGGCCGGTACGTCCCGGCCGAGCACGACTCGATGCTGGCCTCGTACCCGTTCCGTCGCTGGAAGGCGGCCGAGCGGGCCAAGGCGCCGCCGCTCGTCATCGAGCTCGAGGGCAGGGACGCCGTGGTGGGCGGCCTGGCAGGCTTCCTCGACGGCGCCGTGCGGCTGGTGCTCGTGATCCGCGGAGCCAGTCCGCCGGCGCCGCTGGTTCGGCTGGTGACTCCGGGCATCCTCGTCGTGCAGACGAGCGACCCGGGCGAGCTCGCCCGGGTCGAGAAGTGGGCCGGGCCGGCGATCGCGGCCCTCGTGCCGCCGGAGGCGGGGGCGTTCCTCCACGATCCGGCCGGCGGGCGAGTGCGGGTCGACGTGGTCCGGATCCCGGAGAACGAGCCGAAGCGGTCGCTGGGCCAGATCTCGGCCTTCCAGCAGTCGGAGGAGCTCGGCCTGCTGCGCGACCTCGCGGCCCGGGCCGGCGGTCCACCGGGAGGCACCGCCGCTCCGGCTGCGGGCGGGGGCACCGCGCCAACCGCCTCGGCCGATGCGACCGCCGCCGTGCGCCCCGCGGAGCCCGCCCCGCGTCCGGTAGAGCCGGTGGACGTGCTCGCCGCATGGCTCCTCAAGCAGGCGGACCTCTCCGACCTCGAGAGCTGAGCATGGCCGCGATCTTGACGTCGGTCGCGATCCTGGGAGGGGTCGGCTTCACGTTCGGCACCCTCATCGCGCTGGCGAACCGGAAGCTCCGCGTGTGGGAGGACCCGCGCATCGACACGATCACGGACCTCCTGCCCGGGGCGAACTGCGGCGCCTGCGGATTCGCCGGCTGCCGGGCGTTCGCGGAAGAGGCGATCGGAGGCCGGGTCGCCCCGGCCGAGTGCACGGTGCTGAGCCGGATGGAGGTCGAGGCCGTCGCCGCCTATCTCGGCGTCGAGGCCGGCGAAGCCCAGAAGCGGGTGGCCCGCCTCCTCTGCGCTGGCGGCTCGAAGGTGGCCGGCCCCAAGGCCGAGTACCACGGCGTCGAGAGCTGCGCGGCGGCGGTCGCGGTCGGCGGCGGCGGGAAGGGTTGCACCTGGGGCTGCGTCGGGCTGGCCGACTGCGCGGTCTCGTGCGACTTCGATGCGATCTGGATGAACGAGGTCGACCTGCCTGTGGTCGACCCGGATAAGTGCACCGCCTGCGGCGACTGCGTGGAGGCATGTCCGCTCGATCTGTTCGTCATGATGCCGATCGAGCAGAAGCTGATCGTGCAGTGCAAGAGCCTGCTCACCGGCGACGCGGCCACCGACCTCTGCAGCGTGGCCTGCGACGGGTGCGGACGGTGCGCGGTGGACGCGGCCCCGGGACTGATCGAGATGGTCTCCGGGCTGCCGGTGATCGACTACTCGAAGAACGAGCTCGCCGAGCCGAGCGCCTGCGATCGCTGTCCGACCGGCGCGATCGTATGGGTCGACGGGCCGCAGTTCCCGCTCGAGCCGGGACTGGATTCAGGAACGATGATAGAGAGCGAAGCCTTCGGCAGACGGCCCGCGATGGCCGGGAGTGAGGTGGCATGATCAAGCTGAGGAAGCCGTCGGACGCCCGCGTCCGGACCGGTCCGCCCCCGTACCCGGGGGAGCCGGTGGCGACGGACGGTACGGGAGCCGTGGTTCACGTGGAGACGTCGGCCAGCGAGGGGGCGGGCGCGTACCCGATCACGCCCTCCACCCAGATGGGCGAGGGATGGGCCGCGGCGATGGCGGCCGGGAAGACGAACGTCCACGGGAAGCCACTGATCTTCTTCGAGCCGGAGGGGGAGCACGCGGCCGCCGCCGTGACGGCCGGCATGAGCATGACCGGCCTTCGCGCCACCAACTTCTCGAGCGGCCAGGGGATCGCGTACATGCACGAGTCCCTGTACGCGGCGACCGGCAAGCGCCTCACCTACGTTCTGAACATCGCGGCCCGCGCGATGACCAAGCACGCGCTCAACGTGCACGCCGGCCACGACGACTACCATGCCATCGACGACACGGGCTTCTTCCAGCTCTTCGCCAAGAACGTGCAGCACGCCGGCGACCTCACGGCCATCGCCCACCGGATCGCGGAGCTGTCGCTCAACCCGGGCGCCGTGGCGCAGGACGGCTTCCTCACCAGCCACGTGATCGAGTCGATCCGGCTGCCCGAGCGGGAGCTGATCAGGGAGTACCTGGGCGATCCGGCCGACATCATCGAGTCGGTGACGCCGGCCCAGCGCTTCACCTTCGGGCCGACCCGGCGGCGGGTGCCCGAGATGTTCGACCTGGACTATCCGGCGATGCTCGGGGTGGTGCAGAACCAGGACAGCTATGCCCAGGGCGTGGCGGCCCAGCGCCCGTTCTACTTCGACCACATCCGCGATCTGGCTGACCGGGCGATGCGCGAGTACGCCGAGCTCACGGGGCGCGTGTATGCCCGCGCCATGGGCTACCGGCTCGAGGACGCCGAGTACGTGCTGGCCGGCCAGGGCTCGGTCGTCTGGAACGCGGAGGCGGTCGCCGACTACCTGCGCGACTCGAGGGGCCTCAAGGTCGGGGTCCTGGATCTGGTGATGTTCCGGCCGTTCCCGGCCGATCTGGTCACGGCCATGCTCCGCGGGAAGAAGGCGGTCGCCGTCCTCGAGCGAGTGGATCAGCCGCTGGCGGTCGACCCGCCGCTGCTGCGGGAGATCCGGGCCGCGATGTCCCAGGGAATGGAGAACGCCCGCTCCCGGAACGGCCGGCCGTTCCCCTCCCTGGCCGCCGTGCCGCCGGACGAGATGCCGGCCTTCTACTCGGGCGGGTTCGGCTTCGGGAGCCGCGACCTCCAACCCGGTGACCTGATCGCCGCGGTGGACAACATGCTGCCGGGCGGCAAGGGCAGGCGGCAGTTCTACCTCGGGATCGACTTCATCCGCGAGGACACCCAGCTTCCCAAGCTTCAGATCTGGCAGCACGAGCTGCGCGAGGCGTACCCCGAGCTCAAGGGCCTCGCCCTGAAACCCACGGAGCAGCCGAACCTGCTTCCGAAGGGCTCGATCTCGATCCGCATGCACTCGGTCGGGGGCTGGGGCGCCATCACGACGGGCAAGAACATCGTGATGACCGCGTTCGAGCTCCTCGGGCTCGACGTGAAGGCCAACCCGAAGTACGGCTCGGAGAAGAAGGGTCAGCCGACGACGTTCTACGCCACCCTGAGCCACGAGCCCGTGCGCCTGAACGCCGAGCTCAAGCACGTGGACGTGGTGCTCTCGCCCGATCCCAACGTGTTTCGCAACTCGGACCCGCTCGACGGCCTGGCCGAGGCCGGCGTGTTCGTGATCCAGAGCGACCTCGACCCGGAGGATCTGTGGGAGGACTTCCCCGCGCCGGCTCGGAGGACGATCCGCGAGCGCCGGATCAAGGTCTACGCGCTCGACGCCTTCCAGATCGCGACCGAGGAGGCCACCGATCCGGAGCTCCGCTACCGCATGCAGGGCGCGGCGTTCATGGGGGCGTTCTTCGCCGCCTCCCCGCTCATGGATCGGGAGAGCATCGATCGGGAGAAGCTGTTCGCCGGGATCCGCTCGCAGCTCGAGAAGAAGTTCGGTCACCTTGGCGAGCGCGTGGTGGAGGACAACCTCCGGGTGATCCGTCGCGGCTTCGATGAGATCCGCGAGGTCCCGGCGCTCGACGACGAGGACGAGGCGCTGGAGGAGGTCGGCGAGCCGGCGGCGGGAGAGATCCCCACCGTGCTCGACGTTGCCAACGCCCGGCCGGGGATCGGCAACCCGGGCCGCTTCTGGGAGCAGGTCTGCGGCGTGTGCAAGATCGGCCAGGACACGATCGCCGACCCGTTCGCCGCCATCAGCGCCATCCCGGCGGGGACGAGCACCATCCGCGACATGACGGACATCCGGTTCGAGGTGCCCGACTTCATCCCCGAGCTCTGTACCGGCTGCAGCCAGTGCTGGGTGCAGTGCCCGGACGCGGCCATCCCGGGCGTGGTGAACTCGGTGGAGCAGATCCTCGACACGGCGATCGCGGCGGCGGCCGACGGAAGGCCGCTCGACCGAATGAAGCAGGTCTCCAAGAGCCTGGCCGCCGAGTCGCGGAAGGTTCTCAAGGGCGTGCCGTTCACCACCTTCGGCAACGTCGTCTCCGACGCCTACCGGACCCTGGTCGAGAAGCTGAACTGGGACGCCGAGCGGCGGCGGGCGCTGGACGAGGAGTTCGCGGCCGTGTACTCCGTCTTGGCCGACTTCCCGCTGGCGAAGACCGTCCCGTTCTTCGACGTCCCCGAGCGGTCGGAGAAGGGGGGCGGCGGGCTCCTCTCGATCACCGTGAACCCGGAGGCGTGCAAGGGCTGCAACATCTGCGTCGATGTCTGCCCGGAGGACGCCCTGGTCACCGTACGGCAGGATGAGGAGATCGTCGAGCGGCTGAGGCGGAACTGGAGGGTCTGGGAGCGTCTGCCGGACACGCCCGACCGCTACCTCAACGTCAGCGATCTCGAGGAGGGCATCGGGGTGCTGCCGACGCTCCTGCTGAAGAAGGGGATCTACCGCTCGATGGTCGGCGGCGACGGGGCGTGCATGGGCTGCGGCGAGAAGACCGCGGTCCACCTGGTGGTGTCGGCGATCGAGGCGCTCATGCAGCCGCGCGTCGAGGCGTTCGTGGCGGAGCTGGACGGGCTGACCGCCGACCTGGATGCGAGGGCCCGCGAGCTGCTGGCCGCCGACGCGGACCTGGATCTGGCCGCGGTGGTGGAGGGCGAGAGCGTGGGCGTGCCGGTGGACGAGGAGAAGCGAGCCCGGCTCAAGCGGTACACCGACAC
>CAZEBA010000018.1:0-66114 GCA_964510615.1 uncultured Gemmatimonadota bacterium
TATCCATGGCCAGGGTGAAGCGAGGGTAAGACCTCGTGGAGGCCCGAACCGTTGTGGGTTGAAAACCGCTCGGATGAGCTGTGGATAGGGGTGAAAGGCCAATCAAACCTGGAGATAGCTGGTTCTCCCCGAAAGATATTTTGGTATCGCCTCTGAGTAGACTGCGGGAGGTAGAGCACTGGATGGGTTCGGGCCCTTACCCGGGTACCTACCCCAACCAAACTCCGAATGCCCGTCAGTTGGTCTCAGGGAGGCAGGGCACGGGCGATAATGTCCGTGCGCGAGAGGGAAAGAACCCAGACCCTCAGCTAAGGTCCCCAAGTGCTGTCTAAGTGATAAAGGATGTGAACTTGCGCAGACAACTGGGAGGTTGGCTTAGAAGCAGCCATCCTTGAAAGAGTGCGTAATAGCTCACCAGTCAAGCGGGTTTGCGCCGATAATTTCCGGGACTCAAGTCAGCCACCGAAGCTAGGGCTGCGAGCCTCCTGCGGGAGGTTTCGTGGGGTAGGGGAGCGTTGTCTGTGCATCGAAGCGGGGCCGTGAGGCCTGGAGGTCTAATCCCCTCCTTAGCCCGTGGAGCGCAGACAAGTGAGAATGCCGGAATGAGTACGCGAGAAACGGGGCGAGAACCCCCGTCGCCGAAAGCCCAAGGTTTCCTGAGCCATGTCGATCAGCTCAGGGTTAGTCGGTCCCTAAGGCGAGGCCGAAAGGCGTAGCCGATGGGAAACGGGTCAATATTCCCGTACCGCGAGTAGTTCGTTCGAGCGTGAGGAGGGACGCAGAGGTGAAAGGTCCGTCGGGCTCTGGCTTGCCCGATGCAAGGAGGTAGGCGATGCCGGGTAGGCAAATCCGCCCGGTTAGCCGAGATCCGATGCCGAAGGGGGCTTCGGCCCCCGCCAAGGGACCGTAATCGTACTGCCGAGAAAAGCTTCGCACGCGAGAGCTGCGCGCGACCGTACCGCAAACCGACACAGGTGGGCGAGGCGAGAAGCCTCAGGCGCTCGAGTGACTCTTGGTCAAGGAACTCGGCAAAATGTCCCCGTAACTTCGGGAGAAGGGGAGCCCGTGGTAGGTGAACCCTCTAGCAGGGGAAGCCGAAGCGGGCCGCAGAGAATCGGCCCAAGCGACTGTTTATTAAAAACACAGGTGTCTGCGAAGTCGTCAAGACGACGTATAGGCACTGACGCCTGCCCGGTGCCGGAAGGTTAAGTGGAAGGGTCAGCTTTCTTCGGAAGGCGAAGCTCTGAAACGAAGCCCCGGTAAACGGCGGCCGTAACTATAACGGTTGATAGGCGCTGCCCTTAGAGGCCGTTACAAAATCTGGCTATTTGCTGGGACGTCTGTGTATCCCACGCTACTCGTGCCGTTGATGACGCGTTGACGTCAGGCGGTACAGTGACAATGCGATGGGTGCAGACAATCAGCAGGAAAGACCGCTCGATCCCTGGTATGTGACCGGCTTTGTCGATGCCGAGGGTTGTTTCAGCGTGAGCGTTCGACCGCATCCCAATGTGGAAGAACCGACGCGCTGGCTGATGGCCCCGGTGTTCCAGAGCTACCAGCACAGGGATGGGTTGCGGATCCTGGAGGATCTGAAGGAATTCTTCGGGTGCGGAACGCTTGTTCCGAAGGGCCCGAACAGCAACGTGATCACGTTTTCTGTTCACGGCCTGGATAACCTGAGCACCCGGGTCCTTCCGCACTTCAGGCGATACCCGCTCCAGACGTACAAAGCGATCGAGTACGAGAAGTTCTGCGAGATCGTGAGAGGCATGCGTGCCGGAGAGCACAGGAACCCAGAAGGGTTTCTACGCTTGGCGCGGATCGCCTTCTCCATGAACCCGCGCGGAAAGAATCGCAAGTACACGCTGGGGCAAGTCGAGAGCGGAATCCTCAGAGGCCATACGCCGGACACGCGAAACCGCGACGCGTGAAGATATGGTCCGATCTGCATGGCGACATGCAGCTAACGAGAATGCCTAAGGTAGCGAAATTCCTTGTCGGGTAGATAAACCTGCCCCGCGCGGGAGTGATCCCGTGCTGAAAACCGGCTCAAATCGGTGGAGCCCTAGCGGTGCCGCAGGTGTGCCGCGGGTAACACCGAGGGTAAGATCGTTCTCGGACGATCCCCGTAACGACTCAGGGTGTGAGAGCCCTGGATGGAGGGTCTAGCCCTCCATAACACGCCGGCTCTGGGCCTTTCCTTGAGATGAACTCTTCAGGAAAGCGGAAGTACTCCGGGAGCGAGATTCTCACCTCGCTCCGTTCAGATGAAGGTATAGTCTGCGCCACGGGAAACCGTGGAATCACGTGAAGTTCCGACCTGCACGAATGGCGTAACGACTTGGGCGCTGTCTCGACCAAGAGCTCGGCGAAATTGGAGTCTCGGTGAGGATACCGAGTACCCGCGGCAGGACAAAAAGACCCCGTGCACCTTTACTACACCCTGATATTGGGTTTTGGCATTGCTTGTGTAGCATAAGTGGGAGGCTGTGAACCGTCGTCGCCAGATGGCGGGGAGCCACCGGTGAAATACCACTCTTGTGATGTCGGAATTCTAACCCAGGGCCCTGAAGCGGGTCCGGGAACAGTGTCAGGCGGGTAGTTTGACTGGGGCGGTCGCCTCCCAAAAGGTAACGGAGGCGCGCAAAGGTTCCCTCAGCGCGGTCGGCAATCGCGCGAAGAGTGTAAAGGCAGAAGGGAGCTTGACTGCGAGACGGACACGTCGAGCAGGTGCGAAAGCAGGCCTTAGTGATCCGGCGGTTCCGCATGGAAGGGCCGTCGCTCAACGGATAAAAGGTACGCCGGGGATAACAGGCTTATCGCCCCCGAGAGTTCACATCGACGGGGCGGTTTGGCACCTCGATGTCGGCTTATCGCATCCTGGGGCTGGAGAAGGTCCCAAGGGTCGGGCTGTTCGCCCGTTAAAGCGGTACATGAGCTGGGTTTAGAACGTCGTGAGACAGTTCGGTCTGTATCCGCCGTGGGCGTAGGAGATTTGAGGGGAGCCGCTCCTAGTACGAGAGGACCGGAGTGGACTGACCGCTAGTGTACCTGTTGTTCCGCCAGGGGCATCGCAGGGTAGCTACGTCAGGAGTGGATAACCGCTGAAAGCATCTAAGTGGGAAGCCCCCCCCAAGATGAGATCTCCCGCACCGTAAGGTGCCTGAAGGCCCGCAGGAGACGACTGCGTTGATAGGCGGCAGGTGTAAGGCGTGCGAGCGCTTCAGCCGAGCCGTACTAATAGGCCGTGAGGCTTGATCCCCTTCCTCTTTCTTCTGGAAGGGCAGTGACTCCGCATCTCGCGCCCCGGGCGCGACGGTCCGTTCGCTCACCCTGTTGATATCTGTCCGACGATCCGGAGCACCGGGTCGGCGGACGCAAGCTTTGCCGGTGGCTATAGCGAGGGGGAAACACCTGGTCCCATCCCGAACCCAGCAGTTAAGCCCCTCAGCGCCGATGGTACTCGGGCGTCATGCCCCGGGAGAGTAGGTCGCCGCCGGCTTTGGCCGTGAGGCCCGTCCGGATGATCTCCGGGCGGGCCTTTCGCTTGGTGGGTACCGGCCGGTGGCGTGGCCGGCAGTCCGCAGGTGCCGTTCGTCCCGCGGAGCGGTTCGTCCCTGGGTGCGCCAATAGGTTAATGTGTCAGACGACTGAGAGGGCTCGACCCGCGATGTCGGATAGACTCTGATCGAAGAAGCGAAGGCGAGGTGATGCGATGACGGTAGCGTGGAGTACTATCGGAACCCTGGTCCTCTCGACGGCCCTGGCGGCCTGCGCAGGCCAACAGGGCGCGATCGACGAGACAACGGCCGATGCAGCGGCGGCCCAGGACCAGGAATCTGAGGCGGCCCAAGGCGATCAGGAGCAGGCTGCCACGGAGGAGTCGGAGTGGCCGGGGCGGCAGCCAAGGCGGGACGTACAGGAGACGATCGCGAATTATAGGGCCGCCGATCCCGGAATCACGAAGTTCTTCGAGAACGCCGCCGGGTACGTTGTCTTTCCCGGGATCGGAAAGGGTGGGGCGGGGATCGGCGGTGCTCACGGAAACGGCGAGGTGATCCAGCAAGGCGTCGGGGCGATCGGCAAGGCATCGCTCACGCAGATCACGGTTGGCCTCCAGCTGGGCGGACAGGAGTACAGCGAGATCATCTTCCTGGAGGAGCCGGTCGACCTGGAGCGCTTCACCAAGGGGGGCGGGCTCGAGCTCGCCGCGCAGGTGTCGGCGGTCGCGGTTAAGGCCGGCGCGGCCGACGCTGCCAACTACAAGGACGGGGTCGTCGTCTTCACCCGGACGAAGAGCGGCATGATGGGCGAGGCGTCGATCGGCGGCCAGAAGTTCAACTACGAGGCCTACTGACCGCTTCCGGTGACGGCTCGCCGGCCCGCTACATGGCCAGCGCGGCCCGGAGGCGTCGGACAGCGTCGCCGGGCCGTCGGGCGTTCATCACGGCTCCGAGCACGGCGATGCCGGCGCCGGTGGCCGCCACGGCGGCGGCGTTTCCCGGGGTGATGCCGCCGATCCCGACGGCGGGAAGCCCGCTCGCCTTCATCACCTCGGCC
This sequence comes from uncultured Gemmatimonadota bacterium, assembly GCA_964510615.1. Taxonomy (GTDB): domain Bacteria; phylum Gemmatimonadota; class Gemmatimonadetes; order Palauibacterales; family Palauibacteraceae. The sequence goes on from CAZEBA010000018.1 coordinate 4,564, forward strand.
ACCCGCTCGGTCCCGATCGCCTCCTCCGCCAGGCCGGCCTTGCTCGCTGTCCCGTACACGGCACCGATGCCCAGATAGCTCGCCCCGTCGGCCGCGGCCCTCCGCCCCTCGTCCGGGTCATCGGTGGAGTAGCCGATGAGCAGGCCGGGCGGAGCGATCTGCCGGACGGCGGCGACGGGCACGTCCTCCGAGCCGAGATGAACGCCGTCCGCGGCGAGCGCCACGGCGACGTCCGCTCGGTCGTTGATGATGAACAGGGCGCCGTGGCGGCGAACCAGCGGCCCGAGCTCGAGCCCCTGCTCGTACAGCTCCCTCGCGGTGGCGTCCTTGTCGCGCAGCTGGATCGCCGTGGCGCCGGCGGCCAGGCACTCCTCGATCACGTCCGCCAGGGACCGGCTGGCGAGAGGCCGCGTCAGCACCATCAGGCGCAAGCGCTCCTGCAGCTCCTGCACCTCAGCTGTCTCCACGTCCTCCCGCCTCCTCGTCCATCTCCCGCCGGATCCGGTTCTTGGCGTTGATATGCTCCCGCTCCGTCCGCGTAAACTCGTGGGAGCCATCCGGACGAGCGACGAAGAACAGGTACGGGACCTCGGCCGGCTGGAGCGTCGCGCGCAGCGCGGCCTCGCCCGGCGAGGCGATCGGTCCCGGCGGCAGGCCTGGGTGCGTGTACGTGTTGTACGGATGGTCCGCCACCCGTTCGATGTCACGGTAGAGGAGCCGGGCGCGAGCCGAGTCGAGTGCGAACTGGACCGTCGGGTCCGCCTGGAGCAGCATGCCGATCTCGAGCCGGTTCAGATACACCCCGGCGATAATCGGCCGCTCCTCCCCGATCCGCGCTTCCTTCTCGACGATGCTGGCTAGGGTGACCAACTCGCGCTCGCTCAGGCCCAGCGAGTCCCGCCGCGCGATCTCCGAGGGTCCCCAGAAGTCCCGGTAGCGGGCAGCCATCGCCTCCAGGATCCGCTCCGGCGAGGTGCGCTCCGCGAACTGGTAGGTGTCCGGGAAGAGATACCCCTCCAACGTCGGTCCCGGGACCTCGAGACTCGCGGCGAACGCGCTGTCGCGGGCCAACCGGAGCACGGAATCGCTCGTTACGCCCGAAAACTCTGCCACCCGCTCCGCGATCTGCCGGAGCTCGAAACCTTCCGGGACCGTGAGCGGGAAGGTGACGACCTCGCCTCGCTCCAACATGCCTAGCAACTCCGACCAGTTCGCACCGGCGGGGAACCGGTACAGCCCGGCCTTCAGCGACCCGCTCGAGCCGCGCAGCCTGGCGTAGAGCGCGAAGATCCGCGGGAACCGGACGAGTCCGGCGTCGTGCAGGCTGCCCGCGATCCGCCGTGCGGTGGCGCCGTCCGGGATCCGCACCTCCACGTACTCCTCCGCCGAGCCGTCGATCGGCTCGGCTCCGATCGACTCGGCTCTGGACGGCTCGGCTCCAGGCGGCTCGGCGCCCATCGTCGGCCCGACCTCTGCCGAGCGCTGCCTATCGGACGTCGGCCCCCGATCAGACGTGCCCTCTACGCAGGCGCCGACCGCTCCGACGAGCAGAAGGCCGGAGATGAGAAGGACCGAGGCGACGCGAGGCGAGACCGCTTCGGCCCGCACGCGGTGCGGTCTCACGGATCCTCCGCGCGATCGCGGAACCGTGCGTCCCGCCGGGTCATCCGTGCTCTCCGCCCTCGCCGGCTGACGTGTCCATGGCATCCAGGTAGGAGCGGAGGAGGTGCGAGGCCGCCACCATGTCCTCATCCCCTTTTGCCGCCCGCCGCCCGCGGTCGCGCCCGCGGCCGCGGCGCCCCTCGGCCAGGCTCCGGCGGGCCAGGGCGCTCGTGAGCCTCTCGTCCCATTCCACGATCGGCACGCCGGTCGCCTCGCCGAGACGCCGTCCGAACTCCCGGGCCTCGGCGGCCATCTCGCCCTCGCTCCCATCGAGCCGGATCGGGATCCCGACCACGATCGCGGCGGGTGAGGTCTCGGCGACCAGCTCCAGGAGCCGCTCGGGAGGCTGGCGGGGTTCGCCCCGGTTCGGGACCACGCAGTGGGGAGAGGCGATGGTCCGGGTAGGGTCGGAACGAGCGACCCCGATCCTCCGACGGCCGTAGTCGATGGCGAGAATCCGGCCCGGAATCGTACTCAGCGGCCCCGGATCGCGTTCTCGATCGGCTCGCCGGCGAGCAGGCGCTCGTGAATCGCCTCCAGCCGGTCGCGAGATCCCAGCAGGAACCAGCATCCGTGCGAGCCGTCGGCCCGGCACTCGATCTCGAGGACGGCGATCGACTGATCGGCGGCTCGGCTGAGGAGGCCTCCGAGCAGACCGGTCCCGAGATGGCAGCCCGGGCTCTTCCGCTCTCCAATCTCCTCGCCGCCGGCCTCCGGGAAGGCGACCAGGCAGACGGCGGCCAGGCCCTCGTCCACCTGCTCGTAGCGCACGGGCCCCAGGCCGAGCTCCACGAACTTGGCTCCGACCGCCGCCCAGAACTCGCCGGGGTCGAGCTCCTCCACCGCCTTCTCCGGGGCGAGCGAATCGTACAGGCTGAGTCCTAGGCCCCGGCCCGTCTCGCGAAGCGCAGCGATGCCGGCTTCGCCGGCTGCCGCGCACCGATCCGCGAGGTCTACGAGCACGGCGGAAGGCAGGAGTACCACGCTGTCGGGCATAGCGCTCACGATGGTAAGTTCCCGGCGGTGACCGAAGCTGCGCCGGCCAAGCTAGATGCCGCCTCGGATGGCAACAAGGTACAGCGGACGGCTTCGGAGCGGGCGACAGGAGGTGACATGTTTTTCGACGACACGGACGAGTTCGTGCTAGGCGTGGTCATAGGCGCGCTGATCGGGGCCGGGGTGGCCCTGCTGTTGGCGCCGGAGAGCGGCAAGCGCACCCGGCGACGGATCCGGCGCTCGGCGGAGGACCTTTCCGACGCGGTGGGCGATCGAATCCAGACCGCCGCCGAGGACGCTAGGGAGCTGGCGGAGGACGCGCGCCGGGCGGCGGAGCGCTCGAGCGAGCGCCTGCTCGACTCGGTGGAGCGAGGAGCGAAAAAGCTTCGCATTCGAACCTAGACGCCCCCCGCCTCCCGACCGGATCGGCGTAGGTGAAGGAGGCCGAAGTCGGCCGTTGGCGCCTCCGTGTGCGCGAGATCATCTTCGAGCACGACACGGCAGCCGGCAAAGCGTTCGACGTCGTCCTGATCCTGGCCATCCTGGTCAGCGTCGGCGTCGTCATGCTCGACAGCGTGGCGAGCGTCACGCTGAGGCACGGATTGGCCCTGCGTCGGGCGGAGTGGCTGTTCACGATCCTGTTCACGATCGAGTACGTGCTCCGCCTCTACACGGCGCCCAGCGCCGGCCGCTACGCCCGGAGCTTCTACGGGGTGGTCGATCTGCTGGCCGTCCTCCCCACCTACCTCGCGCTGGTGTTCCCGAGCGGCCGCTACCTGATCTCGATTCGCATTCTTCGCATCCTCCGCGTCTTCAGGGTGCTGAAGCTGGCCCAGTTCGTCGGCGGCGAACGAGTCATCCTCACCGCGCTGAAGGCGAGCCGGCACAAGATCGCCGTCTTCCTGTTCACCGTGCTGACCGTGGTCGTGGTGGTCGGGTCGCTCCTCTACGTCGTGGAGGGGGCTGACGCGGGCTTCACCAGCATACCCCGAAGCGTCTACTGGGCGGTCGTCACCCTCACCACGGTCGGCTACGGCGACATCGCGCCGCAGACGCCGGTGGGGCAGGTACTGGCGTCGATGGTCATGATCCTCGGGTATGGCATCATCGCCGTTCCGACGGGAATCGTCACCGTCGAGATCGCCGCCGCCAGCCGAGCCTCGCGGACCGCTTCGTGTCCTGCCTGCGGGGAGCCCCGGCACGACGCCGATGCCCGATTCTGCAAGCGATGCGGCGGTTGGCTGACGGCGGAAGGAGGACCGCAGGAGAGCGGCGGCCCGACCGGTGGCGGCCCGATCGACAGCGGCGCGCTGGCAGACGACGGCGGGCTGGCTGGCGGTGGTGCCCCGCCGGGCGGAGGCGGTCTGGAAGACAGCCAGGCCGGGTAGACGCAATGCTAATCACGGAGCTGATCGAGGCGAAGCGCGACGGGCGCGAGCTGACGGAAAGGGAGCTCCGCGCGTTCCTCGACGGCTATCTGGCGGGGGAGGTGGAGGAGTACCAGATGTCCGCCTTCCTCATGGCCGCCTATCTCCGCGGCCTGTCGCGGGCAGAGCTGTCGGTGATGACCTCCGCGATGATCGCGTCGGGGACGCGGCTCGACTTCCGCGACGGCGGCCCGCCGGCCGTCGACAAGCACTCCACCGGCGGGGTCGGCGACAAGGTGTCGCTTGTCCTCGCCCCGCTGCTGGCCGCCTACGGTCTGCGGGTGCCGATGATGTCGGGACGCGGTCTGGGGCACACGGGCGGAACCGTCGACAAGCTGGAGGCGATCCCGGGGTTCCGGACCCGCATCGGGCTGGGCGAGTTCCGGGAGGTCCTGGACGACGTCGGGTGCGCGATGATCAGCCAGACGGAGGAGATCGCTCCCCTCGACGGTCGTCTGTACGCCCTGCGCGACGTGACCGGCACGGTGCCCTCGATTCCGCTCATCGCCTCCAGCATCATATCGAAGAAGGTGGCCGAAGGGATCGAGGCGCTGGTTCTGGACGTGAAGTGCGGAAGCGGGGCGTTCATGGCCGACGAGGCCCGCGCCCTGGAGCTGGCGCGGACGCTGGTGGATCTGGCGGCCGAGCAGGGGCTGAGAGCCCGCGCCCTCCTCACCGACATGGAGTCGCCGCTGGGCCGAACGGTCGGAAACGCGCTGGAGGTGGCCGAGGCGGTGGAGTCCCTCCACGGCGGAGGCCCATCGGATCTGCGGGAAGTCACGCTAGCCCTCTGCGCGGAAGCGGTGGTGGCGGCGGGCGCCGAGGAAGACAGAAACGCCGCGCGTCACGCGCTCGAGCGGCTGCTCGACGGTGGGGAGGCGGCCGAGCGCTTCGCCCGGCTGCTCGAGCGGCAGGGCGGTGACCCCCGAGTCGTTGAGGACACGAGCCGGTTGCCGGCGGCCCCGATCCGCCGGGTGCTCGAAGCGCCCGACTCGGGCTGGCTGGTGCGCCTGGATGCCCGTCAGATCGGCCTGGCGGCGGTCGAGCTGGGGGCCGGCCGGACCCGCGTCGAGGAGGACGTGGACCCGGCCGTCGGCTTCGAGCTGCACGGCCGGCTGGGCGACCCGATCGAGGCCGGTCAGCCGCTGGTCACCGTGCACGCGAGGGAGGAGGCGGACGCGGAGCGATCGCTGGACCGGCTCCGGAGCGCGATCGCGATCGGCGGGGCCGGAAGTGAGCCGTCGGCGCCGAGCCGACTCCGCTACCGCATCACGGCCGAGGGTACGGAACCGATCTGAGTCAGCGCAGATCCGGCCTGCTGCGGTCGCGCGGTTAGGCCTACCAGTCGAAGTCCTCGTCGATCGCGAGCGAGTCGCCGCGTGCTCGCTGCCGGATCCCCCACGGCAGGTGGAGGTCGCAGCTCTCGACCGGTTCGGTGCCGGCGATGTACGTCTCCGTGTACGTCTCGTCCGCCGGGCACCACCGCGTGGCCAGCAGGCCGGTGGTGCGATCGACCTGCCGCTCTACCAGCCCGGAGGGGCGCACCCAAGGTGGCGGAGGCTCGCGGTCCCGGTAGTAGGCGATCAGGGCCTGTGCGGTCACCGGCGCCGCATCCCGGCCGCCCGTGGCGCCGATGTGGATTCGCTGCGGGCGATCGAAGCCCACCCAGGTGAGGGCGACGATGTCCGGCGTGAAGCCGACGAACCAGGTGTTGGTCGCCTCGTTGGTGGTGCCGGTCTTGCCGGCCGCCGGCACCTCGGCCGCCAGCCCGAGCCGCCGCACGGCGGTGCCGGTCCCGAGCGGCGCGTCGACCACGTCGCGGAGCATGTCGGTCATCACGTACGCGGTCTGCTCATCCAGCACCCGCTCCTGCTCCACCCGGCTCTCCCAGATCGGCCGGCCGTCGGAGTCCTCGATCCGGAGGATCGGCCGGGCCGAGACACGGACGCCCTGGTTGGCGAAGGTGGAGTACGCTTCGACGACCTGGAGAGGGATCACGGACGCCGCCCCGATCGAGACCGAGGGAACGCGCGGCACATCGGTCCGAATGCCGAGCCGGCGCGACGTCTGGGCCACCGTCTCCAGGCCGATCCGCAGGCCGAGCTTGACGGCCACCACGTTGATCGAGCGGAAGAGGGCCTCGCGCAGGGTGATCGGGCCGATGAACGTGTCGGTGAAGTTCTTCGGCGAGTAGATCTCTCCCGTGACCAACTCGACCTGGACCGGCGTGTCGTAGATGATCTCCGAGGGCGGGAGCCCGCTCTCGATCGCGGCGGTGTACACGAACGGCTTGAAGACGGAGCCAGGCTGGCGGAGCGCCTGGGTCACCCGGTCGAACTCGGAGTCGCGGAAGTCCCGGCCCCCGACCATCGCCAGCACGCCTCCGGTCTGGGTGTCGAGCGCCACGAAGCTCGCCTGCACGTACGGCATCTCCGGGCCCGGGAGGCTGTCCTCCGGCCAGTCCCTCGTCTGCCGGTAGGTGGGCGCGGAGAAGCCTGGCTGCCTCTCGACCCACTCGAGCTGGGCGTGGAGGGCGGAGTCCGCGGCCGCCTGGAGGGCCGGGTCGAGCGCGGTGTAGACCCGGAAACCGGCCTCGTACATCTCCATTCCGTAGCGCTCGAACAGGATCCGGCGCACCCATTCGACGAAGTAGGCCGACGTCTCGCTCCGCCGGACGCCCTCGCGCAACAGGATCGGAAACGCCTTGGCGAGCTCGGTCTCCTCGCGGGTGATCATCCCCTGCTCCGACATCAGCTCGAGGATGAGGTTCCGGCGGGCGAGCGCTCGCTCGGGGTGGCGGATGGGGGAGTACCGGGCCGGGGCGCGGGGAAGGGCGGCGAGCAACGCGGCCTCGGGGAGCGTGAGCGACGATGCGTCCTTGCCGAAGTAATGCTGGGCGGCGCTCTGCACGCCGTAGACGCCGTCGAAGTTGATCTGGTTGACGTACGCCTCGAGGATCTCCTCCTTCGTATAGGCCCGCTCGAGGGAGAGGGCGACCTTCATCTCCCTCAGCTTGCGGCGGACCGAGATCTCCCGCCGGTTCACCGTCTTGGCGAACATGTTGCCCGCGAGCTGCTGGGTGATCGTGCTTCCGCCCGCGCCGCCGTAGCCGCTCAGGGCGAAGCCGACCGCAGCCCGGAACGTCCGCCACGGGTCGATCCCCTCGTGCTGCCAGAAACGGCGATCCTCGACGGCCACGAAGGCCTTCGGCACGTAGGCCGGCAGGGTCCCGAGCGGCACCGGGATCCGGCGCTCGACGGCCAACTCGGCGAGGAGGCTTCCGTCTCCGGCGTAGACGCGGGTCGCCTCCTTGGGCTCGAAGGCGTAGATCTGCGCGATGGAGGGACAGTCGTCGCAGAGGTGAGTCCAGCCGCCCCAGCCGAGCCCGAGGGCGAACGCGGCCAACGCGCCGGTTCCGGTGAGGATCAGCCACCGCTCCCGATCCGGGATGCGGGCCCAGAAGTCTTTGATCTTGCGCATCTTGGGAATACGCACCCTCCTCGCGGGCCTTCCTTTCACGGGCGGGCCGGTCGCACCGGCATGGGCGCCGTCCGTGGTTGCGGGCGGAGAGCCGCCGTTTTGCACCGTGGCCCTTGTACCACCGGCGCCGCCGCGCCGGGTCAGGGTGACAGTAGGTGACAGACTATCAGGTACCAGATACCGGTGAGGGAGGCGGGAGTGCCGCCGACCGGCGGCGGCCTACGGTCCCTCGAAACCCGGACCGAGCCCCTTCTTGTCGCACCCCCCTCCTCGTCTTGTCACAAACCCCCCCTCCCCATACGTTTCTGGTTGCCGGTAACCCAGGGTTTGCTCGCCGGGAGTCCCTGGGGTGCCTTCCAAGGCTAGGGGCGGTGGCTGCGGGGTCTCTCGGCTGAAATCCACCAGTATGCGAGGGTTCGACGTACGCTCGATCGGGCCGGCAATCGGCGGACGTCTCCTCGGTTCAGCAGGAGGTGGACCTATGTTTCCTGCCTGGTTTGGGCAGGCGAGGCGGCTATCCTTGGCCGTGCTCGCAGGCGCCATCCTGGCCTTTCCCGCGCTGGCTCAGGCGCAGGAGGCCATGACCATCACCGGTCGCGTCACGGACGACACCGGTGCCCCACTCGCAACGGCCAACGTCTACATCTCCGGGTCGAACATCGCGAGCTTCACGGACAACGACGGACGGTACAGCCTCGTTGTCCCGGCCGCGGCGCTGACCGGGGAGACACGGGATCTCATCGCGAGCCTGATCGGCTACCGGTCGTCGACGGTGCAGGTCGTGCTGAGCGGTGACAACCTCACGCAGAACTTCGTCCTCGCCGTCGACCCGATCGGCCTCGAGGGGATCGTGGCGATCGGCCAGGGGCTGACCGCCGAGCGACGGACGCTGGCCAACGCGATCAGTACCGTGAAGGGCGAGTACATCGCCGAGCGGTACTCGAGCAACGCGATCGCCGATCTGGCGGCCCAGGCGCCGAGCGTCTACGTGCAGAGCTCGGGCGGCGAGGCCACGGCCGGAGCCTACATTCAGATCCGCGGCCCGAAGTCCGTCGAGGGCGGCACGCAGCCGCTGATCGTGGTGGACGGCACGATCATCAACAACGACTCGAACTATTCGGAAGACACGATCTGGGGCACGGTGGTGCAGAATCGGGCCGCCGACATCAACGCTCAGGACATCGAGAGCGTCGAGATCCTCAAGGGGCCGTCGGCCGCCGCGATCTACGGAGCGCAGGGCGCCAACGGCGCCGTCCTGATCACCACCAAGTCGGGGGCGGCGGGGCAGACGCAGATCACCCTGCAGTCGAACTACTCGATCGACGACGTCACCAGCACCCAGCCCTTGCAGACGAACTACAGCACCACGAACTCCCCGAGCTCGATCCGGTCGTGGGGCGCCGCGCTGGACTGTGCGCCCAATTGCTCGGTATGGACGGGGGATCCGTTCGATCCGGCGCGCGCATCGTATGACACGTTTGACCACGCGCACGAGATGTTCGTGAGCGGGTTCCGCTGGGACACCGACCTTTCGATCTCGGGCGGCACCGAGCGCACGACGTACTTCTTCTCGGGCGGCTACACCGACAACGGCAACGCGATCTACGGGCCCACCGGGCTCAGCACGCTGAACTTCCGCCTCAAGGGGTCGCACCTCTTCTTCAACACATTCACGGTCGGCGCGAACATCGCGTACACCAACCAGTCGGGGAACTCGGTCCAGCAGGGCTCGAACCTCTCCGGGCTGCTCCTGGGCGCGTTCCGGACGCCGCCGGACATCGACAACGTCCCCTTCGTCACGCCGGCGGGGAATCAGCGGACGTGGTTTTGCGTCGTATTCGACGCCTGCGACGATCCGACCTTCCCGCGCCAGTTCGACAACCCGTTCTGGGTGGCGGAGAACATCCCCAACACCACCGATGTGGGCCGAGCGTTCGGGAACATCCGCTTCGACTGGGAGCCGTTCGGGTGGCTGACGTTGACCGACATCTTCGGTGGCGACTACTCGAACGATCAGAGGCTGGCGGTCTTCCCGAAGCAGAACTCCTCGGTGCCGGACGGGCAGCTGTTCCGATCGACTTTCACCTCGTCGTCATGGGACAACACGCTGCTGCTCACCGGTCAAGGTGACATCAGCGAAGCCTTCAATGCCAGCGTGACGCTCGGGTACAACATTCGGGAAGAGGACTACGAGAGGCTCATCACCAGCGCCCAGAACCTGATCGAGGGTGCCAACGAGCTCGACTTCACCGTCACCCGAACGCCGGACGAGTTCAAATCCACCGTCCGGAACTCCGGTCTGTTCGTGAACGCCACCTTCGACATCGCTGACCAGCTGTTCGTTGGCGGTGGCGCGCGGTACGAGGGCTCGTCGACCTTCGGTGGCGGCGAGGGGAGCTGGTTCTGGTTCCCAAACGCCAACGTCGCGTGGGATTTCAGCCGCCTGCTGACTTCCGAGGAGGAAAGCGGCGCGTTCAGCTTCGGTAAGGTGCGGGCCGCCTGGGGTGAGGCGGGAACCCCGCCGCCCGTGTTCAGCAACGTTAGCGGCTTCGAGAAGTCGGCGTTTCTGGATGGCTGGGTCACGATCGGATTGGAGTCGATCTACCTCGGCCGGGAGGGACTCACTTCGGAGACCTTCCAGGGCAACTCGAGCATCAAGCCCGAGGTCACGCGCGAGATCGAGGGCGGCCTCGACCTGGCCTTCTTTGATTCGCGCCTCTCCGTGGGGGCCACGTACTTCGACCAGCACACCCGGGACGCGATCCTCTTCGTTCCGATCCCGGTGAGCACCGGGTACAGCACCTATCCGCAGAACGGAGCTGAGTTCACCTCGCACGGTTGGGAGTTCACGCTGAACTTGATACCGTTCCAGAGCCGGAACTTCACCTGGGAGATCCAGGGCTTCTACAGCAACGTCCACTCGGAGGTCACCGACCTGCTTGGTGCCGAGAACGCCCGCTTGGCCAGTGGGCGGGCCGAGAGCGGGTTCGAGGGTGCCGATTCGAACGTGATCTACAACCGCTGCGGTCCGGCGTCGAACGATCCCTGCCCCTTCGGGGCTCTCTGGATCGATGACTTCATCCGATTCGGCCGCGGCGAGACGTACGACCTCGACGGCGATGGCGTGGAGGACGACATCGATGCGGCCTACCCGAACGCGGCGCCGGGCACACTGTTCATCGCCGAGGACGGATTCCCCCGCCTGGCCGACAACCTGACCGGGTACGGGAACCCGAATCCGACGGACCTCGCCAGCCTGCGGATGAACTTCACCATCCTGCAGAACCTGTCGCTCTCTTTCCTGTTCGATGGGCAGTGGGGATCGACGATGTGGAACGGAACCAGGGGTGCCCTCTACTCCTATGGCACGCACGCTGGCACCGAGCCGTACCACTGCCAGAACGGGCAGACCTGCGGTGCGACCGAGGGAGTGGCCTTTGTGTACGACGGCGAGGGACCGGGCGCCGGGATGACGGTCTACCAGAACACCAATACTGTCGGCCCGTCGACGATCTTTAACGGATTCAACGGGCCGAGCACCCAGTTCGTCGAAGACACCGACTTCGTGAAGTTCCGCGACTTCCGGGTGGCGTACGACTTCACCCAGAACTGGGTAAAGTCGATCTCCTTGAACCGGGTCAGCGTGTTCTTTGCGGGCCGCAACCTGTGGACGGATACCGACTACACGGGTCTGGATCCCGAGTCGAACCTCACGGCCCAGGGCAGCGGGCGCGGAATCGAGTACTTCAACAACCCGCAGATCCGCTCCTGGGTCTTCGGTATCTCCTTCATCTACTAGGAAGATGGAGCTTGGCCGTCTGCCGGTCGTCGGGCGTCTGCCCGACGACCGGGGGCCGGCTCCGAAACGGCGTGCACCGCCGAGAGGGAGTGAAGCGAACGATGAATGCTAGAGTGAATAAGAAGCGATGGAAGGGCGCGCTGGCGGGTGCCCTGCTCGGGGTCTCGCTGGCGGGCTGCGACTTCATCAATCCGACCGAGAGCAACCCGAACGTCGTCCCGAATGCGACGATGAACCAGCTGCTGGTGGCCGCTCAGGTGGCGAGCTACTTCTGGAGCGAAGCGGACAACTCGCGATTCGCCGCCGTCTGGATGCAGCAGATGGACGGGACGGACCGGCAGTTCTCCGCCTACAGCACCTACACGTTTACGAACCAGACCTTCGACGACCCGTGGTTCTTGGTGTATACGGGCGGCGGACTGGTCGACATCCGCCGGGCGAAGGTGGCGGCCGAGGATGCGGGAAACCGGGTGCTGGCCGGCATCTTCAAGGTCCACGAGGCCTTGTTCGGCCAGATGCTGGCCGCCATTTACGGTGATGTCCCGTGGGATCAGGCTACGGATCCGGAGATCACCCAGCCCCAGTTCCAGGGGCAGCTCTCGATCTTCTCGCAGCTCCAAGCCGAGCTGGACGCCGCCATCTCCGACCTCGGCAGCGGCCAGGGGACCGGGCCCGCCGACGGCGTCGACTTCAACTTCAACGGCGACCCGGCAGCCTGGATCGCCGTGGCCCACGCCCTCAAGGCCCGGCTCTACATGCTCACGGCTGAGGGGGATCCCTCCGCGTACGGGAGCGCCCTGGCCGAGGCGAGGCAGGGCCCCCAGACGAACGCCGGCAACTGGACGGCCGTGCATACGACCTCCTCGACCGAGCACAACATCTGGAACCAGTTCAACCGCGAGCGGACGGCGTACATCTCGGCGGGCGCCTACCTGGTCGACCTTCTCAAGGACCGGAACGACCCGCGGCTCCCGATCTACTTCATGCCGGGGGCGAACGGCGAGTACTCAGGCTCGCAGCCGGGCGAGGATGACCCGACCGATCCGGCCACGAACGCTTCGCAGCTGAACAACGCACCCGGATCGCCGGGCGCGCAGAACTACCCACAGCCTATCCTTCCGAGCTGGGAGGCGGCATTCATCGAGGCCGAGGCGGCCTACCAGACGGGGGACCAGGCGGGTGCGATGGCCGCCCTGTTGCGGGGCATCGCGCTCCAGGCGGATTGGTGGGGCGTGGCGGCGCTTCCGCAGCCGGCCGCTCTCTCTGGCCAGGCGCTCCTCGACCGGATCATGGAGGAGAAGTACATCGCGCAGTTCCTCAACCCCGACATCTGGAACGACTGGAAGCGCACATGCCTGCCGCCGATCGTGGGCTGGCGAGGAATGGCGATTCCCGCCCGGTTCCTGTATCCGGATGCCGAACGGACGACCAACGAGAACGTGCCGCCCGACCCGGCGACGGGACGGAACCCGAACGACCCCCAGGGTTGCTAGGGACCGCCGGAAAGAATTCGGGTCGACTGGTGTAGAAGCTGGCACCGCCCCGACTCGAAGAGGAGAGGCACGTTTTGAGTGTACTTGATCGGATTGCCCGTCCCGCGGGGCGGGCAATCCTCGTCTCCGCCGTGCTATGGCTCCTGCCTGCGTGTGGCTCATCTGGAGCGAGCGAGCAGGCCGCCGACAGCGCCGACCCAGCGTTGCAGGGACCCGTCACGGTGGAGGTCGAGAACCGTACCAACCCGCCAATTCCCCTTACGGTCTTTCTGAGGTCGGATATCGGCCGCCGGACGCTGGGGAGTGTTGGGGGCGGACGCACCGGCAGCTTCAAGATCGAGATCGAGACGGCCGGCAGCGTGAGGTACGTGCTCGTAGCCCAACGGCCGGATGGAACCGAGATTACCTCGACGCCGTTCTTCGTCGCGCAGAGCCAGACCGTGCACTGGCGGCTGCCGACCGGCGGGCTCACGGTCGGCTACTAGGGCCGGCAACCGGGAGGAGTATTGGACGTGAGGCGGCATCTGGCGCGCCGACGAGCGCCGCTGGCGGCTCTGCTCCTGCTGATCCACACGGCGTGCTACAGCTACGTCCCCCTGGAGGCGGGTCCCTCCGGCTCGGCGGGCAGCAGTTTGAGCGACGGCTCGGCTGCCACTTCGAGCGAAGCCGCGAGCCGTGCGGCAGAGCTCGGTCTGGAGGGCCTCCAACAGAGCACGAGTCTGCGGGTCCACCTCTCGGAACCGGGAAGCTACCCCCTGACCGCGCTCACGCCGAACAACGTCACCGTGATCGATGGCGACCTGATCCGCACGGATGACTCGAACCTCTTCGTCTCCGCCTACTGGATGAAGACAGCCGGAGTCCAGGAGTTCAAGGGCAACGGCGAGACGGTGACCATCCCGCTCGACAAGATCGACTTCGTGGAGGGGAAGAAGGTCTCGGCCGGCAAGACTGCGGCTGTGGCGGCGGTCTTGGTCGGCGCAGTCGTCGTCCTGGGCGTCACCTTCGGAACGGGGAGCAGCGAGGGCCCCGGCAACGGCGGCCCGCCCCAACCCGACTAAGCGACTCCCCCTGGGTCGATCCATGAGCCCTCCTGTGGCCGTGCCGTCACGTGGCCGCTCTTCCCACCGCGATGTTGCCTTGCGACGGCATCTGGGCTTCCTCGCCGCCACGGCCGGAGTGATCCCGCTCCTCCTGGCGTCGGTCGGCGCGATCTGGCCCTCGCTGGCGGACGCGCAAACGTTCCGCGAGGTCAGCCGCTCGGTCGGGATCGACCACGTCTGCTACGACCCGAACCGGATCTGCGGAGGGGCGGCGTTCTTCGACTACGATGGCGATGGTTGGGAGGACCTGTATCTGACCGGCGGCCTGCGACCGGACCGCCTGTACCGCAACCGGGGCGACGGGACATTCGACAACGCGACCCCAGCGGCTGGGCTCGATCTCCTGAAGGACGTCAACACGGTCGGGGTGACCGCCGGTGACCTCGACAACGACGGCGATCCGGACCTGTTCGTCACCACCGCGGAAGGGTTCCGGAACTACCTTTTGTGCAACAACGGCGACGGGACCTTCACGGATGTTTCCGAGGCGGCGGGGATCACGGGCAACGACTGGAGCACGGCCGTCGGATTAGGGGACATCGATGGGGATGGCTGGCTGGACATCTACGTCGGCAACTACGCGCTCTACGACGGCCTGCCGTACGACGAGCACCTGACGGGTGGGATTCCCAACCAACTGTATCGCAACAACGGCGATGGGACCTTCACCGAGGTCGGCGGGTCCCTGGGCGTCGACAACGCCGAGGGGCTCACCCTGGCGTTTGCCCTCGCCGACCTGGATCACGACCTCCACCCGGAGCTCTATATCGCCAACGACTTCGGTCAGATCTTCCTGCCCAATGCGCTGTTCATGGTTGGAGAGGCCGGCTCTTCCGGCGCCATGGGCGGCTTTTCCGACGTCGCCGCCGCGTCGGGCACCGATGCCGACATGAACGGGATGGGAATCGCGATCGGTGACTACGACGAGGACGGTGACTTCGACCTGTACGTTACCAACATCGATCGGAACCAGTTGTTCGAGAACGTCTCTCGGAGCCCGCTTCGGTTCGAGGACGTGGCAGCCGCCCGGGCAGTAGCCGACTCGTTCCTGACCGGTTGGGGGACGGCGTTCCTCGACGTCGACAACGACACCTACCTCGACCTGGCCGTGGCCAACGGCCGCGTGCTGCCCTCCTACAACCTGGCCGACCCAAAGCGAGCGTTGCGGCTGATCGAGCCGCAGGAGAACCGGCTGTACCGGGGTTCGGCGGGAGGCACCCTGACCGACGTCTCGCGGGCGGCAGGCGTGACCGACACCACCCGCGGACGTGGGCTGGCCTACGCAGACTACGACAACGACGGTGACCTCGACCTGTTCGTGGCGGTAGTGAGCAGGGACGAGCACACGGCCGACCACTCGCTCCTCTACCGGAACGAGACCGGCAACCGGCTGAACTGGCTGACGATCGAGCTGATCGGCACGGAGAGCAACCGGGATGCGATCGGCAGCACGGTTGAGATGATCGCGGGCGGACGGCGCTCGCTCCGTGCGGTGGCTGGAGGCACGAGCTACCTCTCCCGGCACACGAGGCTCGTGCACTTCGGGCTCGGCGACCGGGCGGCGGCGGACAGCCTCATCGTCTACTGGCCGAGCGGGCGCCGGGAGAGCTTCGCCAACGTCGCAGCCAACCGGACGGTCCGAATCGTGGAGGGCGGCGGTTAGGAACTCCTCCGAATAGGGCGCGGGCAGCTCCTAGAAGTTGCCGCGCGTCCAGACCACGATCACGCCGCAGTTGTTGCCCATGCTCTTGAACTCGGGCGGCATCTCCGACGCCCCGCGGTAGATCTCGATCTCCTCGACCTCGATCGGCGCGACCTCGTCGAGGGTAAAGTGCTGCGCCTCGGTGCCGTCCAGGTAGTACTTCGGGATGCAGGCGCTCCTGGCACTGGACCGGATGCGCACCTCGACCGGTTCGGATGCGAAGCGGTAGGGCTCCACTTCGATCCGTGGAATTCCACGGAGCATGTCGGTGGTGAGCACCGGTTGTGCCTCCTCGATCATCTCCCGCGTGATGTAGACGCCGTTCCCGAACCTCTTCCGCCGCTCCAGCCGTTGCTTGCGGGCGCTGAAAGCCCGGACCTCCACCTTCAGCTCGGCGACCTCGAAGATTCGCTCTGCGAGGAGGAACACTACGCTGGTGAGTCGGTCCGGCTGGAAGGCGAGCTCCTGGAACTGCGGCTCGATGCCGGAGGCCCAGACGGCGATCGTGTCGACGCCGACCGGCAGGTCCTCGATGCGGAACCGGCCGGCGCTGTCGGTGACCGCGCCGCGGCGCGCGCCTCGAAGGAAGACGTGCGCTCCGAGCATCGGCTCGGCGGTCAGGGCGGAGAGAACCCGACCGGCCAGCGCGGCGCTGCTGTCCGCCAGCGCGGGTGTCTCCTGGACCGGCGCTGGCGGTGGGGCAGAGTCCGGCTCCTGCGCGGCTGCGGTAGGCAGGGTGGAGGCGAACGCGAGTCCGGCAGCCGCGAGCCCGGCGAGAGGGGATCTCGTGAGGAGGATCGAAGTGCAGATGTTCATCACAGTTGCGGCCTTCGGTATATGGGGACGATGCCGAATGATGCCACGCGGCGTAGCGCTGATAACTACCCGAGCTCAATGCGGTTACCCTCCGGTGAGCCGGGACGTTCCCAACCCGTCGGGACGCCAGGTTGCGGCGGAAGGCTCCCCGTGCTGATAATGAATCGGGAGCCGCGGGGGCCGGTTCGCAGAGTGCCGGTGGTTTCCGAAGGTGAGAGGCCGCTCCTTAGCGGCCAGAGCGGTGACCGATGGGGTGAGTGCAGCAACTAGCCGTCGCGCTGGGGGCCCGTGTAACGGCGTCTCCCGTGCACGCGCCAGCCTGTGGCTGGCCGCGCTGACCGCCTCGGCTGCCGGCGCAGCTATCGGCGCGCATCCTGCCCGCCTTGCAGCCCAGGACACGCTTCCGCCCGCGACGCCACCCGATTCCGCCAACGTGCGCGTCCTCGAGCCGCTGGACGTCGAGGTCTCTTCCACGATCTCGGCGACCAAGCAGAAGATGCAGGGCTTCGAGCAGCGACGGCACACGGGTCGCGGAGTCTACATCACCCGGGAGCAGATCGAGAAGCGGGCGGTTGTCCAGCTCTCCGACCTGCTCACCAACATCTCGGGCGTGACGGTCGAGCGAGACGACTACCGGGACCGTGTCTCCGTCTGGATCGGCCGCGGGTACTTCCGCTGCCAGCCGATCCTGTTCATCGACGGAAGCCCGCGCAGCGTCGTGAACATCAACGACTACCGCCCCGGACAGGTCGAAGCGATCGAGGTCTACACGCGTGCCTCCGCCGCCCCGCCCGGCTATCGAATTGGCCGCTGCGGGTCGGTGATCATCTGGTCCCGGGAGACCCTACCCGAGGAGCAGGAGCAGTAGGGGCCGGTGGCTCGGGACCGCAGGGGCAGGGTGGGCGAGCGGGATTTGCTCGCGCGAGTCGGCCGGACGTGAAGGTTCCCCTTGCCGTGGCGGCCTGCACGGCCGTGCTCGCCTGTACCACCGCGGGCCCCCGCGAGCCGGACGTGACCCTCCCTCCGCCGCCGATCGCGGTCACGGTGACCGTTCGCAACGCACTCTCCCCCCGCGCCGGCATCACGGTCCGCCTCCAAGAGGGATCGACGACCCGAGTTCTCGGGACGGTCCCGGCCGAGCGGGAGAGGACGTTTCAGCTCAATCTGCCCCCGGTCGAGACGGAATATCGGCTCACCGCCAGCGGCGTCGGGCTCGCTGAGCGGGTTGCCTCGGAGGCGTTCCGCCTCTCGAAGAACTCGGCCGTCCGCTGGAACGTCGCCGAAAACGACCTCGAGGTCGTGGAGGCCTCCGGCTAGAGCGCCCTCGCCGGCCGGTTCGCGCCTTTCGAACGGTTCCCATCCGCTGCTGCCCGCGGGGCCACCTAGCCGGCCGGGAATGCTGCCAGGCGGTGCATTCCTGCCGGCTGCCCGCTTGCCGGTCGGGCGCGACGCTCCGACCTTTGGCCCATGTGCCCACCGACGCGCGGGGCCGGGTTTCCGCCGGTCGAGGAGCAGATGGAGCGCATCCTCGCCGGTGCGGTCGAGGCGATCCCGGAGCACGAGCTGGCCGAGAAGCTTGCTCGCTCCCGCCAGACGGGCGATCCCCTGGTCGTCAAGCAGGGCTTCGATCCCACCCGACCGGACCTCCACATCGGCCACGCTGTCTCGATTCACAAGCTTCGGACGTTTCAGGAACTGGGGCATAGGGTGGTCTTCGTCATCGGCGACTTCACCGCCAGGGTCGGAGACCCATCCGGGCAGAGCGAGACCCGGCCGATGCTCAGCGAGGAGGAGATCGAGGAGAACCTGGTCACCTACCGGGACCAGGTATTCCGCATCCTCGACCCCGAGCGGACCGAGCTGCGCAGGAACAGCGAGTGGCTCGGACAGCTCGACCTCGTGGGCGTCCTGCGGCTGGCCTCGGGGTTCACCGTCGCCCGGATGCTGGAGCGGGAAGACTTCAAACAGCGATACGAGGAGGAGCGGCCGATCACGTTGGTCGAGTTCGTCTATCCGATGATGCAGGCATACGACTCGATCGCTCTCGAGGCCGACGTGGAGCTCGGGGGCACGGATCAGAAGTTCAACTTGCTGCTCGGCCGGACGCTCCAGCGGCAGGCCGGACAGGAGCCGCAGGTCTGCCTGGTGATGCCGCTGCTGCGGGGCACCGACGGCGAGCGGAAGATGTCGAAGAGCTACGACAACTATGTCGGCCTGGCGATGGACCCGGACGAGCAGTTCGGCCGCGTAATGTCGATTCCGGACACGCTGCTGGAGGAGTGGATCGAGCTGGCGTCGACGGCGGCCGCCGACGACCGGGAGGGCCGCCTGCGGGAGGCCGAGACGGATCCGCTGGCGGCCAAGCGGTGGCTGGCCTGGGACATCGTGGCTCGTTACCACGGCTCCGATGCGGCGGACTCGGCCCGAGCGGCGTTCGATCGCGTCCATCGCGAGCGGCTGGCGCCGGAGAACCTGCCGGCGGTGTCGCTGGAGGCCGATTCGGAGACCGGCCGATTGTGGATCGGATACGCGCTCACCCGATCGGGGCTGGCGGGGTCGACCTCGGAAGCGAGGCGTCTTGTCGCCCAGGGCGGCGTGCGGATCGACGATGAGCCGGTGTCGGACGCGAATCTGCAGCTCGCGCCGGGGGAGTACCGGCTGCAGAAGGGCAAGCGCTCGTTCGTTCGCCTGGAGGTGAGCGTGCCTGGATAGGAGATAGCGACGGACTCCGCGCGCGGGCGCGAAGGGGCAGGTGCCGTTTTCGCACACGCGCCCTCGGGGCTAAATTGTCAGTCTGCGGAGGCTCGCGCTGCGCCCCCGCACAATGAAGGAACCTCTTCCCCAAATGCCACAGGAGGGAGCTTCCATGAAGCCTACGTGGTTCAACCCCAAGGGACTCGCGTTCCGAACGGGCTTCCTCGCCTCCGCCCTCGCAGCCGTGGTGCTCGTGCTGACGTCGGTCGGCACGGCCGCGGCCCAGGAGGGTGCGATCACGGGTAGCGTGACTTCGGTTACCACCGGCGAGGCGCTCACGGGCGTTCAGGTGTTCGTGCCTGGCACGTCCTACGGGACGCTGACGGACGAAGCGGGACGCTTCCGCATCAGCGGGGTGCCCGCGGGTGACTACACGCTGCGCGCCAGCATCATCGGTTACCACGGGTCGGAGCAGCCGGTTACGGTCACCGCCGGCGAGACAGCGACGGTCGACTTCGTCCTGGACGTCTCGGCCGTGGCGCTGGACGAGGTCGTGGCCACGATCACCGGTCCCGCGACCAAGCGCGAGCTGTCCACCGATATCTCGACCATCGACGCCGACGTAGTGGCCGAGAACACGCGCACGAACAACTTCGCCGATGTCCTGAAGGGCCAGGCGACCGGCGTGTTCGTCCGCCAGGCCTCCGGCACGGTCGGGACGGGCGCGCTGGTCAAGATTCGGGGGACGGGCTCGATCAGTCTCGACAACACCCCCCTGTACGTCGTCGACGGCACGATCATCAACAACGAGAACTCCGCCTTCGATCCGCACTTCAGCGGTGCCTCCGGCCCGGTCCTCGGGCAGCAGACCTCCCGGCTGAACGAGCTGAACCCGGACGAGATCGAGTCGATCGAGATCGTGAAGGGTCCGGCCGCGTCGGCCCTCTGGGGGGCCAGGGGAAACGCCGGCGTGGTCGTGATCACGACCAAGCAGGGAGCCGGTGGGGAGACGCAATGGAACGCCCGGGCCGATCTTGGCGTCAACCGCGAGAAGACAGACCAGTATCCCGTCACGGTCTTCCAGCCGAGCATCTTCGGGCTGTCGAGCGACACGATCTACACGATGAACCTCGCCACGCTGCCGGTCGAGGAGGGCGGGATTCCGTGGCGCGACGGCCTGTACCAGAACTACCTCGGTAACGTCTCCGGCGGAGCCGGCATCTGGAACTACTTCGGCTCGGTAGCCTACAACAACGAGAAGGGCACCCTGCCGAACAACGATTTCGAGCGGTTCAACTTCCGCGCCAACTTCGCCGTTGACCCGTCGAGCAAGCTCAACCTCTCCTTCTCGAACGGGTACTCGAGTTCCGACGCGACCCTGCCGGACAACGACAACAACGGCAACGGCTTTCTCGGGAACGCGATCCTGTCGCGGCCCTACAACTTCCTGCAGATGCTGACGGACCCGATCACCGGAGAGCGGCGGGAGACCTGCCCGCTCGCGGCCGAGCTGGCGAGGGATACCGGGATACCGTCGGATAACTACGACAACCAGTGCGGTCGCGTGCTCTTCCGTTACGGCGGCTCGACGCCCGACTGGAATCCGATCACCGATCTGGTCAACACCCAGAAGATCGAGCGCTACATCGGCAGCGGAAACGCCACCTGGAACCCCATTCAACAGTGGACGAACCGGTTCACGATCGGTTACGACATGTTTTCGGACCGGTCGCTGTTCGTCACACCCGTCGATCCCGACCTGCCGTTCGGATCGGCCTCCCGGGGCAACATCGACAAGCCCTACTACACGAGCCGCAACCTCACGCTGCAGGGAACCACGACGTACGACCTGCGAATCTCGGATCCGCTGGGCTTCGAGTTCGTGGGCGGCGTGCAGTGGCTCCGGATAACGGAAGAGGCGACCGACGTGACCGGCCAGACGTTCCCGGCCAGCGGGCCGGCGGTGAACAACTCGGTCATCAATACTGGAGACGACAGGTTCTTCGAGACCAAGGGCCTCGGCTTCTTCGTGCAGGGCCAGTTCGACTGGCAGAACCGGCTCTTCGTGAGCGGCGCGGTTCGCTGGGACAACAACAGCGCGCAGGGAGCGAACCTGGGCGTGCAGTCCTACCCGAAGTTCGGCGCCAGCTTCGTGGCGCTGGAGGGTTCGGGCTTCGTCAACACCCTGAGATTCCGCGGCGGTTGGGGAGAATCGGGGAAACTCCCTGGACCCAACGACGCGAAGGCGCTCCTGACCACCACCCAGGTCGCGCTGTCGGGCGTGGACCAGCTGGGCGTCTCCCCGGACCGTCCGGGGAACCCGGAGCTCTCGCCCGAGACGGCCCAGGAATGGGAAGCCGGCTTCGACATGGGGATGTGGGAGGATCGCCTCGGTCTCACGTTCACCTACTACAACCAGCAGACGAAGAACACGGTCGTCACGAAGCCCCTGCCGCCTTCGCTCGGTTTTCCGAACGCGGTGTTCACCAACATCGGGCAGATCGACAACAAGGGCTTCGAGGTCGAGCTGGACGTGCTGGCTCTCAACGAGGAGAACTTCTCCTGGGACTTCCGCTTCATCGTGTCACATAACGACAACCTGATCACCGAATTGGTCGACCCGTTCCTGGTCGGCTTCGTCGGCCGCCAGCAGCAGGGCCTGCCGTTCGGTGCCTTCGCGGCGGAGGAGATCGTCATCGGGGACGACGGAGAGCCGCGGGTGGTGACGTGTGATGAGACGCCCGGTACCTGGGGTCCCGACGACGCCCGAGCCGGCAACGCCGGGGTTCCCGAGGCCTTCTGCGATCCGCTGGACGATCATCGCTACATCGGCCAGCCGAACGCGGCGTACGAGGGATCGGCGCAGACGACGATCAACCTGTTCAAGTACGTGCAGCTGTACGCGCTGTTCGACTTCCAGCAGGGACAGGTGCAGTACAGCAACACGGAGGATTTCCAGGTCGGCTTCCAGGCGAACTCGATCACCCAGACGGCGGATCCGGTCACGGGGGAGATGTCCGACGAGGCCAAGATCAAGAACTTCGCGACCTTCTTCTCCGAGCAGCCCTTCACCTACAGTGCGGACTGGGGCAAGCTGCGCACTCTTCAGCTGAGGTTCGATCTGCCCCCGAGCTGGACGCGGGCGCTCAGCATGAAGGGGATCTCGCTGCAGTTCATCGGCGAGAACCTCATCACCTGGACGAGCTATCCGGGCACCGATCCGGAATCTCGCTGGGGCGGACAGTGGGAGACGTTCACGGAGGACTTCCTGACCCTGGCTCCGCCGAGGCGATTCATCGGCACGATCAACATCGCGTTCTGAGACTGTCGCTAGCGGCGGGAAGCGATCTCCGGAACTTCCCGGAGATCGCGTTCCGCCCGCTGCGACGCCCTGATTCTCTGAAGGGAGCATACAGACCATGACTAGATTTCGTTGGATCAAGCGGCCGCTGAGTCGGCTGGTCGCGATCGGCCTGCTGGCGGGAGCGATCCCGTCGTGCAGCCTGGAGGTGTTCGATCCCGACATCATTCAGCCCGAGGATGTGGCCGATCCGGCGTCGATCCCGGTGGTGATCGCCGGAATGGTAGGCGACTTCCAGGACGCCTTCGACCGCTGGGTCCTGTACGGCGGGCTGATCACGGACGAGTTCCTGACCGCCGGGACGTTCCCCACCCGGAGGGAGGTCCAGGAGCGGCAGATGCTGGTGGCGAACGTTTCCATCAACGTGGATCTGTGGGAACCGATTCACACCAACCGATTCTCCTCGGACAACGCCGTGGTGAACCTGACCCCCTTGCTCAGCGATCCCGAGCTCGCGGATCAGCAGGACCTGATCGCCGAAGGCATCGCCTTCGGTCAGTACTACGGCGCCTACGCACGCGTGATGCTGGCCGAGATGTTCTGCCAGAGCATCCTGGGTGGAGGGGTGCCCGAGGCCGTGAACTACGAGTCGGCTCCAATCGGGCCGGATGAGAGGATGCAACAGGCGCTGGCGCTCTTCCAGGCGGCCGAGGGGTCAGCCAACGCGGCGGGCCGTCCCGATGTGGCAGCGGCCGCGCGCGTCGGGCAGGCTCGCGCCAACATGTGGCTGGGCAACTACCAGCAGGCGGCAAGCATCGCAGCCTCGGTGGATCCGGACTTCGCGTTCGTCTCAGAGTATTCTTCGAACGATCCCTCACAGTACAACGAGGTGTATACGTTCACGTACGGGGACACGCAGGTCATTCGCTGGACCGTGGGAGACGGCACGGAACCCTCCCGTGACAGCGAGAGGTTCGCCTTCTACGACGAGTGGGTCGATCAGGGCCTAATCCTGGCGGACGCGCCCAACCCGCCGTTTCAGTCGTTCGACTCCTCGATCGAGGTGCACCTACAGCTCATCTACGGGAACGGGAACGCGCCGCCGACCCCGGGAGGCCAGAGCGCGTCGATCATCATCGCCTCGGGCTTCGAGGCGGCGATCTACCAGGCGGAGGCGATGTACCGGGCGGGGGATCTCGGCGGCGCGGCGGCCCTGATCAACTCGCGGATCACGAATCCGGCGGGCAATCCGTTCGGCAAGCAGTTCTCGCCGGTCAGCTTCACCGGTAGCTTCGAGACGGATATCGTCGAGATCGGCCGTGCCTATCTGGCCGGCATGTGGCTGGCGGGACAGCGTCACGGCTTCTACCGGCGTGTCTTCCTCAACGACGGGATCGATCTCTTCCCACCCGCGTCTCCGGGCCGAGACACGGCGTTTCCGATCCCGAACCAGGAGATCGACAACAACCCCGACCTGAGCCAGTCCTGTCCCTCCGGCCCGCCGTACAACTAGTCTGAACGGCCGCGGCGGCTCGGAGGCCCGAGTCGTCGCGGCCTGAGCGGACGGGCGAACAGCCCGCCGCACGACGGGAGCCTCCGACCTCAGAGGCTCCCGTTTTCTTGTGCCCCACGGGCTGCCGCGTGCCGGTGCCTCGTCCGTGCACCCTCCCGCTGGGCTGGGCTTGATCCCTATCTTGCCGCGTCACGGAGGACCTTCCCGCAGGATCGGAACGCACCGATGGCGGTTCTCGTAGCGATCGGCCTCGGATCGAACCTCGGAGACCGGATCGCGCATCTGCAGACCGCGGTTCGGCGGCTCGAGCCGCTGCTGACGGCTCGGCGCTGCTCGGCGGTGTACGAGTCGGAGCCGATGTACGTGACGGAGCAGCCGCGCTTCCTCAACGCCTGCTGCGTGGGCGAGACGAAGCTGGGGGCACGCCCGCTGGTGGATGCTCTGCGCGAGCTCGAGCGCCGAGCCGGCCGGACTCCGGACGGTCCCCGATACGGGCCTCGAGTTCTGGACCTGGACCTTCTGCTTTACGGAGGGAGTGTGATCGAGGAGACCGGCCTCCGCGTCCCGCACCCGCGGATGCGGGAGCGGCCGTTCGTGATCTGGCCGCTGGCCGAGATCGCGGGGGACTGGCTCCATCCGGAGACGGGCGAGTCGATCGCGGGCCTGGCCGATGCGGTGCCTCGAGAGGGTCTGCGCCCGGTGGCGCCACCACTCTGCCGCTTGGCGTCGTGAGGGGCGCCGGCCCGTCGTCCGGTGCGCTGCCGCTCCGGCTGCTGCTCCCGCTCCGGCTGCTGCTCCCGACCCTCCTGGCAGCTCTGTCGCTTTGGGCCTGCGGGGACCTGCTGGACCGCGGTGCCGACGCGGCCTGGACGGCCGGCGTGGCCGAAGCGGCCGGGGCCGACACGGCACTCGTACGGCTGGCGGCGCAGCTGCTGCCGGAGGTGGAGGCGAGAAGCGGGATCGTCGCCCAGCGGCCGCCCGCGCTGGCCACGAGCTCCAAGCAGAGATTGGAGGGGTTTCTCACGCTCGCGCTGGCCGAACAGCTCTCCGACGAGCGCGCGGAGGCGGTCGCGGCGGCCTACGTGCGGCTGGGGCTGCTGCCGGATACGCTCCGGCTGGCGCCCCTCCTCCGGTCCCTCCTGCTGGAGCAGGTGGTCGGCTACTACGATCCGGCCCGCGACACGCTCTACGTGGTGCAGGACGCCCCCGAGGGCCAGCTGGAGCCGATCCTCGTCCACGAGCTCGTCCACGCGCTCCAGGATCAGCACCTCGACCTGGATTCGCTCATCCGATCGGTCAACGAGCGCAACGACCGCGCTGGCGCTGCGCAGGCGGCGCTGGAGGGGCATGCGACCTACGTCATGATGGAGTGGATGCTGTCCCGTCAGACCGGGGCGCCGATCGACCTGACGGCGATGCCGGACCTCGGCGGGCTGCTGGGCGGGCTCGACCCCGCCCTGCTCGCCGGAACGCCGGTGCTGCGGGACGCTCCGGCCATCATCCGCGAATCCCTCGTCTTCCCCTACGTGGGCGGGCTCGTCTTCCTCCAGCGCGTATGGTCGGAGGACCCGGCTCGTCCGCTTCCGTTTGGCGCCGACCTTCCCGAGTCGACCGAGCAGGTGCTCCACCCGGAGCGCTTCCTCGGCGACCGCGACCGCCCATCGGAGATCGTGTTCCCGGCCGACCTCCCGTCCTGGCGCGAGGTCCACTCGGACGGGCTCGGGGAGCTGGAGGTTCGGGTCTTCCTGCAGGAGCACCTGAGAGATCCGCAGACGGCGGAGAGCGCGGCTCGGGGCTGGGACGGGGACCGGTACCGGTTGCTTCGGGACGGGGGCGCCGAGGCCCTGGTATGGGTCACCATCTGGGACTCGGAGCGCGATGCAGCCGAGTTCGAGGAGGCGGCCCGGAGGGCGTTCGAGAACCGATACGCGAGCGAGCCCGCTGGCCGCCGGGTGAGCGTGGAGCGTGACCGGACCGCCGGGCGGCCGGCCGTCGTTGTCCTGGACGCACCCGAAGACCTGGATCCCGCCACCCTCGGCGACGCCGCGCGCTTCGAGATCGACGCCAGCCAGGACGGCTGACGGCCGGCCGATGGGAGAGGAGAGCTCGCTGCGCATCCGGGTTCCGGGCCGGGAGCCGTCCTCCTACGAGGTTCGCATCGAACGAGGTGCGTTCGCCGAGCTGGCGGTGCTCGCTCGCCGCGAGGCACCGGCACACCGTTACGCGATCATCTCCGACAGCAAGGTAGCGCCGCTCTACGGCCAGCGGGCGCTGGCGGCGTTCGAGCAGGCGCGGGAAGCGGCGGCGGCCGGCGCGGCCGGAGCCACAAGCGTGGGAGCTGGCGCAGTCGGAGCGGCCGGCCGCGGCGAGCCCCGCCTCTTCACCTTCCCGGCCGGGGAGTGGAACAAGACGCGGGAGGAGTGGGCCCGCCTCTCCGACGAGCTCCTCGCCGCCGGGTTCGGGCGGGACTCGGCTGTCGTGGCTGTGGGTGGCGGCGTGACGGGGGACCTGGCGGGCTTCGTGGCCGCGACCTACATGCGGGGGATTCCGCACGTGCAGGTACCCACCTCGTTGCTCGCCATGCTGGACAGCTCCGTCGGCGGGAAGACCGGTCTGGACACGCTGGAGGCGAAGAACCCGATCGGCGCCTTCCATCAGCCCCGACTGGTGCTCGTCGACCCGGAGCTGCTGGACACGCTACCGGCCTTCCAGCTCTCCGCCGGGCTCTCCGAGGCCGTCAAGGCAGCGGCGATAGCCGATGCGGGGCTGTTCACGTGGCTGGAGGCCCGGGCGGCGGAGCTCCTCGACAAGGACCCGGATCTCCTCACGGAGCTTCTCGGGCGCGCCATCGCCACCAAGGCCGCCGTCGTCGAAGAGGATCCGGAGGAGCGGGGGAGGAGGGAGGTGCTCAACTTCGGGCATACGGTCGGGCATGCCCTGGAGGCACTCGGCGGATACGGGGTCCTGCACGGCGAGGCCGTCGCGAGCGGCATGCGGATCGAATCCCGGGTCGGGGAGCTCCTCGGGGTCACGCAGGAAGGCACGACGGCCCGTCTCGGCACGCTCCTCGACGCCTGCGGCCTCGACCGGCCGCTGGACGAGGAGATCGACGCCGAGCGGGTGCTGGAGGCCGCGCAGGCCGACAAGAAGGCCCGCGCGTCCGAGCTCCGATTCGTCCTGCTGCGCCGGATCGGCGAGGTGGCGCTTCCCGCGGCTGCCGGGGATGCCGCCGCCGTCTCGCACCGGATCCCGGCGGACCGCGCGCTCGAGTTGCTGGAAGCCGCTTTACGCTCGGAGAGACGCGATGCAGATTGCGGCTGACCACTACCACGGACGGTGTGTCCAGCGATGAGCCAGGAATCAACCACCTTCGCCACGGGCGTCGACGCCCTCGCGCTCGGCGCGGCACTCCAAGCGCGCGCCGACCAGCAGCCGGACGCGCCGTTTCTCATCTCTGGCGATCGCTCCTGGTCCTACGGCCGCCTGGACACGGAATCGACCTCCCTGGCCGCCGCCCTGGCCGGGCTCGGCGTCGAACCCGGCGACCGCATCGGGATCGACCTCCCCAACTGGCCCGAGTTCGCGATCACCCTGTTCGCGGCGGCCAAGCTCGGCGCGGCGATCGTCCCGCTGAACCCCGAACTCTCCCCGCGAGACGTCCAGTTCATGCTTCGGAACTCCGAGGTCACGGTCGTGGTGGCGGCCGAGCAGTATCGGGGCCGGGACTACCTGCAGCTGTTCGAGACGATGCTGGTGGGGCTGCCCGATCTCCAGTACGTGGTGACCGTGGGAGAGGAAGACCTCTGGTACGACGACCGGATCTTCCAGTTCGAGGATCTGGTGTCGGCCGGACGCGGGCGGGAGCTCCCCGAAGCGGAGCTGGATCCCCGGACGTCGGCCGCAGCGATCCTCTATACGGCGGGGACGACGGGCAAGTCGAAGGGCGTGGTGCTGTCGCACGTCAACCTGTTTCGAACGGCGGCCGTGACGGGAGCCGGAATCGGGCTCGGGCCCGAGGATGTCACCCTTTGCTCGGTGCCGATGTTCAACATCTTCGGGCTCAGCACCCTCGTGGGAGTGCTAGCCACCGGTTCGGCCGTCCTCCTGCAGGAGCGCTTCGAGCCGGGCGAAGCGCTGGCGCTGGTCGAGCGTCACCGGGCGACGGTGCTGCACGGGGTGCCGACGATGTTCGTGTTGGCCCTCCGCGAAGCCGAGGAGTACGACGTCTCGTCGCTCCGCGCCGGGATCGTCGCGGGCGCCCCGGTCACGGCCGATCTCGTCACGCGGGCGCGGAAACAGCTGGTGCCCGATCTGGAGATCGGATACGGACTTACAGAGACATCCCCGACCGTGACCCTCACCTCGCCGCGCGATCCGGAGGAGAAACGCGCCGGGACGGCCGGCCGACCGGTGCCGGGCGTCTCGGTCGGGATTCGGGACGACGACGGCCGGGAGCTCCCGGCCGGCGAGACCGGGCACGTGGTCGTCAAGGGTTTCAACGTGATGCTCGGCTACTTCCGGCAGCCCGGCGAAACCGCGGCCGCGTTCACCACGGACGGCTACCTGCGCACTGGCGACCTCGGCTTCCTCGATGAGGAGGGGTATCTCACGATCGTCGGCCGTGCCGGCGACGACATCATTCGGGGCGGCTACTCGATCCACCCGCGCGAGGTGGAGGACCACCTCCGCTCTCACCCGGCGGTGATGGACGCCGTGGTGGTGGGGCTCCCGAACGAGGTGCTCGGCGAGCTGATCTGCGCTTGTGTACAGCCCGTGGAGGGTGCGATCATTACGCCCGAAGAGGTGCGCGAGTACTGCGTGTCGGCCCTGGCTGGCTACAAGGTTCCGGATCTCGTGCGCTTCTTCGAAGTATTACCTACGACACCGAGCGGAAGAGTGCGGCGCGCCGAAGTTCTCGAGTTGGTGCGCGCCGAGCTCGCGAGCTCGGAGGGCTGAGCGTCGAGACTTCTCTCCAGCGGCAGAGTTCGGGCCGCGGAAGGCGGGCGAGGCGATGGCAGCCCGCAGGGCGCCGCCGGGCGTCGACCCTGGATTCGGGTTGGTGGCCGCCGGCGAGACGTAGGAGGCCCCGGTCGGCCTCCCAACAGAGATGGAGAGACTCCCTGCATCGTCCCCCTCGGAGGATCCGAGGGCGAGATCGGGGGGCCTCTCGCCCGCTGCTGCGGGTTTGGTAGTCAGGACAACGGACGGAACAGGTCCGAAACCACAGGCGAGAGGTAATGAACGACAAGCATTTGGCGGCGCGACACATGCCCGCCACTCGACAACTCCCATCCCAGAACGCCGCCCTCCTCATCGACTTCGACAACGTCACCATGGGCATCCGCTCCAACCTGGCGGCGGAGCTGCGGAAGCTGCTCGACTCGGACATCATCCGGGGCAAGGTTTCGGTTCAGCGGGCCTACGCTGACTGGCGCCGATACCCGCAGTACGTGGTCCCCCTCTCGGAGGCGTCGATCGATCTGATCTTCGCTCCGGCCTACGGCTCCACGAAGAAGAATGCCACCGACATCAGGCTGGCGATCGACGCGCTGGAGATCGTGTTCACGCGACCGGAGATCGGGACATTCATCCTCCTCTCCGGCGACTCGGATTTCTCCAGCATGGTGCTGAAGCTCAAGGAGTACGGGAAGTACGTCATCGGCGTCGGCCTCCAGGAGTCGGCCTCCGACCTTCTGGTGCAGAATTGCGACGAGTACTACAGCTACAGCAGCCTCTCGGGCCTGACGTCCTTCGCGGACATGCAGCGTGAGAGCGTGGGTCCGTGGGAGCTCTGCGCGCGCGCGGTCGAGAAGATGGTGGAGCGAGGCGATGTGATGCGCTCCGACCGGCTCAAGCAGGTCATGGTCGAGCTGGACCCGACGTTCGACGAGAAGTCGATCGGGTTCACCAAGTTCAACAAGTATCTGGCCGAGGCCGCGTCACGCGGCCTGATCAGTCTCCGGAAGCTTGAGAACGGCCAGTTCGAGGTCGGTCCATCGTCCCGGAAGCCGTCGGCCGGCGGCGAAGCCCGGGTCGACTATGCCGAGATCTCCGAGACGCCGGCCCTGGATGAGGGACGTCCCGGAAGCGGAAGACGGACGCGCGGCCGGGCTCGGGGCGGCCGCGGGCGGAGGGAGCCCGCAGCTCCTCCCGGCGGGGAGGCCGAGGCTGAGGCCGCCGCCGGCGAACCCGAGGCGGCTGCCGAGCCCGTGCTCGAGAAGCGGGGCAGCGATGGTCGCGGGGGAGCGGGCCTCGGCTTGCGGGAGGCGTACAACCTCCTGCGGGAGGTCGTCGGCTCCATGTCCCGGGGCGAGCCGGGCGTTCGCGACTCCGAGGTGAAACGCGAGATGTTGAGGAAGCACCCCGAGTTCGACGAAGCGGCCCTCGGCTTCAGCAAGTTCAGCCGCTTCCTCAAGCAGGCGCATGACGAAGAGATCGTGAACGTCGAGCAGGATTCCGACGGCAACCTGCAGATCGCTCCGCTCCAGGCGGGTGGTGCCCGAGATACGACGCCCGACCGGGGTCGACGCGGCAAGCAGGATCGGCAGGAGCGCCGTGGTGGCCTGGCTGGCCGCCGGGGGAGGCGCGGAGGTGGGGCGGCGGCACGGGCACCGTCCGAGCGGAAGCCGGAAGCGGCGGAGAGCAGGAGCGCGGCTGGCGCCGAGGCGGCGGAGGCCGAGGCGGTGGAGGCCGAGGCGGCAGAGGCGGAGGCCTCGATGGGCCCGGAACAGGCCGCCCTGGAGCTCGAGGCGCGGCCGGAGGAGGGGAGGCCGGCCCGGCCCGAGGAGAAGCGAGTGCGGCCAGCGGAGACGGAGCCGGCCCGGCCGGAGCGTCGGGCGCGGCGGACATCGGCGCTCTCGCGCTTTCGGCGCGGCGGACGGGGCGGCGGTGGACGGGCCCCGGCCGGGGCGGGCAAGCCGGCGGACACCGGGCGCCCGCCGCCGGAAGACGCGGACGCCGGCGGGCCGGCGACGACGGGCGACGCCGGCGCCGACATGGTCGAGTACATGGTCCGCAACTACAAGGGGGTCGGCCGAAAGACGGCCGAGACGTTGGTGGAGGAGCTCGGGGCCGATGTGTTCGACGTGATCGACGCGAACCCGGACCGGATCCGAGCCATATTGCCCGGGCGGCGGGCCGAGGCGGTGATTTCGGCTCGCACCGCAGAGGCGCGGAAGGCGTAGGACGGAGCGGCGGCGCCCCGTCCCTGCGTCGATCGGATGGCGCGAGCCTTTGGATCCCCTCCCGCAGAGCTTTTACGCCCGCCCGGCCCGCATCGTGGCGCAGGCCCTGCTTGGACAGGTGCTCGTCTCCGAGAGCCCCGAGGGACGGTGCGCCGGAGTGATCGTGGAGACCGAGGCGTACACCGGGCCCGATGATCCGGCGTGCCACGCCGCGGCCCGCATCGGCCGGACGCCCCGAAACGACCCGCTCTACGGACCCCCCGGCACCGCTTACGTGCACCTGAACTACGGCGTGCACTGGTGCCTCAACGCGGTGACCGACCGGGAGGGCCATCCGGCAGCGGTCCTGATCCGCGCCCTCGAGCCTGCGGAGGGTACCGACCTCATGCGGACGCGCCGGGGCCGCGACCAGCTCACCAACGGACCGGCCCGGCTGACGCAGGCGCTGGGAATCGGTCCCGAGCTCCAGCGACACCTCCTCGTCGAGCCTCCCCTGTGGATTGGCGCCGGCGCCGCCGTGCCCGCCGATCGCGTCGTCCGGACCTCCCGGGTGGGGATCTCGGTCGGAACCGACCGCCCGCTGCGCTACTTCGTCAGGGAGAACCGGTGGGTGTCGCGCCGCTGACGGAGGAGCTGCTCCGTCTCCATCACGACGCGTTCGTCTTCGATGGGCACAACGACGCGGCGCTGCGCCTGCTGGCCGGCGAGGACCTCTCCAGCCGGCTGGACGGTGGGCATCTGGACCTCCCGCGCATGCGCGAAGCGGGGTTGGACGGAGGAATCTTCGCCCTCTGGAGCGATCCGGCGGGAGATCGTCCCCTCGAGCGCGCGCTCGAGGGGGCTGTCCGGCTCCGCGCCTTCCTCGAGCAGGTGCCCGGAGTGCGCCTCGTCCGGGCCCAGCAGGACTTGCAAGACGCCGAAAGGGCCGGGGACGTCGCCGTGGTCCTTGGCGTCGAGGGAGGTTACGGCATCGAGGCTCCGGACGATGTGGACCGCCTGGCGGACGCCGGCGTTCGGTGCATCACCCTCACCTGGATGGCCCATACCTCGTGGGCGGATGCCTCCGGCGTTCCGCCCGCGCACGGCGGGCTGACCCGGGAGGGGCGGCGCATCCTGGCGCGCATGGAGAAGCTCGGGCTCATCGCCGACATCAGTCATGCGGCCGACGCTACGGCGCGCGACGTGCTGGCCGCCGCAGAGAGACCCGTGATCGCGTCCCATTCGGGGATGCGGTCGGTGGCCGATCATCACCGCAACCTGCCGGACGAGCTGCTGGAGCAGCTGGCCGGACGGGACGGCGTCATCGGCATCGTGCTCTTCAGCGGTTACCTGGACGAGCGGTTCTGGCGAAGCATCGCGGAGATCGGCCAGCGGCTGGAGGCCGAGGGGGGCGACGTAGGCTCGAACCCGCGCAGCGCGCTGGCCCGCGCCGTGGCGGCGGAGGTGGCGCCCGTGCCGCTGACCTGCTGGCTGGCCCACTGCGTCCGCGCCCTTTCGGTCGCCGGCGCCGACCACGTCGGTCTCGGCAGCGACTTCGATGGGGTGATCGCCCTGCCGGAGGGGATCGAGGACGTCCGGGACCTGCCGAAGATCACCGCTCTCCTGTCCGAACAGGGTCTCGATCCCTCGGAGTTGCGCTCGGTGCTCGGAGCCAACTTCCGTCGGGTGCTGCGCGCGGCCCTACCCTAAGATGCCCGACTACGGCGCTCTTTCGCTGCTGCCGCCCCTGCTGGCGATCGCACTGGCGGTGTACACGCGTGAAGTCTACCTGTCGCTGACGTCCGGCATCTGGCTCGGCTGGACGATCGTCGAACGGTGGGACCCGCTGGCGGGCGCGGTTCGAGCCCTCGATGAGACGGTCGCGGTGATCGGCGAGCCCGGCAACACCCGGATCCTGCTCTTCACCTTCATGGTCGGCGCGCTGATCGCGATCGTGCAGGCGAACGGCGGGGTGGAGGGCTTCGTCCGCCGGGTAGAGCGGCGGCGCTGGGTCACCGATGGGCGTCGGGCGCAGCTGCTCGCCTGGCTGATCGGGATCGTGATCTTCATCGAGTCCAACATCACCATTCTGGTGACGGGCTCGGTCTGCCGCCCGCTGTTCGACCGGTTCCGTGTCTCGCGGGAGAAGTTGGCCTACCTGGCCGACTCGACCTCGGCGCCGATCTGCATCCTGGTGCCGTTCAACGCGTGGGGCGGCTACATCCTGGGGTTGCTCGGCGGTCTGGGCGTGGCGGCGCCGCTGCCGGTCTTCCTGGCCGCGATACCTCTCAACTTCTACTCCCTCGGGGCCGTGATCCTCGCCGGTGCCACGGCGGGGCTCGGGCTCGACTGGGGTCCCATGCGGGCCGCGGAGGAGAGGACCCGAGCCGGGGAGCTGCACTGGGCGCACGCGGGGGCGCTCGCCGATCCCGACGAGATCGCGCCGCCGCCGGCGCCGGGCGTCCCCCGGCGGGCCGTCAACCTGATCGTCCCGGTCGCCGCGATGGTGCTGTCGATGCCGGTGGGGATGTACGTGAGCGGCGGCGGCGACATGTCGGCGGGCTCCGGCTCTCTCAGCGTGCTGTGGGCGGTCACCATCGGGGTGGCGGTCGCCTCGCTGCTGACCCTGGGCCAGCGCCTGCTCCCCGTTCAGGAGCTGAGCAAGGTGAGCCTGCGCGGAGCCGGCGGGCTGACCGGCATGGCTCTCGTCCTGCTGCTCGCGATCGCGCTCGGAGCCGCGACCGTCGAGCTCGGAACCGGCGAGTACATCGCGGGCCTCGTGGCCGGCCGCGTACCCCTGCCGGTCCTGCTCCCGCTGATCTTCGCCGCGGGCGCGGCGACCTCGTTCGCCACCGGCAGCAGCTGGGGCACGTTCGCGATCATGATCCCGGTGTCGGTCCCGCTCGCCATGTCGCTCGGTCTACCGGTGGCTCCGTTCGTCGCCGCCGTCCTCTCGGGCGGCATCTTCGGGGACCACTGCAGCCCCATCAGCGATACCACGGTCGTCGCCTCGCTGGCGGCGGCCTCCGACCATATCGAGCACGTTCGCACCCAGCTACCGTACGCCCTGGCGGCTGGGGGCATGGCCGTGCTCGCCTTCGCCGCGACCGGCGGCGTCCTGGCGGCGGGATGAGGAGAACGGACGGCGCCCGGGCCGGATACCGTCTCGCGGCCGGTGGCGGATGCCGTCTCGCGGCCGGTGCGGCGATCATCTTCGCTCTGATGGGAGTCGGACCCATGGCTGCACAGGAGATCGGAGCGGCTGGCCCCGGGCCGGAGGCGCTCGGCCGATTCGCGGCGCTCGCCCTCGACTGCGTCGGCCGGGAGTACCCGAACAAGATCGCCCACGTGCTCCAGGGGGACGAGGATGTCTCGCCGCCGCGGGAGCTCACGCCGGCCTTCTTCGGCTGCTACGACTGGCACTCTTCCGTCCACGGCCACTGGCTGCTGGCCCGACTCGCCAGAACGGTCCCGGAGGCCGATTTCACCCCCGCGGCTCGCGCCGCGCTCGAGCAGAGCCTGACGCCCGAGCGCATCCGCGGCGAGGCGCAGTACCTCTCCGGTGAGGGGCGTGCCTCGTTCGAGCGTCCGTATGGTCTCGCCTGGCTCCTGCAGCTGGCGGCCGAGCTGCGCGAGTGGGAGGACGACGATGCCCACAGGTGGAGTGCGGCACTGGCGCCGCTGGAGACCGCGGCGGCCGAGCGGATCGGAGGCTGGCTGCCCAAGCTGGCCTACCCGATCCGATCCGGAGAGCACTCGCAGACCGCGTTCGCCTTCGGCCTCATTCTGGACTGGGCGAGGGTCGCCGGGGCCGCCGAGCTGGAGCGGCTGCTGACCGAGACGGTCGCTCGCCTTTACGCCGGCGACCGCGACTGTCCGCTCACCTACGAGCCGTCGGGCGAGGACTTCCTCTCGCCCTGTCTCGCGGAAGCGGACCTGATGCGGCGGGTGCTGGCGCCGGCCGCCTACGCCGATTGGCTGGAGGCCTTTCTCCCCGGGATTCCCACCGACGGCATCTCCGTTTGGCTCGTGCCCGGCGTCGTGACCGACCGTTCCGATCCCAAGCTGGCGCATCTCGACGGGCTGAACCTCAGCCGCGCCTGGATGCTGGAGGGCATAGTCTCCGGGTTGCCGCCCGAGGATTCGCGGCTCACGTCGCTCCGGGCTGCGGCGGGCGAACACCGTCGGCGGGGGCTCGAGGGCGTGACGGGAGAGTACTACGAGGGCGGCCACTGGCTGGGCACCTTCGCGACCTATCTCGTCACCGGGCGGGGGCTGAGACCCGGCCGATAGAGCTCGGCAGACCGGCCGGCAGGGCTGGCGGCTATATTCCTCCCTGCCGAACGTTTCACCCGAACCGGAGCCCATCATGGTAGAGACCCTATCGACGATGCTGGCGCTCGGAACCGAGATTGCGCCCTTCTCGCTCACCGACGCCGTGGAAGGTCGCCGCGTCTCCCCGGAGGACTACGCGGACCGGCAGGCGCTGCTGATCATGTTCATCTGCAACCATTGCCCGTTCGTGAGGCACGTGATGGAGGAGATCTCGCGGCTGGGGCGGGAGTATCTGCCTCGCGGGATCGGCATCATCGCCATCAACTCGAACGACCCGGAGGCCTACCCCCAGGATGCGCCCGAGAACATGAAGCACCTGGCCGAGAGGCTCGGCTGGGAGTTTCCGTTCGTCTTCGACGAGGCGCAGGAGGTCGCCAAGGCCTTCCGCGCGGCCTGCACGCCCGAGTTCTACGTCTTCGACCGCGATCGGCGGCTCGCCTATCGTGGGCAGCTCGATGACAGCCGGCCCGGCAACGGGATACCGGTCACCGGCAGGGACCTCCGCGCCGCGCTCGATGCGGTCCTCGCGGGCGAGCCCGTGCCCGCGGATCAGAAGCCCAGCATCGGCTGCAACATCAAATGGCGGCCCGGTCGGGCGCCGGCGTACTTCGGTGGCTGACCCCACGACCGGGACGGCGGCCGGATCGGGGGCGGGGTCGGACGCGCTTCCTCCGAAGCTGCAGGGGATCGTCGACCTGTTCGCCTCGGCGCCGCGCGAGCTGCGGCTGCAGGCGCTGCTCGACTTCTCGCGCCGCGTGCCGGATCCTCCCCGTCACCTGATCGCTGCCGACGCGTTCGAGAACGTCCCGGAATGCCAGACGCCGTTCGCGCTGGCGACGGAGGTGGATGAGCACGGCGTGGTTCACATGTACTTCGACGCGCCCCCGGAAGCGCCGACCGTCCGCGGCTACGCGGGCATCCTGCTGGCAGGTCTCGAGGGTGCCACGGCCGAGCAGATCTGCCGCGTGCCGCTCGACTTCTACATGGCGATGGGGCTGGTCGAGCTGGTGACCCCGCTGCGCATCCGCGGCATGGAAGCGATTCTCGCCCGGCTCAAGGCACGGCTGCGGGAGCAAGCCGCCTGACGGCGTCGCTTCTCGCTTCCGCCGATA
This sequence comes from uncultured Gemmatimonadota bacterium, assembly GCA_964510615.1. GTDB lineage: Bacteria > Gemmatimonadota > Gemmatimonadetes > Palauibacterales > Palauibacteraceae. The sequence goes on from CAZEBA010000018.1 coordinate 41,160, forward strand.
CGGGGTGCGTGCGGCCGATACGGGGTGCGTGCGGCCGATCCTCCGGCGTCGTAGCTAGGCGCCCCCCAAACCCTCGCGCAGGAAGTGGACGAGCACCATGAGGCCGAGGCCTAGCGTGATCATCAGCAGCTGAGGCAGCGCCTGCCGGGGCTCACGGGAGCGGTGGAGCTCCGGGATGAGGTCGGCGGCCGCGATGTAGATGAAGCTGGCGGCCGAGATCGTGAGAAGGGGTGCTTCGAGGCCCTGGATGCGACCTCCGATGAGCAGCACGAGCGCGGCGCCGAGGATCGCCGTGCTGGCCGACAGGAAGTTGAACAGCACCGCCTGCCGGGCCGAGAGACCACCATGCAGCAGCACGCCGAAGTCCCCGATCTCCTGCGGCACCTCGTGCAGGACCACCGCCAGCGTAGTCACCATGCCGACGGTCGGATCGGCCAGGTAGGCGGCGGCGATCACCATGCCGTCCAGGAAGTTGTGGACGCCGTCACCGAGCAGGACCATGGTTACGATCGGGTGCGGCCGGGCCTCCGGGCCGGCCTCCTCGTCGACGGGGCGTTCGGCCATGGGATCGTGCGAGTGGACCCGATGCCTCTCGCCCGCCGACTCTGCGTGCTCCGTGCCGTGATGATGGTGCCAGAGAAACTTCTCGAGCACGAAGAACCCGAAGAACCCCCCCAGGAGCAGCAGGGAGAAGGGAAGCCCGGTTCCCAGCCGATCCACCGCCTCCGGCAGCAGATGGAGGACGGCCCCCCCGAGCAGGCTGCCCGCCGCCAGGCTCACCAGATAGAGCTGAAACCGGCGCAGACGAGCCGCGTCCTGGGAGAGCGCCAGAAGGCCGATCAGCGAGACGAGGCTGACGACCAGCACGCTGGCGAGCGTGTAGGCCCACACGGGGAAGAGGGTCAGGAGATCGCCTCGGGGGTCGGTGGGGCGCGGCGGCCCCGGAGCAGGGCGCGGATCGCGAACGCGAGCAGCAGAACGACCCCGAACGCGCACACGACCACCGGCCCGGTCGGCAGATCCCGCGCGTACGAGACGAACAGACCCGCCACCACGGCGAACGACCCGCTCCCCCAGGCGATCCCGAGCAGGCGAGCCGGCCGGCCGGTGAACAGGAACGCCACCACGGCCGGAATCACCAGAAAGCTGAACACGAGCAGCACGCCGGCCACCTCGACCGACAGCGTGACCATGACGCCGAACAGCACGTAGAACAGGAAGTCCCACGCCCGGACCGACCAACCGGCCGAGGCCGCCAGCTCCGGTTGCAGCGAGATGGTGAGAAACCGCCGGCGCAGCAACCAGTGAAGCAGTCCCAGCAACCCGTAGACGACGCCGATCCGAGCGATCGTCGGCCAGGTCACCCAGAGCAGCGACCCGGTGAGGAGCTCCTCGACGTGCTCCGCGCCCCGAGGGGCCTGCGATGCCAGCAGGATGGTGGAGGCCGACGCGACCACGAACACGATCCCGATGATCGCCTCCTGCGTGATGTAGCGGTGGTCCATCCGCGTCACGCTGAACAGCCCGGCCGCGACCAGGGTGGTGAACAGCCCGACGAGGTAGGCGCTCAAGGAGCCCGCCTCGAAGCCGACCATGACGGCCGCGGTCCAGCCCAGGGCCGCCATCTGCGCGATCGCCAGGTCGACGAAGATGATGCCGCGGGCGATGACGTGGATCCCCAGATAGGCGTGCAGGCCGAGCAGGAGAAGCGCGGCTACCAGGGCCGGGAGCATGATCTCCACCATGAGCTACGGCTTCCCGGCGGACCGCGCGGACGCGGTCGCCAATCTCGAAACCCAGACGTCGACGAGGTCGAAGTAGTCGTCCACCCCCTCGGCGCCTCCGACACCGTGCGGGACGATCACCGCCTCTGCTCCCGTCCGCGCGGCCACGTTCTCGATCTGGCTGCGGCTGAAGAAGTTGGCCGCCAGCAGGGCGGGAATCTCGTTCTTCGTCATCCAGCTCACCAGCTCGGCCACGTGCCCCGGCGATGGCGGAATGCCGACCTTCGGCTCGACGTACATCGCGCAGCGGACGCGGAAGCGGTGGCTGAAGTAGATCCAGTTCTTGTGGTAACAGGCGATGTCGCGGTCCCGGAACGGGGCGGCCTCGGCCAGCCAGCCGCCCAGGAGGGCGGTCAACGGCTTTCCCTGGTAGCTGTTGTCGGCCAGGAAGTCCGAGATCCGGTTCGTCCTCGCCAGCTCGAACAATGTCTCAGCCCCGAGGACCTCCGTCAGCTCGTCGCCGAACAGCCTGCGCACCACCCGGTCGGCGAAGTCCTGGGCGTTCGCCTCGTACGTTCGCGATCGTGTCGGGTCGACCCGGCGAAGGCCGGCCAGGATGTTCCGTGAGATGATGATGGCGTTGATCGGATCCGTGTGGATGTGCGGATTCCCGTAGATGTGGACGTCGCCCTCGGCGCGCGAGATCGCGCTGGGGATGTCGAGGAGCTCGATCCCCGCGTAGGCTGCCACATACCCCGGTGCGCCGTCCATCACCCGCCGGTTCCCGGCTCGATCGAGGAGGATCGGCGCCCAGAGCTCGAGGTCGAGGCCGGTGGCCACGAACAGATCCGCCTTCTTGATCAGCGCGGCGAAGCTCGGCCGCGGCGTGACGAAGTGAGCGTCCTCGTCGCCCCGGGCGATGGCCGACACCTCCGCCAGATCGCCGGTGATCTCGCGGGCGATCGAGGCGTAGGTGGGCAGGGTGGCGACCACCTGCAGCTTCTCCTGCGCCGCCAGCTCGCCTGCGCCCGCGAACGAGAGGACCAGCAAGGCTGCCTGCAAAGCCCGGGTGAGGACGCAGCGGAGCCTCGGGGACGAGGCTGACCCGTCCAGGGTTCGATACGGTTTTATTCCAGGCATCTTGCCATCCGATCCGAGCTTACGGGCGTCGCGCGCCCCCGGCCAGCTCATCAGTAGGTCTCGTGCTTGTGCGGACCTAGGGCCCACACCGTCTGGAAGAGAAGGGTGAAGTCCGTGCTTCCGCCCACCTGCTGCACGATGTTGCCCTGGAGGCGAAGCCGGACCCACTCGCTCTGCCACCACGAGATGGTGGGAACGAGCTGCCATACGTCGGGGCTCGGGTCATACGGATCCAGGTAGTCGGCCCGGAAGCCGGCCTCCCACTGGCGGGCGAACTTGTAGTGGATCTGCGCGTAACCGCCGTTGCCGTGCCGGATGAGATCCTGCTCGTTCTTGCGGGCGAAGTACCACTCCGCCTTGAGCTGCAGGTCCCGGTACAGGGCTCGCGCGGGCGGCGTCCACCGGTACGAGACGTCCACCGAGAAGAGGCTGCTGTTGAGCTCGAGATCGCTGTTTCTGCCCACGACACCGTCCACGCCCACCTGTAGATAGGAGGCCGGCCCGAGGTCGAAGAAGCTCTGCGTGCGGCCGAGGAAGCTGGGTTGGCCGCTTCCATCGAACAGGGCCTCGTTGCTGCCGGCAGCCACCTCCAGCCAGGTGGACTGCGTCAGCGAGCCGGCCTGCAGAAGCGGCAGGGCGAGCGAGAATCCGGTTTGCACCAGCCCATCCTCGCCAACGAAGTTGGTGATCGGGAGGGGCCGGTTCACCTCATACAGCGCGTGGTCATGCCACCGGTTGTAGAGCCCGAGCTCCTGCCGAAAGACGCCGAGCTTGAGGCTCATCCCCGCCGGCATGGCGATCCAGTCGACGTAGCCCTCCTCGAGGCCGATCAGGGGTGTGCCCTCCTCCTCACCCTCCTCCTCCGGCGTCAGCCCGGCGATCTGGACATCCTCCTCCCGCGAGAGGAAGATCGCGGTGCGGGCATACGGGTCGAGCACGCCTCGAAAGCCGAACTCGAACTCGCGCGGCACGGCCGTGGCCGTCGCCTCGCCTCCGCTCGGCACCGCGATCGACCCGACCACGTCGCCGGTCACGCTGATCTCCGGATTGAGGAACCTCAGGCTCCGCGTGCGGCTGCCCTGCGGCTCCTCCGTCTCCTCCTGGCCGGCGGCGGGGGCCTCCTCCTCGATCGCGACCTGGGCCGCCGCCCTCAGCGCCTCGATCTCGTCCTCCTGCCCCGCCGGACCGCCCCGGCCGGGCCCGGCCTCCTCGGACGGGAGGATCCCGGCGGCGGTCACCGCCGCCTTGAGACTGGCCAGCTCCGTCATCAAGCTGTCGATCCGGGACTCGAGCCCGGCGATCCGAGCCAGGATCGTATCCGGAGGAGCGGCTCGGTCCGGCTGTCCGGTTTCCTGTCCCGGCGCCGGTCGGACGGAGAGCAAAAAGCCCGTCCCGACTAGAAAGCCGATCCCGAGCAGCGAGCCGCGAAGAAATCCACCTGGTCTCGTCGGAGCCACGATTCACCTCGTTCGACGGAAGGGATGGCAGCCGCCCGGCCATACGATCCGGGGCGGCGAGGAACGGCGGCGTCAGGCGGCGGGTGGTGCGCGGGGGAGGGGGGTGTAGTGGCGATCGATGGCGCGAGGAGGGACGGCTCGAAGCGGACACGGATGGCCCGCCTCGACGATGCCGTACCACGGGAGCAGCGGGCCCGCCGGCACGGGGTGGGACCGGGCCAGCTGCGAGCAGGCCAGGTGGTCGTGCCCGATCGAGCAGCGTCCGGGGTCGTGGGCCGCTTCGATCGAGGTCGCGGCGCTCGCTTCCCGTGCGTCCAGCAACGGACGGGCGATCGGCACGCCGAGCAGTGCGAGACTCAGCGCGCCGGCGACCGCGCGCGGAAGCCGTCGTCGGGTCTTGACCGGTATCACCAACAGCCACTCACCCGTTCGGGGGCCAGGCGTCGCCCGGAAAGGCCACGAAATCTAGGACGTACCCGTACCCGGGACGAGCCTCCGGTTCCCCCCTGCTGCCCGGTTTGGTAGATTTGGTGTTGCAGGTTGGTGTAAGGCTCGTTTTTGAGCCGATAGCAAAAACGAGCGACCAGGCTCTCTCGGCGGACGCCAGGCCCGACGTGGGAAGGCGAAAACCCGGGAGGCGCGGTCCAGGCCTTGGAAAAGGGCATCAGAAAACCCCTTGCACTGACCCTATCGGGGCGGCGAAAGCCGCCCTTTTTTTGGCCAGGTTTCTGGCGTCGGCTTCGATGCCGCGCTAGCATCGTCCAGCTGAAATCGCGCCCGTCGTGTCCCGGGATCCGCCGGTGGCTCGCCGGGAGATGGACAACGCATGATGCACGGACGAGATGGCCAAGGTACGGGTCACGAGAAGGCTTCACTTCGCCGCCGGCCACCGGCTCTGCAACCCGGACTACGATGACGCCAGGAACCGGGAGGTGTTCGGCGCCTGCAGCAACCCGAGCGGACACGGCCACAACTACGAGGTCGAGGTGACCGTCGAGGGCGAGATCGACCCCGAGACGGGGTATGTCCTCGATGTGAAGCGCATCCGCGACCTGGTGACCGAGCGGGTGGTCCGCGATGTCGACCACGCGAACCTGAACGAGGACGTCGCCTGGCTGACCGGAGTCAACCCGACGACGGAAAACCTGGCGGTTCAGATCTGGAACCGGCTGCACGGGCGGCTGGACGGAGCCCGGCTGGTCTCGGTGCGGCTGTGGGAGACGGCACGCAACTCGGTGGAGTACTGCGGTGAATGATGATGGCTTGACGCTCGAGCTCCAGAATGCCGGCCCCTCGGTGGCCGACGCAAGCTTCGAGGAGCTGATCGAGGAGCAGCTGCGGAGGATCGGGGAAGACCCGACGCGGCCCGGCTTGAGGCGCACCCCGCAACGGGTGGCCGAATCGCTCCGCTGGCTGACACGCGGCTACGGCGTCTCGCTCGCCGAGGCTATCGGCGACGGCGTGTTCGAGGAGGAGCACGACAGCATGGTGCTGGTGAAGGACATCGAGATCTATTCGATCTGCGAGCACCACATGTTGCCGTTCTTCGGCAAGGCCCACATCGCGTACATACCGGACGGCAAGATCGTCGGCCTGAGCAAGGTCCCCCGCATCGTCGAGATCTTCGCCCGACGGCTCCAGGTGCAGGAGCGGCTCACGGAACAGATCGCCGCGGCGCTCGAGGAGGCGGTGCAGCCGCGCGGCGTCGGCGTCGTCGTGGAGGCGTATCACCTCTGCATGATGATGCGCGGGGTCGAGAAGCAGAACAGCAAGACGATCACCAGCGCGGTTCTGGGGCTGTTCCGGAGCGATCCGCGGACGCGCGAAGAGTTCCTCCGGCTCGTCCTCTCCCCACAGTTCATCTCGTAGGAGGCGATCCGCCGCCAGACGGGCACCCGCGGCACGGCCGATGTTCATCGAGCTCGCCGAGATTCTCGTCTGTCCACGGTGCCGGCCCGTCCTCGGAAGGTCGGTGCAGGGGCTGGTCGTGGTGGTCGAGGAGATGACCGGGCGGAACGTGACGGGCGGCTGGCTGGGCTGCCCGGCCTGCGACGTCCGTTACCCGATCCGCGGCGGCGTGGCGGAGTTCGCGGACCGGCCTTCGCTCGTCGCCCAGCCCGGGCCCACCGTTCCCTCGCCCGAGTCGGCGGAACGAGGCCGATCTTCGGAGGATGCGAATCGGGCCCTCGAGGTCGCGGCTCTGCTCGGCGTGCACGAGAACCCGGGCACCGTGCTGGTCGGAGGCGGACTGGAAGGGCTCGCCGCGGAGCTGCCGAGACTGATGCGGGGCCACGAAGTCATCGTCCTGCGCGCTGGAGACATGGGCGGTCTGCAGCCGCCGGCACCGGGCGTATCGCCGTTCTCCGGCGTGGCGAACGAGAATCTGCCGTTGCGCGACGGCAGCCTCGCGGGTGTCGCCCTCGCCGGCGCGATCCGGACGAGCGGTGTCGGCGGCGAATCTCTCCCCGGGGAGCTGAGGCGGGCGGCGATCCTCGAGACGGCGCGCGTCGTCCGGTCCGGTGGGCGGGTGGTCCTGCTCGGATCGGCCCGAACCGCTGGGGGGACGGCCTCGGCGGGTGCGGCACCGCCCCGGGGGGAGGGGGATGCGGTCGGGGAGGCGAATGCGGCGGCGATGCGGGCTGCGGCGGCGGCGATGGAGGCAGCCGGCCTGCGGCCGCTGGCGGTCGATGTGCGTGCTGTGGTGGCTGAACGTGCCTGAGCCATCCGCTCGATTGCCGCGTCCCGAGGCCCGATCTAGTTTCGACGCCAGCGCGACCCGAGATCCTTCTTCCCTGGGAGACGACGGCCTGAGGCGATACGGCGCATGACCTGGTGGAAGTTCTGGGAGACCGATCGGCGCGACCGGGGGGAGAAGCCCGACTACTACGAAGAGGGTGTGCAGCTCGCTCGCCAGGACCGCTTCCACGACGCCCTCACCTCCTTCCGCCTTGCCCTCAAGGAACGTCCCGATGACGTCGCATCGATGGAACAGATGGCCGTCGTCTACACGCGGATCGGCCTCTCCGATGACGCAGCCAAGATGTACGGGCGCGCGCTGGAGCTCCGACCCGGAAGTGCCTCGGCGCACTACGGGCTCGCCTTTCTGCTCCTGAACAGCGGGAACGTCGGACCAGCGGCCGAGCACCTGGAGCGGTTCCTGGAGGCGGACAAGCCCGGAGGAACGGAAGTGGAGCAGCGGGTCGATCACGCCAGGGCCACGCTGGAGCGTCTGCGCCCGGCGGACCGGGAGGGGGACGCGCAATGACCGCATTGGCCGGGTCCCGGCGGCGGGAGGCCGGATCGCCCGCCGATCTCGCACCTGGTACGCTGGTCGACCTCTTCCTCCACCCGATCCGAACCTTCCCTGACGCCCCGGCCCTGCTGGTCCGACGCGGAGAGGCCGAGTGGGAGACGCTCACCTACCGGCAGGTGGCGGACCTCGTGAGGGACCTGGCGCTGGGCCTCCGCTCCCTGGGATTCGAGCGCGGCGACCGCGTCGGCATCATCTCCGCGACCCGGTACGAGTGGGCCGTGGCCGACTTCGCCATGATCATGGCCGGCCTGGTCAGCGTGCCGGTGTACGACTCCCTGACGTCCGAGCAGATCGCGTACATCGTGAACGACGCTGGGGTACAGGCGACATTCGTGTCGGATGCGGCGCCGCTGGCGAAACTCGAGGCGGCCGGCACGTTGCAGCTGCGCCATGCCATGCCCTTCGACGCCGTCGATCCGGCGGAGACGTCGCTCGAGCTGGTCTCCTGGGACGCGCTGCTGGCGCGGGGTCGGGAGGCGACGGCTCTGCGAGACGGCTACGAGGCCTACGCGCGCCAGGCCGCTCCCGACGACCTGGCGACCCTGATCTACACCTCCGGCACGACGGGCCCGCAGAAGGGCGTCATGCTCTCGCACAACAACATCTACAGCAACGCTATCCTGTCGGAGCGGCGGCTGGCGCTCCATCAAACCGACGTGGCGCTCTCCTGGCTGCCGATGTCGCACGTGTTCGCGCGTACCGCGGGACATTTCTGTACCTGGCACAGCGGGGTGCTCCGTGCCTTTGCCGAGTCGGTCGACACCGTGGCGCGAGACATGATGGAGGTTCGGCCCACGTTCATGGCGGCCGTTCCCCGCTTCTACGAGAAGGTCTACGAAGCCACCGTGACGGCTGCCACTTCCGGTGGGGGATGGAAGGCGAGGATCTTCTCGTGGGCCGAGTCGGTGGGCGAGCGGTTCGCCGACGAGAAGCTGGCAGGTCGCAGGCCGGGTCCCTGGCTGAGCTTGAGATACCGGATCGGCGATCGCCTCGTGTTCTCGAAGCTGAGAGCCCGAACCGGCGGCCGGATCCGCTACTTCGTGAGCGGGAGCGCGCCCCTCTCGCCTCGAATCGCCAAGTTCCTGTGGGCCGCGGGCCTGCCGGTGCTGGAGGGGTACGGACTCACCGAGGCGTCCCCGGTGATTTCGGTGAACCCGGAAAGTGCCGTGCGTCTCGGAACGGTGGGCACGCCGATCGAGGGCGTGGAGGTGCGCATCGCCGAAGACGGCGAAATCCTCTGTCGCGGCCCCAACGTCATGCTCGGCTACTATGGAAACGAACAGGCCACCCGCGAAGCGATCGAGCCGGATGGCTGGCTGCACACAGGTGACATCGGCGAGCTCGATGCGGAGGGCTACCTTCGGATCACCGGCCGGAAGAAGGACCTGATCGTGACCTCGTACGGCAAGAACGTCGCGCCGCAGCCGGTCGAGGAGGCGATGAAGGAGAACCGGCTGGTGGAGCAGGTCGCGCTGGTGGGGGACGGCCGCAAGTTCCTTGTCGGCCTGGTGGTTCCGCATGCCGAGTCCCTGCAGGAGTGGGCCCGCTCGGCGGGCATCGCGTTCTCCGATCTCGACGATCTGGTGACGCGTCCGGAGGCTGCCGAGCACGTTCTGGCCGCCATCGGCCCGGAGCTCGAGGAGTTTTCGAGCTACGAGAGGCCGAAACGGCTGATCCTGCTGGCCGAGCCGTTCACGATCGAGGCGGGCACGCTGACGCTGACGCAGAAGGTCCGTCGGCAGGCGGCGACCGAGCAGTACGCGGAGAGGATCGAGCGCGTCTACGCCGATGCCGAGCGCGATGCGGCGCGGCCGCCCGCCTGACCCCGTGAGCTCGGATGGCACGCCGGTCGTCGTCGTCCTCGTCACCGGGCCGGATCGGGCGACCCTCGAGGGGATCGGCCGGCGCATGGTGGAGGAGCGGCTCGCCGCCTGCTGCAACACGCTCGGCTCCATCCGGTCGGTGTATCGCTGGAAGGGAACCGTGGAGGAGGAAGGCGAGGCGTTGGCGATCCTGAAGACCACGAAGCCTTGCGTCGGGCGGCTGGAGCGAGCCGTCCTCGCCCTGCATCCGTATGATGAGCCGGAGTTCCTCGTCCTTCCGGTTCTCGGAGGCTCGCGTACCTATCTGGAGTGGGTCATCGACAACGTCTACGCGGATCCCGGGGAGTAGATTGCCCGGAAAGAAGAGGATCGAGATGGAGGAACGCTCGGAAGAGGCCGGGCGCGACAGTACGGGAGGGGCGGAGGCGGACCCCGCGCATCCGGCCGGGGAGGCTTCGCCGGAGGAGACGCACGACGAGCATTCCCCCGAAACCGACGGGTCCCAGGCGGCGGAGGCAGTCGAGGAGCCGGCCGAGGAGTCCAGGGACGACGTGGCCGGCGAACCCGTCGAGGAGCCAGCGCCTGTCTCCCGCCGGGCGCAGCAGGAGGAGTTGTACCGGCAGGCGCGCGATCTGGCCGAAGAGGGCAAGCTTCGGGATGCCGCGCGTGCCTACGCCGAGCTGCTGGCCGTCAACCCGCGCCATCTGAAGGCGCGCAACAACCTCGGCTACGTCTACGACCGTCTCGGCGAGCGGGAGCTGGCGCTCAAGGAGTATCGGGGAGCGTCGGAGCTCGACCCCGAGAACGTCCAGCTGCTCTCCAACGTGGGAGCGGTGCTCGGCGAGCTGGGCCGGTACGACGAGGCCGAGTTCGAGCTGCGGCGCGCGCTGCGCCTGGAGCCCGGCAGCGCCGACGTCCACTTGAACCTGGGTCTCGTGTTCTACCGCCGCGGGCTCTACCGCGACGCCGCCGAGGCCTTCCGCAAGGCGATCGAGCTCGATTCCGAGCGGGCGGCGGCGTACCTGTACCTCGGCGAGTCATACAACTACCTGGCGCGCTGGGAGGAAGCGCTGGAGGCACTGCGCAGGGCGGTCGAGATCCAGCCGACCACGCGCGCGTACTACGTGATGGGAATCGTCTACGACCGTCTCCAGCAGCCCGACCGGGCAGCCGAGATGTACCGGCGGGCGCGCGAGAGTCCCTCGTGAGATCGCCTCCGAGCCTACGCCAGTAGTGCCGTGAGACCGACGAGGATCGTCCCGATCAAGCCGCCGAGAACGTAGCCCAGACGTACGATCAGCTTCAGCTCGTGCTCCGTTACCGACCGTACGAGATTCTCGAGCTGCGCCAGCGGATACTCCCGGATCTTCTCCTCGACCCGGTCCGCGATCCTGACCCGCGACGCGATCTCCGGAACCTGACGGGTGATCCACGTCCAGAGGTGCGGTGACAGGGCGTCGGAGAGCCGTCCCGCGGCGTCCTCCCCCAGAAGGCGGCCGGGCCGGCCGATCGGCCTCGTGAGCGCCCAGCGGATCGCCGGCTCCCTGGCGGCAGCGATCAGCCGGCGGCCCGGCTCGGTCCCGAGCCCGACGGCGATCCAATTCCCGAGCCGCGCGGCGGGCAGCACCCGAAGCAGGTCGGCCCAGGTTCGATCGGCCCGGACCACGGTCTCCTCGGCCTGATCGAGCAGGAACTCGCGGAGCGATGGATCGCGCGCGGTCCGCACGATCCAATCGGCCATGACGTCCCGGGCGCTCTCCACCTGCGGCTCATCGGGGTGTCCGAGGACGCTGATGATCGGGCGGCGGAGGAACTCCACGATCGCCTCGTTGACCCCGCGTGCGATCGCGTCCTGGACCTCCGATTCGCGCAGCAGCTCGCTCAGCCGATCGGCGCCTTCCGCCTCGATCGTGTCGATGACCCGAAGCACCGTTTCCTCGGTGATGATCAGCTTCGCGATCACGCGCTGATGGAAGCGGAGGTCGGACATGAACCGATCGAGCAGCTGACGCACCACCTTCTCGACGCGCTGGCGCGCCTGGGGATCCTCGAGCAGCCGACCGAGCTTCTCCATCGCCAGCGGCAGGTAGTCCTGCGTCGCGTGCTCCACCGTCGCGACCAGGCGCGCGGGGATGACCTCCTCGAGGGTTCGACCCGGTCGTAGCAGGTCGTGCTCGAGCCGCGAAAGGTGCCGCTGGACGGTCTTCTCGAGGGCGGGAGAATCCACCAGCTCGCCCAGCCACTCGCCTGCCCGCACCCGAAACGCATGGATCCTTTCTTCGTCGAGCGTCTCCGCGAGGCGCTCGTTCTCGAGCACGTCGGCCGATGCGGCGAGGAGCCGCTCCGCTTCCGCGGCAAAGGCGGCCGAGTCCAGACCCGCCAGGGCTCGCTCCACGAGCTCGTCGAACACCTGCCCGAGGAGGCCCTCGACTTCCTCGAGCACGCCATCCGGAAGGAGCTCCGACAGGGCCGGGTGCTCCTCCTCGACGAGCTCCCGGAGGATCTCCTGCACCCGCTGCTCGAAGGTGGCCCTTAGCTCCTCGTCCCGAAGCTCGGCGGCGAGGTCGTCGGACGTCAGCAGCCGGGTGCCGACCGCGCGGCCCACCGTGCCCGCCAGCCGAGCCTGGTTCTTCGGCAGGGCGCCCTGCAGCCACCCCACCGGCCGGCCGAGCAGCCGCGGTGGTCGATAGGGGTGGAAGAGCATCCAGATTGCCACGCGGTTGGTGAGTCCGCCGGCCAGGGCGCCGAACAGGATCGTGAGCAGCGCCCGACCCCAGCTCAGAGACTCCGTCTCCATCAGGCCATCCCTTCCCCGGCGCCGGGGCGCATAGCGCGGCGGATGGTCAGCCTCGACTCTCCACGCCGAAGCCGGAGGCCGTCTGGCCACTGCCCAGGATGTCCAGCCGGCCCTGGAGAGCGAACGGTCGCGGCCACGACTCGGCTGAGACACTGTCTGCCGCGCTCTCCTCCCGCAGCGGCTCCAGCCGGAAACGGGCGGAGATCCCTGCCTCGGAGAGCTCGACCTGCCAGCGCGCCAGCGCCCGGCTCGCGTCGACCGGCGGCGGCTGGACCCTCACCTGCGTCCACTCGTTGCCGATCGATCCGACCCACGTCCAGGCAATCGCCGTCGAGTCGGGGTCGCTCGCATCGCGGGCCACGAGAAGGCCGTTGCCGAGCGAGTCGGCGAGCAGGAAGAGATGTGTCCGCGGGCCGGCCGGCGACTCGGGGAGGCTGTCGACGACGTCAGCCGGCAGGGCAGGGCCCGCGCTGCTGCCCGCGACGCGGGCCGAGCGCCGGAACACGAGCAGCCCGGCCTGGATCGAGTCGCCCCTCTGGACCCGAGCGGTCAGCAACGCCTCCCTCTGGCCCGTCTCGCCCGTCCACTCCGCCACCACGCCGTCGGGGGTCAGCCGGATCTCGGTCAGGGTGTCGCGGTAGACGAGGCCCGCCAGCTCCTCTCCCTCGGCGGCCAGTACCCTCCACGGCCCTCCCGGGAGAATCCGCCAGGCGGCCCGAGGCACCGGGAGGGTGTCCCGGAGCGGCGTGAGCGGCCGCCAGCCGTCAGGGGTGTCGAGCCAGCCCCCGTACCTTCGCGCGATGCCGCTCTCGGAGGTCTCGTTCACGAACCTGGCGTACAGCCGCAGGGGCCTGCCGGCGAAGCCCACGAAGGCCACCTCGGTGGCGTAGACCGCCGGGGCGACTTCCGGCTGCTCGTCCTCCAGCTCGATCGTCGGGACATCCTCGACCGGAGGCGACTCTTCCGCGCAGGCGGCCGGGAGCAGCGCCAGCGCTACCAGAAGCGGAAGCGCCGCCCGTGACGGTTTCCAGCGTTGAAGCTGAGGAGGGTCGAGTCTCATCCGGGTCTCGTGGTCGCCGCCGACGCTGGGTCGGCGGCAAGCGTCGAAGTGCGGCTCGGAACATACGTTCGCGGGCTACCGCCCCGCACGGGCCAAGCCTATGTTTGGCGGCCGACTCGGCCACCTTCTGCCCCATCCACGAGTTGAACGGTGCAGCTTTACACGAAGATCGCGATCGCATTGTTGCTCGGCGTGCTCGTCGGGCTGACCGCCAACATCTTCGGCGTAGAGCGGCTGACGACGGTGCTGGTCGCCATCGAGCCGGCGGGCACCGCCTGGATCCGGCTCATCACCATGGTGGTCATACCGCTGGTGGTCGCCAGCCTGGTGGTGGGAACGGCCACCCTCGGCGACATCACCAAGCTCGGTCGCATCGGCGGGAAGACGATGGCCTTCTACCTGACCACGACGGCGATCGCCGTCTCCATCGGGTTGGTGGCCAGCAACCTGGTCGCCCCGGGCTCGCGCATGGATCCGGAGGCACTCGAGAGCCTGCGCGCCACCTACCTGGCGGAAGGCGCCTCGAGGGTGGAGATCGCCCAGCAGGCCCCGAGCCTGGTCGACGTCCTGCTCGACCTGATTCCGCGAAATCCGGTCCAGGCGCTGGCCTCGGGGGAGATGCTGCCGATCATCTTCTTCTCCATCTTCTTCGGCGCGGCGGTCTCCGTGCTGCCGGAGAGGCGGAAGACTCCACTCATCGGCTTCTTCGAGGGAGTCAACGACGCCGCGATGATCATGATCCATTGGATCATGAAGCTGGCGCCCTATGCCGTGTTCGCGCTCATCGGGGCCGTGATCGCGCGGTTCGGGGCGGACGTGCTGCGCGGCCTGCTGGTATACAGCCTCACGGTGCTCGCCGGCCTGGTGGTGCACGTCACCGTCACCTATCCGCTGGCGTTGCGCTTCCTGGCCCGGGTCCGGCCGTCCGCGTTCTTCCGTCGCATCCGAGAGGTGCCGCTGATCGCCTTCTCAACCTCGAGCTCCAACGCCACGCTGCCGGTGACGATGGAGGTGGCGGAGGAGAAGCTGGGCGTGGGCCGGGAGGTCTCCAGCTTCGTGCTGCCGCTGGGCGCGACGATCAACATGGATGGCACCGCCCTCTATCAGGCCGTAGCCACCATGTTCATCGCGCAGGTCCTGGTCGGGGACATCTCGCTTGCCGCGCAGCTTGGCATCGTTCTCACCGCAACGCTGGCTTCCATCGGCGCTGCGGGCGTGCCCTCCGCCGGGATCATCATCCTGATCGTCGTGCTGCAACAGGCGCTCCCGCCCGGCGTGGATCCCGCGGTGGGCATAGCGCTGATCCTCGGGGTGGACCGGATCCTGGACATGTGCCGAACGGCGGTGAACGTGACGGGAGACCTGACGGCCGCCATCGTGATCGCGCGCTCCGAGGGCGAGGAGTTGAATCTCGCGGCCGGCGACGTCCCCGCCGCGTCCGGCGTCGCCTAGCTTCGGAGGCGCACCGCCCGCCCGACGGTCTGGTCGAGGCGGCGGAGAAGCCGCTCGATCCGCCGACGGTTCACGCCCAGGTCTCCCCTGCCGACGCGGGACTCGGAGCGCGCCTCCAGCCGGGTGAGCCCGTTCTCGTCCAGTGACACCCAGATCGTCAGGTCATCCCGCAGGCGGACCACGGGAGCCGTGCAGGTCACCGTCATCAACCCGAGCTCCTCGTCGGCGTGCACGAGCTCCCACCCGCGGCGTTGGTGGATGAGATCGAGCAGCGAGTCCCAGACCTCCGCGAACGGCGCGGCATACAGCCGGCACTCCGGTCCGTCGGGCGCCCTCGTATCCGCCACGTTCTGCGTGAACCAGCGTGAGAGGGTGGAGTCGCTCATGTCCTCCCTGCCATCGGCACGGCCCGTCCAGGCCGGTTGCTGGCGGTCGTCGGCTCGGGTACGTTCCCGGGTCTCCGGTCGCCGAGGGCGACCGGACGACCGGCAGCTCCGTGCCACGGGCCCACCGACACCCGCAAGCGCGTCGATCCCCGACGCGGTGCGGCTACGGGTTTCGAGAAACACCGCAGCGGAAACGGCATGCAAGCCATTATACCACTGGCAGGAAAGGGGACGCGAGTAAGGCCCCACACGCATTCGAGGCCGAAGCCGCTGCTGCGGGTGGCCAATCGGCCGGTCCTCCAGTATGTCGTCGATCAGCTGGTGGATGCGGGCGTGACGGAGCTTATCTGCATCACCGGTCACCTGGCCGACCAGATCGAGGGCTATCTGGACGAAGCGTATCCGGCCCTGGAGAAGCGGTACATCGAGCAGGTCGAGCAGCGCGGCACCGCCGACGCGATCCGACTCGCGCAGCCCTTCGTCTCCAGCCCGGTCCTGATCGCCTTCGTCGACACGATCTTCGATGCCGACCTGTCGGTGATCGCTGCGCGGCCGGGAGACGCCGGCATCATCTGGGCGAAGGAGGTCGAGGACTACCAGCGCTTCGGGGTGATCGTGACGGACGGCGAGGGGTACATGGAGCGGATCGTCGAGAAGCCGGCGGAGCCGATCTCGCGTCTGGCGAACATCGGCCTCTACTACATGCGGGATTACGAGCTGATGTTCGAGGGCATCGAGCACGTGATGGCCTCCGAGCCCCTCCTGGGGGAGTACTTCCTGACCGATGCGTTCCAGTACATGATCGAGCGCGACGCCAGAATCTTCACGGCCGAGGTCGATGGCTGGTGGGATTGCGGCAAGATCGAGACGCTGCTGTCGACGAACCGTGAGATGCTGGGCCGCCTCGTGCCCCCGGCCGCCGCGGAAGACGAGACGGGCCCGGAGCCGCTCGTCGCTCTGGCCGAGGACGTCCGGCTCGAAGAGGCGGAGCTGGGACCGAACGTGAGCGTGGCCCGGGGCAGCCTGGTGCGAAACAGCCGCCTACGGGATTGCATTGTCGGCGCCCAGGCCCGGATCGAGGGGTGCGACCTTGCCGGCTCGGTCATCGGGGATCACGTCACGCTGGTGGGCATCACGGGGACGGTCAACGTGGGCGATCACTCCGAGGTAGCGGCGCGGCCGAGAGCATGAGCATGGAATCGCGGGACCTCATCCACGACTGGAATCAGCTGCCCGGGAGCTTCGACTACTCGCAGGTGCGAGTCGAACTGGACGACGAGACGCTCCGCGATGGGCTTCAGAATCCCACCGTCAAGGACCCTCCGCTGGCGCAGAAGCGGAAGCTGCTGCACCTGATGGTGGAGCTCGGGATTCACGCGGCCGATATCGGTCTACCCGGCGCCGGACAGCGGGCGCGCGATGCGGTGCTCGGGCTTGCCAAGGAGATCGCGGACCACGACCTGCCGATCTCGGCCAACTGCGCGGCGCGCACGGTGAAGGCGGACATCGAGCCGATCGCTCGCGTCTCCCAGGCGACCGGGCTGAGGCTCGAGGTGGGCGCCTTCCTCGGCAGCTCTCCGATCCGGCGGTACGCCGAAGGCTGGCAGGCCAGCATGCTCCGTCGGGCCACCGAGGAGGCAGTGACGTTCGCCGTCTCCGAGGGTCTCGATGTGATGTACGTCACCGAAGATACCACCCGCTCGCAACCCGAGACGCTCCGTGAGCTTTACACCACGGCGATCGAGTGCGGGGCGCGGCGGATCTGCCTGGCGGACACGGTCGGGCACGCGACCCCGCACGGCGTGCGGCAGCTGGTCCGCTTCGCGAAGCAGCTGGTGCAAGAGAGCGGAGAGGACGTGAAGGTCGATTGGCACGGCCACCGGGATCGCGGACTCGGGCTCGCCAACTGTCTGGCGGCGATCGAGGAGGGCGTGGACCGCGTGCACGGCACGGCGCTGGGGATCGGCGAGCGGTGCGGCAACGCCGAGATCGACCTCCTCCTCGTCAACCTGAAGCTCCTCGGGGTGCACGATGGCGATCTGACCCGCCTGCCCGAGTACTGCGAGCTGGCCGCCAGAATGTGCGGCGTGCCGGTTCCGCACTCCTACCCGGTGGTGGGCGCCGATGCGTTTCGCACCGGTACCGGCGTGCACGCTGCCGCGATCATCAAGGCGATCCGCATGGGGGACCCGTGGTTGGAGGACCGCGTCTACAGCGGCGTGCCGGCGTCCGAGGTGGGGCGGAAGCAGAAGATCGAGGTCTCCCCGGTCTCCGGCCTCTCCAACGTTCGCTACTGGCTGGAGGAGCACGGGTACGACCCGGAGGACGAGCGTCTGTGTGCCGCCGTGTTCGATCTCGCGAAGCGCAGCGACCACACGCTGACGGAAGCGGAGATCGGCGACGAGATCCAGCGGGTGCTCGCCGAGGCTCCGACGGCCTGATCGGCCCTCGGGCTCCACACGCTTCCGCCGATGCGCCAGGCGCCGCTCGTGATCGCTCATCGCGGCGCCTCGGCCGAGGCGCCCGAGAACACGCTGGAGGCGTTCGATCTCTCCGTCGAGCTGGGCGCCGATGCGCTGGAGCTCGATGTGCAGCGGGCCGCGGACGGGACGCTGGTGGTGATCCACGACCCCACCGTGGACCGCACGATGTCGGCCGAGGGTCGGGTCGCGGACCTCGACGCCGACGAGCTGGGCAGGCTGGGGGTTCCGGCGCTGGAGACGGTCCTGCGGCGCTACCCGGCCCTGGAGGTCACGGTGGACGTGAAGCGGCCGTCGGCGACCTCCGAGGTGGTGGCGCTGATCGCTCGCCTCGGGAGAGCGGAGCGAACCGTGCTTTACGTCGAGGACGGCACCGGTCTGGACGCCTTCGCCGCCTACGGTGGCCGGAGGGCGACGTCCACCCGCCAGGCGGCCTGGCTGGCCGGGGAGCTGTCGGCTACCGGTCCGCTGCCGGCGATCCGTGCCCGCACACGGTCGTCTCGAACCGGAGGCACGACGCCCGCCCGGGCGCCGAGGCTCCCGGAGGGGTTCCCTGAAGTCGTCCACACGCCGCTGGCCGGGCCGGCCGGGCCGATCGTGACCGCGGAGTTCGTCGCTGCCGTGCACGGGACCGGCCGCACGATTCAGGTGTGGACGGTCGACGATCCGGACCGGATGCGTCAGCTCGCTCGCTGGGGGGTAGACGGAATCATCACGAACGACGTGCGGCGGGCCGTCGCGCTGCTGAGGGAGGCCGATGAGCCGAGCTAGGATGGATGGTGCTGCGCTGCAGGCGTGCGCGCCGGTCGTGACGGTCGGTGTGCTGGCGCTGACGGTCGGCGCGCTCCCGCTGCGCGGGCAGGAGCTCGAGCCGATTCCGACCTTCGCTCCGGGCGGTAACGCGGTACTTCTTCCCGTGCAGTCGGTGCGGCCCCTACCCACCGGGGCGTGGCCCGGAGGCGCCCGCTCCCAGGCGCAGGCCAGGGAGGCGATCACCGCCGAGCTCAGCTTTGCCTTCGAGGAGGCGGAGGAAGGCGCGGAGACCTGGAAGCTGCCCGCTGATGTGATCCGCGTGATGGGCCGAAACCCGACGCTGCATGTCGACCCGGAGCATCTGGCGTACCAGGGACTGATCGGCGAGCCGAAGGACCTGAAGCGGTACCAGGTCTACGAGCCGCTGCATGGTCAACTGCGGGCGATCGCCGCGATGTTCGACACCCGGCACCTGGTGCTGCCGCTCCAGGTGAGCTACGAGCCGTTCGTTCCGGATTCGACGGCCGAGGCCTCGGGCGGTGCGGACTCGGCCGACGCCGACGGCCCGCCGCCTTCCACGCCGGTCACGGTGGAGACCTCGGATCCCAAGGCTCCGATCGGGCGGGCGGTGCTCGTGCTGGCCCTGATCGACATTCGGCGGAGCGCCGTCCTCTGGCATGGGAAGGTGCAGGGCGATCCGGCGCCGATCGATTCCTCGGCACTGTTCGCCACGCTGGCGGCCCGACTGGCGGATTGGCTCGTTCTCTTCTGAGGACCCCGGTGACCCGCCTGGCGGTGGCGGGCCTGATCATGGCGATCGGTGCCCCGGCCTGCGCCGGCGAGGAAGAGCGGCTGCCGACCGAGGACGAGCTGTCCGGGCTCTACGGACCGGACGCGGAGCTGCGCCTCAACGGCAACGTGGTCGACGTGCGCGTGGCCCAGGACCCGGCCCAGATTCGGCGTGGGGGGGCTCTGTGGGGGCGGGTCGGACCGTTCATCTTCCTCTTCTCGCCGCAGACCGAGGAGCTGTTCGATCGCTTCCCGGCGGTGGCCGCGGTTCGCGTCCAGACCTACGCTGACGGGAGCCGGCTGGCGGAGGCGATGCTCCGCCGCGACGAGCTCAACTCGGTGACCTGGCTGGAGGCGAACCAGAAGGTCGCGAAAGCCCGGCTGGAGGGGACCCGGCAGCCGGCGCACCTCGAAGCGCTCGTGCGGTACGGCGAGGATCACACCGAGTTCGAGTACGCGCCCCGCTTCCGGAACGAGTGAGCCCATGCCGCACGCCGTGACCCTCATCGCCGGGGACGGGATCGGGCCCGCCATCAGCGCCGCGACCGTGCGCGTTCTCGAGGCCGCCGGCGCGCCGATCGAGTGGGATGAGCGGCTGGCCGGCGTCAGTGCCACGGAGCACGGGCTGGATCCGCTGCCGACCGAGACACTGAGATCGATCGAGGAGCGCCGGGTCTCCCTCAAGGGTCCGCTGACGACGCCGATCGGTTCGGGGTTCCGGTCGATCAACGTCGCGTTGCGCAAGCACTTCGATCTGTTCGCCAACGTGCGCCCGGCCAAGACGATCCTGCCTGCCGCCCGCTACCCCGGGCTCGACCTGGTGATCGTCCGCGAGAACACCGAGGGCCTGTACGCGGGCATCGAGCATTTCATCGGCATGGAGAACGACCCGAAGGCCGTCGCCGAGTCGGTCATGCTGATCACTCGCTACGGCTCCGACCGCATCGTCCGCTTCGCCTTCGAGTACGCCCTGCGGCACGGGCGAGAGCGTGTGACGCTGGTGCACAAGGCGAACATTCTCAAGTGCACGCAGGGACTCTTCCTCGAGGTCGGGCGCCACGTGTCGGAGGAGTACGAGGGCCGCATCGCCTACGATGAGAGGATCGTCGACGCTACCGCGATGCAGCTGGTGCTCGACCCGTATCAGTTCGACGTGATCGTTACCGAGAACATGTTCGGCGACATCCTGTCCGACCAGGTCGCCGGCCTCGTCGGTGGGCTCGGTTTCGCTCCCGGCGGGAACATCGGCACCGATGCGGCGATCTTCGAGGCGGTGCACGGCTCGGCGCCGGACATCGCCGGGCTGGGGATCGCCAATCCGACCTCGCTGCTCCTGGCCGCCTGCCTGATGCTGGACCACCTGGGCGAGACCGAGGTCTCCGACCGGATCCGGGCCGCGCTCTCGCGGACGCTGGAGGCGGGGACCGCGCTCACGCCCGATCTGCGTGGCACGGCGTCGACCGAGGAGTTCGCGGCGGCGCTCATCGCCAGCCTGTAGGAGCCCTGTCCCGATGACGGACGGATCCGGCGCGGTCGGCGAGGGCAGGGAGCCCAAGGGCACCTGGCGTCTCCGGCCCCACGGCGACTCGGCCCTCTGCCGGGCGTGCGGCCGGCCGCGTCCCGAGCCCGAGCTGGACGATGCGGGCTGGTGCCCCGCCTGCCAGGCGGAGCTGGAGCGCAGGACGCGTCGCGCGCCCCACCTGATCGCGGCCGCGATCGTCCTGCCGTTCGCATTGTGGATCGTGCTCGGGGGCCGGTTCGCCGTCCTGCCGGGGTACGCCTGGCTGCTGCCGCTCGCAGCGGCCTACTATCTGGGTTTCCGCATCGGTCGGGAGCTGGTGAGGGGATACGCTCGATGGCGGCGAACGCGCGATCCGGGGTCGGCGTGAACAGGCGCTGGTGGCGGAACTTGGCGCTCGTCGCCACGGGTGGCGGCTTCATGCTCGGTCTGGTGCTGCTGGCGAATCCCGGCCACTTCGGGGTGGCCGGCTCCCTGGGCGGAGGTGTGCTCGCGGCCGGCATGGCGGCGGCGGCGGTCCGCACGTATCGGGCGGGATGATCGGATCCTTTAACCGGAGCGAGGGGGAATGAGCTTCGAGGGTGTCGACTACTTCGAACTGGACGGCCTGCTCAACGAGGAGGAGCTGGCGGTGCGCGACATGGTGCGCGACTGGGTCGAGAGCGAGCTGATCCCGGTGATCCAGCACCACTACGTGGAGCGGACCTTTCCCTCCGCTTTGATCCCGCAGATGGCGGAGCTCGGCTTCCTGGGTGCCAACCTGCCCGAGGAGTACGGGTGCGCGGGTCTCAACAACGTGGCGTACGGCCTCATCATGCAGGAGCTGGAACGGGGGGACTCGGGCATCCGTTCGTTCTGCTCCGTCCAGGGTGCGCTGGTGATGTATCCGATCTTCCAGTTCGGGTCGGAGGAGCAGCGGCTCGAGTGGCTGCCTCGGCTGGCCAGCGGCGAGGCGATCGGCTGCTTCGGTCTCACCGAGCCCGACTTCGGCTCCAACCCCGGCGGGATGATCACCCGGGCCGTGCGCGACGGGGACGAATGGGTGCTCAACGGTGCCAAGATGTGGATCACCAACGGCTCGATGGCCGACGTGGCGATCATCTGGGCGAAGACGGGCGAGCTGGACGACACGGGGTCGATCCGCGGCTTTATCGTTGAGACCGACCGGGAGGGCTTCACGGCCAAGGACCAGAAGGGGAAGCTCTCGCTGCTCGCCTCGGACACCAGCGAGCTGGCGTTTCAGGACGTACGGGTGCCCGCGGCCAGCCTGCTGCCGGAGAGCGGCGGGCTCAAGAGCCCGTTGATGTGCCTCACGCAGGCGCGCTACGGGATTGCCTGGGGCGCGATCGGCGCCGCCATGGCCTGCTATCACGAAGCCGTGGAGTACGCGAAGAGCCGCGTGCAGTTCGATAAGCCGATCGCCGGCTACCAGATCCAGCAGGTGCGGCTGGCGGAGATGCTCACCGAGATCACCAAGGCGCAGCTGCTGGCGCTGCAGCTCGGACGGCTCAAGGACCAGGGACGGGCCCGGCCGCAGCAGGTGTCGCTCGCCAAGCGGAACAACGTCGACATGGCCTGCGAGTGTGCGCGAGAGGCGCGGCGGCTGCTGGGGGCCAACGGCATCCTGGTCGAGTACTCGGCGATGCGGCACATGGCCAACCTCGAGTCGGTCTACACGTACGAGGGCACGCACGACATCCACGGCTTGATTCTCGGGCAGGACATTACGGGGATTCCCGCCTTCAGCTAGGCGCCGTGGTATCTCCTTCCGCGAGTCGGCGGACGCTCGTTGCTCGAGCTTCCGGAGAGTCCTCGGGGCGTCCGATACTCGCTTCAGGAAATACGCACGGCGCTCGGTGTGGGCGTACGGACCAGCCTGGGCCGATGCGCTCGCGTCGCGGGACAAGCACGGCCTGCGGTTTCCGTCGGCGGACGAATCCGCTCGGCGCGCGCCGGAGAACTAGTCCGGGTTCGGCTGCGCCCGAACCCGCGCGAGGTAGGCAGTGACTATCGTCGATCTCTACAAGAGCCAGTGGAAGTGGCGCTCGTGGTCGACGGTATTCGATGCTCTGCCCGATGTCGCCGGCAGGACCCTGCTCGATCTCGGTTGCGGTATCGGTGACCAAGCGGCTGAGTTGGTTGCCCGGGGTGCCCATGTTATAGGCTTCGACATCAACGAGGAGCTTCTTGAGGCGGCGCGGGGAAAGCGGCTGCCAAACGCGGAATTCAGGTGCGCAGACCTCCGTGCACTTCCCGATCCAGGAGTCCTCGCAGATGGACTCTGGTGCAGTTTTGCGGCTGCATACTTCACAGACCTAGCATTCGTCCTGCCGCAATGGTGCAAGCATCTTCGGCCCCGGGCTTGGGTTGCCCTGACGGAGATAGACGATCTCTTCGGCCACTCCCCACTCAGCGACAGCGCGAAGAACGCGTTCCGAGGCTATCGTCGGCAAGCGCGGGCGGCTGGACGCTACGATTTTCGGATGGGGCGCAAGCTTCGCGAACATGCCGAGCAAGCTGGATTGCTGGTCGCTAGGAGCTTCACGCTCCCTGACGCGGAGCTGTCGTTCGATGGTCCGGCGAGTCCGGAGGTCGTCTTGGCCTGGAGCAACCGGTTCGATGCCATGAAGCTGCTGCAAGACTTCTGTGGAGATGAATTCGCAGGGGTGCGTGATGAGTTCCTAGCGGCCATTTCGCTTCCTAATCATAGCTCGACCGCGAAGGTCTGTTGCGTCGTGGCCACCACCACAGACGCTGCCTAACCGGCGCATGAAGCTGCCTAACGCGGTGGGCGCACTGACTTGTGCGCATTGCGCCATACAGGTACAGAAGAACGGGCCTTCCGGCACGGCGCCGAAAGGCCCTTCGATGGAGCGTCCGGGGTCTGGATACTAAGCTAGCCGATCACCGACCCTCGTCCATCTTGTGCTCCTTGTGCATCTGCTCGTGCATCTGCTGGCACATCTCGCACATTTCGTGGTGGTCAATCGCCGAGACGGGAACCATGATGTGAGCGTACGGGGTGCCCGCCCACATCACCCACGGTCCGCCCGATTCCGGATCGGTCGTGATCCCCTCCAGCCCGGCGTTGTTCGGCGTGATGACCATGAGGTGCGGTCCGCCAACGACCCAATCGTCCGTCACGCCTTCGGCGAACGGATCCGAATTGCTGGCGCCGGAGTCGCCCGCCAGCATGTAGGCGATGCCGACATCGTCGATATTCACCGGCTGCTTGTTCATCCACGCGGCGGCCCACTTCATCCACTCACCGTCGAGACACATGGGCCCTTTTTCGACCTGCGGTGGCGTGGGAAAGCAGGTCCAGCCGTTGTCGCCCTCCTTGAGGACGTTTTGCTCCCAGTCGACCACCGTGGCCCCCATGGCGATCTCCGGCGTGGCTGCGCTCAGGGCGTCGTGGATCAGCGCGGTCTTGTCAGGTGACTGGTACGCGGCTTCCTGCCCGACGAGTGGCACGGTGGAGACGAAAAGGAAAGCGAGCGCCGCGAGGCGTGGAATACTGCGGGACATGACACCTCCCATCGTTTGAGGACATCGAGAAAACTGAAGAGAACCGGTCTGTTACACTCGACAGAATAGAATCCGGCGCACCGGCTCGGCAACGAACCGGCTGGGGACCGACGGTCCACACGGGCTGGAAGCAGGTAAACCGAGCGGTGGCTGAAGCGTTGTTCCGGACGAGCTATCCGGGCGAAGGAAGAGCGGTGGTCTCCTTCTGCTCGATGAGCTTCTCGACGAACTGCTGCTGCTCCTCCACCAGCTCGAGCCGGCCGGCGAGAGAATCGAGCAGCTGGCGGAAGGCTTCGACATCGGCCCGAAAGCGCGCCACCTCATCCTCGGACAGGCCCTCCGAGCGCTTGATCCGGACCCACTGGTCCAGGGCGCTGCCGAGCCGCTTTGTGACCGGGAAGAGGAGGATGAAGCTGCCGATCGAGAGAACGAGGAGCAGGGAGAGGACCATGCCGAGGATGGCGATGCCATCGCCAGGGCCGAACATGAGGCCGCCTCCTGGATGCGGACTGGTAGCGAGATCGAACGCGCGTCGGTACGTAGCCCTTACGTTGGGGGAGCGCGGCAGGTTTCGCGAGTCCGGCCATGGCGCGCGGCCGGCGCATCGGCCGTGGAACGCTTCGACTCTCGCCCGCTCCTTGTCCGGATTTCGTTCCTGCGATAGGATGGCGGTCCCACCCGCGCCCGTAGCTCAACTGGATAGAGCGTCGGACTTCGGATCCGAAGGCTGGGGG
>CAZEBA010000019.1:0-7129 GCA_964510615.1 uncultured Gemmatimonadota bacterium
AAGTTCGCCTTGATGAGCCCGGTGATCACGTTCACCGAGGGACGCTGGGTGGCGATCACGAGGTGGAGCCCTACCGCCCGGGCCTTCTGCGCCAGCATGGCCAGCGGGGTCTCCACCTCCGCCTGGACGGTCATGATCAGATCGGCCAGCTCGTCGATCAGCAGCACGAGCACCGGAAGGGGGCCCTCATCGTACTCCCGCTGTGGTCCCACGGGTTTGACGAGCTCCCGTCCGGAGGCCACGCGCCGATTGAACTCGGCCACATTGCGGCAGCCGTTGGCCGACAGCAGGCCGTACCTCCGGCTCATCTCGTACACGGCCCACTTCAGGATCGAGGCCGCTTCGGCGTTCTCGACGACGACCGGGTGGCGCAGGTGCGGCAGCTCGTTGTACACGCTGAGCTCCACCATCTTCGGATCGACCATCAGCAGGCGAAGCTCCGCGGGGGTGAAGCGGTACACCAGGCTCGTGATGATCGAGTTGATGCAGATCGACTTCCCCGTTCCGGTGGCACCGGCGATCAACAGGTGCGGCATCCGTGCCAGGTCGGTCACGTAGGGTCTGCCGGCCAGATCCCGGCCCAGCGCGATCGGAAGCAGGGCGCTGGATCGCCGATAGGCGGGCGATTCCAGCACCTCTCGCAGCCATACGATCTCGGGTTCGGGATTGGGTACCTCCACACCGACGGCCCCCTTGCCGGGGATCGGGGCCACGATGCGCACCGACGGCGCCTTCAAGGCGAGGGCCAGGTCGTCGGCCAGAGCGGAGATTTGGCCGACCTTCACGCCCGCCGCGGGGACAACCTCGAACTGGGTCACCACGGGGCCGGTGGTCCAACCCGATATCCGACCCTCGACTCGAAACGTGCGCAGCTTCTCGACCAGAACCGTACCCAGCGTCTTGAGCGACGGTTGATCGAGGCCTCCGCTGCCGGCCGCCGGCTCAGTGAGGAGCTCGATCGGCGGCAGGTCCGTCTGTGACAGATCCGCCAGGTCCGCCAGGACGGGTTCCTCGGCCGCCTGCACGGCGCGGTCCGGGATCTCGATCTCCGTCCCAGCCTCCTCGGCTGGCACGAGCGGCTGTGGCTCCTCGCTCCACGGCGACCCGGCAACGGGACGTGTGCTACGCCAACCCTCGATCAGCGCCACCAGCCAGGATCCGATGCCGCGTGCGGCGCCCCAAGCCCAGGAAGCCAGGCGAACGACGGCTCTCCATGCCAAGCCGGCCGCACGCCCGACGGCCCGCGCGAGGGAGAGCTCGAGCGTCAGCACGGTAGTGACGAGCAGCACGGCGATGACGATCAGGATCGAGCCGAAGGTCCCGAAGCCCGAGGCGAGCGGCGGGCCGACCGTCCGGCCGAGCCAGCCGCCGGCCCCCGGCTCGAGGAGCCACCACAGCGCCGGCAGCAGAACGAGCAGAACGAAACCGAAGCTCGACACGCGAAGCGCTCTGGCCCGACTCAGCGCGCCGAGTGCGTGAAGCCCCCAGGCGAAAGCCGGAATCGCGATCAAGGAGCCGAACGGCCCGAATCCGGCCAGGAAGAACGAGTCCAGCACCGCTCCGACCGGACCGATGGGGTTGCGGCCGGTGGTGAGGCGAGGCAGCCCGATGGCAAGCAGCAGCAACACGCCGAGCGCGAACAGCGCCACGCCGAGCGCCTCCGCCCCGGACCGCCGCCGGGGCTTCCTCGACGCCTTCGCCGTCACCGCCCGCCCGCTCCCGGCGCCGCCGCCACCGGGGAGAGCGCGTACCCGCCATCCTCGAAACGGGGAACCGCTCGGCTCACATCGAGGCGGGCGCAGTATTCCAGATCGCTTCCGAGCCCGATGCTCAACAAAGATTCGCCCGCCGCCGTGCTGGCGAGAAAGTCGAAAGACGGCGCTCCGGTCTCGCGGGCGGTCGCGAGCGCGGCCCGCGCGCCGTCTGAGAGACGGGCATCGGCAACCACCTCCGTGAGACCCTCGACGATCAGGCCCGCGCACAACAGGTCATCGAGGCTGAGCCGCGCCTCCCGACCGGCACAGGCAATCACGACCCCACGAGGAGATCGCGGGGAGCTGTCGTGTTCGGCCACCAGCCGATCGACGACGGCGGCACGGTTGCGGAAACAGGCCAGGTAGAGCTCATCGGCACCTTCACAGGCGCTCAGCATCCGCGTCCCGTTCGTGGTCGTGAACACGAGGGTCTTGCCGCCAACCGCATCGCGAACGAACTCGAGGGGAGAGTTCCCCAGATCGAAACCGTCGATCCGGCGGCCTTCCCTCTCTCCGCAGAGCCGAACCTCAGATTCTCCCAGCGAGCGGCGCAGCTCCAGCGCTTCTTCCACCGAGGACACCGCGTGGATGCGTCGGGCGTTCGCTTCGAGGGCCGCCAGCATGGACGTCGTGCAACGGAGGGCATCTACCGCGATCGCCGAGACATCGCCGAGATTCCGCCCCGACAGCTCGACGCGGCTCGTGAGGACGTCGACGAACATCACGGCGCCGTCACGGTCGGGCCAGTCGCTCGATGAAGTGCGTGTCGACATCGCCGGCCATGAAGTCGGGATGGCTCAGCACCAGTCGAAGAAACGGGATCGTCGTCCCGATGCCCTCCACGATGAACTCGTCAAGGGCATGATAAGCCCGCTTCAGAGCCTCCTCTCGGTCGTTGGCCCGAACGATCAGCTTGGCGATCAGCGAGTCGTAGTGGGGAGGTACCTGGTAGCCAGCATACACGTGGGTGTCGATGCGGACTCCGGGCCCGCCGGGCGCGTGGAAGGCCGTGATTCTACCCGGCGATGGGCGGAAGCCATGCTCTGGATCCTCGGCGTTGATCCTACACTCGATCGCGTGACCGCGCAGGACGGGAGGCTGCTGGAGGCTCAGCCCCTCGCCCGCAGCGACGCGGATCTGCTCCTTCACGAGGTCGATCGCGGTGACCGCCTCCGTCACCGGATGCTCGACCTGGATGCGGGTGTTCATTTCCATGAAGTAGAACGTCCCGTCGGTGTCGAGCAGAAACTCCACGGTGCCGGCGTTTCGGTATCCGATCGACACGCCGGCTCGCACGGCCGCCTCACCCATCCGCGCTCGAAGCTGCTCGTCGAGCGCCGGGCTCGGGCTCTCTTCGACGAGCTTCTGGTGACGCCGCTGGACCGAGCAGTCGCGTTCGCCGAAATGGACGACGCGGCCGGCGTGATCGCCCATCACCTGGATCTCCACGTGTCGGGGTCGCTGGAGGTACTTCTCCAGATACACCGACGGGTCGTCGAAGGCAGCCTTCGCCTCGTTGCGAGCCATGACGAAGGCACGACGCAGCTGCTGCTCGTCCTCGCCGATTCGCATCCCTTTCCCACCACCGCCCGCCGAGGCCTTGATCATGACCGGAAAGCCGATCCGGCGGGCCTCCCGAACCGCTTCCTCCTCATCGGCCACGGGCCCATCTGACCCGGGCACGATCGGAACGCCCGCCGCCGCCATGGTCCGCCTCGCCTCCGCCTTGTCGCCCATCCTCCGGATCTGATCCGCGGTGGGACCGATGAACACGAGCCCGCTTCGCTCGCAGATTTCTGCGAAGTCCGCGTTTTCCGCCAGAAAGCCATATCCGGGATGGATCGCGTCGGCCCCGGTGATCTCCGCCGCCGCCACGATGCGCGGGATGTTCAGGTAGCTGTCCCGACCCGCCGGCGGCCCGATGCAGATGTCCTCGTCGGAGAAGCGCACATGCAGCGAGTCCCGGTCGGCCTCGGAGTAGACGGCCACCGTGGGCACGCCGAGCTCCCGACAGGCCCGGATGACGCGGAGGGCGATCTCCCCGCGGTTGGCGATCAGGATCTTGTCGAACACTGGGAGCCTGTCCGAGTAATGGGGCGAGCCGCGTTACCGGCGCCGGACCCGCCAGAGGCGATGTCGCTGGGAAAGGCGCTAACGGGCACCGTTCAAGGCGATGCGGAAGAGCACCTGGCCGTATTCGACCGGCTCCGCGTTCTGGACGGGGATCTCACGGATCACGCCCGCCACCTCCGACTCCAGCTCGTTCATGAGCTTCATCGCCTCGAGAATGCAGAGGGTCTGTCCCCTCTGAACCCGGTCCCCGACCTCGACGTAGGACGGCGCGTCGGGCGCGGGGGCGCGGTAGAACGTGCCCACCATCGGGGAGCTGATCTCGAACAGCTCCTCCACCGGCGCCGCCGCCGCCGCCGTTTCGGCCGCCGCGTTCCCGCCGTCAACAGGTCCCGACGATGGGGCCACAACCGGCGACGATGGCTGGGACGAGCCGGGCAGCATCGGGGCCGGGTCGGTGCCGATATCCGCCACGGACAGCCGAGCCATCACCGGCGGCGACTTCGAAAGGACGATCCGGGTGCCGAACCGGGAGATCTCGAGGGAGTCGACATCGGATTCGTCGACCAGCTCGATCAAGCGCCGGATCCAGTCGAGATCGAACATGAGGAGCCTAGGTCAGGCGCTCGAGGTACTTGTCGGCCGTCCGGTCGACTCGGATCCGGTCGCCGCGCTCGATGAACAACGGGACCTGGACGACCGCGCCGGTGCTCAGTCGCGCCGGCTTCGTGCCTCCCTGTGCCGTGTCTCCCCTGACCCCCGGCTCGGTCTCGACCACCTCCAGCTCCACGAACTGGGGAAGCTCCACATACAGCACGGCGGCCCCCCGCGTCAGACCCTCACAGACCATGTTCTCCTGCAAGTACCGAAGTTGATCGTCTCCGATCGCCTCCGGAGACAGGGGGGTCATCTCGAACGTCTCGGTATCCATGAAGTAGTAGAG
Source organism: uncultured Gemmatimonadota bacterium (assembly GCA_964510615.1). GTDB lineage: Bacteria > Gemmatimonadota > Gemmatimonadetes > Palauibacterales > Palauibacteraceae. Next base: position 4,768 of record CAZEBA010000019.1, read on the forward strand.
CTGGCCATCCGTGTACGAGTACTGCATCGGACGGCGGACAAGGCGGACCTCCTGCACCTTCTCTCCTGCGCGGAAGGTCCTGTCCAGCACAGCTCCCGACATCACGTCCTTGAGCTTCGTGCGCACGAACGCCCCACCCTTCCCCGGCTTTACGTGCTGAAAATAGGTGATCGAGAAGAGTGTCCCGTCCAGCTCGATCACCATTCCGTTCCTGAAGTTAGAGGTGTCGGCCATGGCGAAGAATGCTCATCTGTATGTACCGCAATGCGATAACGTAACTTGTCGTTGTACGTGGGCAAAGGAATCGGGGCTCCGGGGCAACACCGATCAGAGCTCCCGCAGAGCTCTCGAGGAAGCGGTCAACACGCGGTGTCCGGCCTCGGCCACGACGACATCATCCTCGACTCGGACACCGCCCTCGCCGGGAAGATACACTCCCGGTTCCACCGTCACCACGTTTCCGGTCGCCAGCCTCTCCTTCGAATCGCGATACAGTCTCGGGCCCTCGTGCACTTCGAGGCCGATCCCGTGGCCGACCGAGTGCCCGAATCGCTCTGCGAGGCCCGCGGATCCCAGTCGGTCCCGGGCCGCCCGGTCGACGTCGGCAGCCGATCCCTCCGGCTCGATCGCGGCCAGCGCGGCGGCCTGGGCCTCGAGGACGCTCTCGTGGATGGCCCGCTGCCAGGGCCTGGCCGCGCCGAGCACCACGGTTCGCGTGATGTCCGAGCAATACCCGTCGAAGGTCGCTCCGAAGTCGAGAAGCACCAGATCGCCCTCGGCCAGTCTGCGCTCCGAGGGCCGGGCGTGTGGAAGCGCGGTCCTCGCCCCGCTGGCCACGATCGTCTCGAACGCCGGGCCTGCCGAGCCCTGCCGAGCGAGTCGGTAGTCCAGCTCGGCGGCCAGCTCCCGTTCGGTGACGCCCTCCTCCACCACGGTCAGCACCTCCTCCAGTGCGGCCTCCGCGATTCGGACCGCCGACTCGATCCGCTCCAGTTCGGCCCGCTCCTTGACGGCTCGAGAGCGCTCCACGATGGCAGGCAGGTCATCCCACACCACGCTGCCGCAGCGCTCCCCCAACTCCCGCCGTTCGCGGACCGTTACGTGGCCCGCTTCGAAGCCGACCTTCCGGACCTGGGAACGGTTCTCCAGCCGTTGCGCCAGCCCGGACAGCAGCCCGTCGCGGACGGGGATCACCTCGGCCACGCCGGCCACCTCGTCGACGGCCTGCTCCTCGTAGCGGAAGTCGGTGATCAGACCGGTCTCCTCGGGGAGCACGATCAGCCACCCGCTGGATCCGCTGAACCCCGACAGGTAGCGCACGTTGGGTCCGTGGGCGACCAGGGCCGCGTCCAACCCGTGAGTGACCATCTCCGCCCGCATCCGGGCGAGCCGGTCGCGGCGCGCATCCGCCGGAGTCCTCACCCGACGTCCTCGACGCCAGGCGGACCGAGGTGGGAGATCAGCGCCTCCAGAGCCGCCAGATAGCTCCCGGCGCCGAAGCCGGTCACGACGCCGAGGGCCAGCTCGGCGAGCACCGAGCGGCCCCGGAAGGGCTCCCGGGCGTAGACGTTGGACAGGTGTACCTCTACGAACGGCCGGGCGCTGGCCTCGAGCGCATCGCGAAGCGCGTAGCTCGTGTGGCCGAGCGCGGCGGGGTTGACGATCCAGCCGGCCACGTCGTCCATGCGTTCGTGGATCCAGTCGATGAGCTCACCCTCGTGATTCGACTGGAACGCGATCACGTCGACGCCCCGGAGTCGGGCCTGCTTCTTCAGGAGAACGTCGATCTCGGCGAGCGGGAGCGTCCCGTACCTGGCAGGATCACGGCGACCCAGCAGGTTGAGGTTCGGGCCGTGCAGGACACCGATTCTCACGAGCGAATCAGCGCCGGCTGCGTAGCCAGTCGCCGAAGCCGGAAGAGTACTCCTCGGCGCGGGCATCCCTGCGACCGGACGTAACCGCCGCTTCGTCGTCCTCCGCCTCACCCGCTGGCCCGAGCGGCGACGGCGCGGTCGGCGCACGACCGCCGATCAGCGCCTGCAGGTGCGAGCGGATCCCGCCGGTGCCCTTCGTGCAGCGGTCATCCTCGTCGGGATCTCCCGCCGTTGGCGAGCCGTCCTCCCGCTCCGAAGCGCTCGCAGCTCCCCTGCCGGCGAGCCGCACAACGTCGTGCCAACCGGCAGTCACCTCTCCGCTCGCCAGCGCCCTGGCCCGTGCAAGGCGGTCGCGAAGGCCGGGCTCCGTGGGGCGCCGCTTGACCAGCTCCCCATAGATACCGGCCGCCTCCTCGTAGAGACCCTGCGTCAGGTACAGATCGGCCATCGTCTCGGTGATCATCCCCGTATCGTGCGACGATGTCTCT